>JAEUQN010000169.1 GCA_016789725.1 Blastocatellia bacterium | reverse complement strand
TGCGCAAAAGTTATTGTTTGAGCCAATCGGTGACAAACAGGCAATCTGGCCTATTGATCCACAAGGCATCAATCACGGCTTTGGCAATTTGCACCTGTTGCCGCGCGATATGGCAAAACTTGGTGTTCTGATGATGAATCAGGGCAAGTGGGACAACCGCGCGATTGTGCCGGGTGATTGGGTCACGAACGCAACGCGGTCGCATATCAAAACCGGGAATCCGCGTGATTATGGTTATGGTTGGTGGGTTTATCCGACAGGAAATCTGATTCCATTTGAAGCATCGGGACGCGGCGGCCAGCAAATCAGCATCATTCCCTCGAAAAATACGGTGATCGTTTTGAATGGCGGCGGGTTTAATACCGGGGAATTTATGAAACTGGTGTTGCCCGCGATCCAATCCGATCAACCTTTGCCCGCGAATCCAGCCGCAGAAGCCAAGCTTAAAGCTGCGATTGCAGAAGCCGCGAGGGCCAGTGCGCCGACGCCGATAGCTCCGCTGCCCGCCATTGCCAGAGCGATTTCGGGCAAGACTTTTACCCTGACTCCGAATTGGATTGGCTTACAATCGCTGGCGCTCACGTTCCCGGCCACTGGCGATCCGACTGCGCGATTGGCTTTCGTCGAAAACGCCAACATGAATCGTACGGAAAAGCTGCGAGAGGTGCGTCCTCTTGGGTTGGATGGCGTGTTGCGATTGTCCCCGAATGGACGATATGGATTGTCCGTTGGATTACGCGGGAATTGGGAAAACGATCACACCTTTGTTTTAGAGTACGATGAAGTCGCCAATCTCAACAGCTACAAATTACAATTGAGCTTTACCGAAACCACCGTCAGCGTGCAAGCCAAAGAGCGCACTGGATTATTTGACGAAAAGTTTGAAGGCAAGCTCGAAGCTCAGAGCAAATAATGCCTTAGCTTTTGGTTTCTTTTTTCACGGGCCTGAGCGTGAACAACAAGTAGTCGCCGCGTTTGCGATCTTTGTCCGTCGTGATCGAATCCAGATTCTCAACCGGGAGCGCAGAAACAATTTTGATATTGGCTTTGGGCATCCGTTGTTTGGTGCGGGCTGCTGTTCCTAACCGAAAGTCCGAATGAAACGCACCATTGTAATGAATGACCAGCGCATTTGGGGTGGCTTGCGCGGCACTCGCAATGGATTCCGCCATCGTTTCATCTTTGACGCATTGCGCCTGGTACATCCGTTCGACCATTGCGGCATCCATTTTGGGCGCGTCTTTGCTGTCACCGGGATGTCCACCCATTGCTTCGGTGAAGCGTTTGAAGTAGTCGTCCGTCGGGCAGGAAAATTGTTTGGCTAAGAACCCGCGTTCGGACTCAGGCAATTTGTCGGCTGCGCTCAGCCCGCTTCTTCCCACTTGTGAAGCATGACGCCGTGGCACGTTCCCCGCGATAACGCGCCACCCTTTGGCTTTGGCAAACTCAATCAACGGTCTGTAATCCGTCGCATAACGCGGCCAAGGGCGCGAGTTTTTCAGAAAATCCTGTTCGCTGATTTTCCCCGCGAGGTAGTTATCCACTTGTTGCTGCACATCTCGCTCAAACATTTCCAGCGCGACAATCACATTAGCTCGCCGCCGCGAGATGCCTTCCAGAACCGCAATCTCCAACCGATGTGTGCCGGGATCGTCGTGTTGTTCGCCGATGAAGACCACATCGGCACGCGCTAAATCCGCGACCATGGCCTCAAAATCACTGAAGCGTTTTTCTTTGGCATCGAAGACGCGATGCGGTACGTAACTGGATTCCAGTTGAGCGAAGCTGGAAAAAGGAAGCGAGAAAAGACAAAGTGTGAGAACTGCGATTCTGAAAATGTGCATGAAATAATCTCCGTAATTTTCGTGTTGCCGGGCGTAGTATAAACTTCCAATCGCAAATTCAAAACCAAGGAGGCGCAATGCGACAACTCTCTCAGATTTTCAACCGTCAACCGACCATCCCGACTTTTTCGACTTCCATTGAATTCGGCGCATTTGGCGAGCAACAGGCCGTAGCCTGGCTGAAGCGGCAAGGGTATCGCATTGTCGTGACGAATTATCTGGCTCCGCTCGGTCGCAGCCAGGTCGGGCGACAGCTTACAGGCGAGATTGACATCGTCGCTTATGACCCGACAGGTTGCTTATGTTTTATCGAGGTCAAAACGCGAACGAGTATTCAGTTTGCCGCCCCGGAAACTGCCGTAGATTTACGCAAGCAGCGACAGATTATCAAGACCGCGCGGGTGTATCGTCGCCTCTTGCGCCTGGCGGATGAACAATATCGTTATGATGTGGTGACAGTTGTGCTCACCGATCAGACGGTCGAACTGAGTATCTTGAAAAACTATTTCAGCGAACAACGGTATGAGCAGAGTCGTTGGTTCCGTCGGCCAAGTTAAGTTCGATAAAAAATCATCCAGACCCCGGTTGACAAATCAGCTTCGATGGGCTAAAAAGTCCCCGTTGAAAACGAGCGGGAGTAACTCAGTGGTAGAGTGCGACCTTGCCAAGGTCGAAGTCGCGAGTTCAAATCTCGTCTCCCGCTCCAGTTCTTATAAAACTCATAGATCAAGCTTGCGGCGAAGGCGACTGTCAGAACTTTTGTCCTGACGTTTCTTGAGGATGTGCGCTAAAGACTAAATCACTTTGGACGCCACTCACCTAACATTACGGCCTTTCGCCGCAATTGCTTTTTACAGGGCCTTTCATGAAATCCATCCAGGCCATCACTTCCCAAAAACTTGACAAACTGATTGAGCAGGCTCGACTCTCGCCTCGCCTTCGCACGATTCACTGCTTTCATGAAGGCGATTGGGAACATTGCCATCGAATGCTGAATGCGCTGTGTGTCGGCACGTATGTGCGTCCGCATCGCCACGCTGACAAACATCAAAGCGAATGTTTTATCCTGATGCGCGGTAAGCTCGCGTTATTGATTTTTGATGATGATGGAACCGTTGATACCGCCCACAGCCTCTTGCTTTCGCCTGCGGATGGAATCTATGGCATGGACATTCCGCCGATGATCTGGCACACGCTGGTTGCGCTGGAAGATTCTGTAATTTACGAAGTCAAAGGCCATCCGAGCGGCGGCTACGTCGGCGAACGCGATAAAAGTTTTGCCCCCTGGTCTCCTGCCGAAGGCGACGACGCGGCCCCCGCCTACCTCAAGCAATTGGAAGCCTACGCCGAAAATCTTTCCTAAACATCACTGAGCAACACTGCCTCACGCAGCGAATCCAAGGGGTCCGATTTGGTTGGCACAAACTCGTGTGCGACAAACCCCTGAAAGCCCAAATCCGCAATTCCTTTCATCACCGTGCGCCAGTTCAATTCCTGTGTATCGTCAAGTTCGTGGCGACCGGGAACTCCGCCCGTGTGAAAATGGCCGATCCATTGCAGGTTGTCTTTGATCGTGCGAATGATGTCGCCGTCCATAATTTGCGCATGGTAAATATCGTAAAGAATTTTCACGCGCGGGTGATTGACGCGCCTCATGATCTCAACGCCCCATTGCATATGATCGAAATGATAATCTTTATGATCTACTTTGCTGTTGAGTAACTCCATGCAAATCGTGACATTGAATTCATCTGCCAGACCCTTGATGCGATTCAACCCGGTCACGCAATTGTCCATTGCTTCGGCATCCGGCTTACCCTGCCGATTGCCAGAAAAGGTGATCACGTTTTTCCACCCTGCCTCTGAAGCCGCTTGCGCATTGCCACGAAAATCTTCGACCAATTTGTCGTGATGTTCGAGACGGTTGAAGCCGACCGGGATCGTTCCCGCACCCGGCACCATTGTCGCTTGCAATCCATACTGCTTGAGCGTTGCCCAGTCTTTGCGGTCATTAACCAGATCAATGCCGACCAGGCCCATCGCCTTCGCTGCTTTGCACAGATCCTCAAACTTGACAGTGCGATAACACCAGCGACACGCCGATTGTTTGATGCGTCCTTTGAGCTTGAGTGGTTTGAGATGCTTGGGATCGAGCTTGTATTCGGGCCTTGATGGTTGAGAGAAGCTCACTCTCGGCATCGTGGTTAGCCCTGCAATCCCAATTGACAGGTTAGTAATGATTTCGCGTCGTGTGATTGTTCGGCCACTTCGCATCACAGGAATATACCTCCTTAAAAAATTGGGGAAATAGAAAGCGCCCGTACCATAGCACCAATGATTCACAGGTGTCATGTTGCGGGCGCAAGGATCTGCAATTCCAGTGTGCTCCAGGCCAATGAAATCAGACGTCCAATTGTTTTTCGGTGAACTGGACGCAGAGGCGATGCAGTCCATCTTTCCCGACAAATTGATTGGTTACGCGAGCGAGCGATTCAAACCTCTGACCAATCGCAAAAACTTTGACCAGATTAAAGTCCAGCGGCGGTTCCTGAACACAGATGCGCGCGCCTGTTTTGCTTATGTCTTCAGTACAGCCTTGCTCTAGCCCAACTAATTGGTCAAAGCCTTTGTAGTATTCGACCCACACCGGTTCTTTGATATTTTTGCGAATAGAACGTCGGCGTTCTTGTCCTCTCCAAACAGAGGAGTCAAAAATGGTCCAGGGTTTTTCGACGTAGGTTTGAGGTGGTTTTGGCCCTAAAAACTCAACCCCGATGCGATATTCACGAGTCGGGAGTGGAATTGAATTGCGCGTGACTGCATACACTTTATAGGAAGGATCAGAATGTGCGTATTGACGCAATTTCCAGGGCATTGGAAATGACAGATATAAAATCAATCCTGAAACAATATCGTGCTTGAGATTAAAACTTGCACCAACCAGACTGACGTCTACAATCCGTGACATTTCCTGCCATTTGTTTTGTTGTGCATCATAGCCCGTGATCTGAATCGGAATCATCATCTTGACGCGGGAGGTTTTGCGTTGATTCAGCTCCGTTGGAGGTAAATAACCATTGGTCGTTTTGATGTGTTCAGCCATAATTGCACCTCGCTGCGTAGGGAAGTTTGAAGGATTAGAGGGAGGGGCAAGATAGCCACATAGTACCACGCCGCCACGTTGGCAAATTGTTACCAATTATGACAAGACAATGATATTTTCAGGCGGAAAGGGTTTGCTCAAAGAAAATTTTATGTCATCAAACGAAACAAAAGTGATTCGCGCTGCCTGTCCACATGACTGCCCGGATACGTGTGCGATGCTCGTTACAATTGAAAATGGGAAAGCCATCAAAGTGGAAGGGGCAAGCGACCACCCCACCACCAACGGCTTTCTTTGCACGAAAGTTAATCGCTATCTGGAGCGCACCTATTCTGAACAACGCGTGTTGTACCCAATGAAGCGTGTTGGCGAAAAGGGCAAAGGCTTGTTCACTCGAATTTCGTGGGAGGAAGCATTAGATACGATTGCGATCAGGTTCAAGGCTGTGGCAGATGAGTTCGGCCCACAATCCATCTTGCCCTACAGCTACGCCGGTACGATGGGCTTAGTGCAATCGCAATCAATGGATCGGCGCTTTTTTCATAAACTCGGAGCCTCGCTTCTGGATCGCACGATTTGCGCTAGTGCGGGCGCGGCAGGATATAAAATGACGATTGGTGCCAGCATCGGCACCGATCTGGAGCGTTTTGATGAAGCGAAATTGATCGTGATTTGGGGCAGCAATCCACAAACTTCAAATGTGCATTTGATGCCCAAAATATTAGAGGCCAGGCGTCGCGGCGCAAAGTTAATTGCGATTGATCCCTATCGTTCGTTGACCGCCGAAAAATGCCAGCAACACATTGCGTTGCTGCCCGGTACCGACGGCGCGCTGGCCCTGGCAATGATGCATGTCATCATCAATGAAAACCTGATTGATGCCGATTACATTAACCAGTACACCCTCGGTTTTAATTTGCTGAAAGAACGCGTGCAGGAATATCCGCCTGCGCGTGTTGCGACAATCACTGGCCTCAGCGAAGAAACAATCACTAACTTCGCCCGTGAATATGCGACGGCGAAGCCTGCCGTGATTCGTTTAAATTACGGGATGCAGCGCCACGCGGGTGGTGGAATGGCTGTGCGAACGATAGCGTGTTTGCCCGCCTTGATTGGGGCTTGGCGCGATCCCGCTGGTGGCGTTTTGCTTTCATCATCAGGCACATTTTCGCTCAATTCAAACGCACTCGAACGCCCTGATTTCATTCCCTCCGGCACACGCATGATCAACATGTCCGCCATCGGGGATGCGTTGCTCGGCGAATGGCGGTTGCCTGACAATTCCATCACTCCGCTCGACCCGCCTGTCAAAGCGATTTACGTCTACAACTCAAACCCCGTTGCCATCGCGCCTGATTCGGGCAAGGTGAAAGCGGGCTTTGCACGCGAGGACCTGTTCACCGTCGTGCATGAAATTTTTCAGACCGACACGGCGGATTATGCCGACATTGTGTTGCCCGCAACGACGCAGCTTGAGCAATTTGATGTTCACAAAGCTTACGGGCATTTGTATGTGCTGGCGAACAATCCTGCGATTGCGCCGCTCGGCGAAGCAAAGCCGAACAGTGAAGTCTTTCGTTTGCTGGCGGCGCGAATGGGGTTTGATGATCCGTGCTTTACCGAAAGCGATGAAGAGATTGGCGCGCAAGCTTTCAATTACGATCACGAACGGATGCAAACGATTGATTTTGCACGGCTGAAAGAAAGCGGTTGGCAACGCCTGAATGTGCCAGAACGTTATGCACCGTTTGCGCAGGGGAATTTCCCAACGCCTTCTGGCAAATGCGAATTTTTTAGTGAAGCATTGGCGCAGCAGGGAATGGATCCATTGCCGACTTATATTCCGCCACGAGAATCCGTGCAGACTGCACCACTAATTGCCAGGAAATATCCGTTAGCCATTATTTCGCCGCCTGCGCATAACTTCCTCAATTCCACTTTTGCAAATCTGCCTTCGTTTTTGCGGGCCGAAAAAGAGCCGTTTTTAGAAATCCATCCTGATGATGCCGGTGCGCGGGGGGTTCACAGCGGCGACCGCGTGAAAATCTTCAATGATCGCGGCGCATTTACAGCCAGAGCACGTGTGTCTGACAAGGCCAGGAGTGGCGTGATAGTGGCGTTGTCTGTGTGGTGGAAGAAGTTGACCGATGGCACAAATGCTAATGACGTGACTTCGCAGGGATTGACGGATTTAGGGGCAGCGGCGACGTTTTATGATGTGTTGGTGGAGGTCGAAAAACTGCACTAATCTCTCTGCATTTGCCAGGACTGCATCAGCAAAAAAGGGCGACTGATTCTAATCAGTCGCCCTTTCCACACATTAGGTTCTCGCCTTGTTATTTAGATGAAACGTTTCGCGCGCGTCGAGCTTTGTCCGCTAACGCCGCCGCATTCGGCAATTCTGTGATCGCTTTTTGCAATTGAGCGTCTACATCGGTCATCGCCTGTTGCGCTTTATCGCTGCCATAAGCCGCAAGGAGTACTTCATATCGAATGCGGTTCTTGGCCCAGGTCATTTGATCTTCCAGAGTTGCTGGGGCGATATTGATTTCGGGATGCTTCTTCAAATATGCCGCAAGCTGTTCTCGAAAGACCTTCATGATTGGTTCTGTGATAGCGAATTCATTCACACCAAGCTTACGGTCAAAATTCGGTGGGCCGTTGAGCTTGAAGTTTTGCGCTACATCAACCTGACCACCTACCAGCTCACGGACGAACAGGAAGATCGGACTCAGCAGCGTCAATTGTGTCTGATTGAGGATGTTTACATTATCAATCTTCGTGTCTTTGACTTTCACATCCGGGTTGATTCCGCCGCCGCCAAAAACAGGGCGTCGCAGATCGGTCAACCATTGCTTATTATTTTTCTTTGGATCGTCGTTGGTTTCGGCTCCCGCACGTTTATAGAAATAATCGTAGACCGAGTTGTTCGAGTAATCACGTTGGATCAAGCGCCCGCTGGGCGTGTAATAACGCGCCGTGGTCAGCGTCAGACCATAACCACCAGAAAGCGGAATGATGGTTTGCACCAGACCTTTACCAAAGCTGTTATCCCCCACGATCAAGCCTCGGTCATGATCCTGAATCGCGCCCGCCACAATTTCTGAAGCCGAAGCAGAGTTTTTATCAATCAAGACTACTAACGGAGAGCTGTCCGGTGAACCGGTTTCCGCTTGTAAATCGCGGCTCATCACGCTGCCATCACGATAACGAACGGTCGTGATGGTTTGGCCGCGTTGGAGGAATTTATCTGAAACCTTCAATGCCTGATCCAAAAAACCACCTGGATTGTCACGCAAATCCAAAATCATAGAAGTCGCGCCTTGCTCTTTTAATTGCGCAATGGCGGCTGTCAATTCGTCATTGGTGGTGGAGTGAAACCCGCGTGGCATTGCCACGTAACCAATGCCGGGACGAATCATATAGGTTCCCGTGATGGTCATCTGCGCGATGGCATCCCGCTCAAGCGTTACTGTAACCGGTTCGGCGACGCCAGCTCGTTTGACGGTTACGGCTACTTTGGTTCCTTGCTCGCCGCGAAGTTTTCGCGTGACCTGGTTTTGATCCCAATTCTCAGTGTTTTGTCCATCAATGCCAACAATCTGATCGCCATATCGTAGCCCTGCTTTGGTTGAAGGCGTATCGCGGAACGGCTCAATGATGACGACACGTCCGTCTCGCATGGTGATCACGGAACCGATGCCGAAGTATTGGCTGCGCTGGTCATTGCGCAAATCATCAAAGGCTTTCTTGTCGTAGAAGCTCGAATGCGGGTCCAAGTTGCGAAGCATCCCTAGAATGCCTGCTTTGGTCAGCACTTCGTACTCAACTTCTTCGAGGTAGTTATCGCGGATGATTTCAATCGCATCCACAAATTGTCCTCGTAATTTGAGTTCCGCTGCGCGATCTTCTGCTGTTGATTGTCCCGCCGCCAACGGGCGTAACACAGTTGCGCTGACAACTAAAACGAGGGCAACGCCAATGAGGAGGAATCTTTGCCAATATTTTCTCACGTATACTCCTTCAGGCTTATGGCCTGCTTGCGAGAAGCAGGTGGCTTTCAAGTTAGGAAACACTCAAGGGGAAGTGGTGATTTGATCGAACCACTACGGTCAGCAATAGTACCGATGAAGATGCGTTTGTTCAAGCGGCTTTTCATTTGTCTTGCCTACTGTGCAGTCCATCCGCCATCCACAAACAAAGTTGTTCCCGTTACATACGAGGAGGCGTCAGAGGCCAGAAATAACGCAGCTCCGGCAATTTCGTGTAATTCTCCCCATCGGCCCATCGGGATTTTTTCGACAAAGGCCTTGTACTTCTGAGGATCATTGAGGAGTTGCAAGTTCATATCGGTGGCAAATGGCCCCGGACAAATCGCATTGACGGTGACGCCTTTGGTGGCCCATTCCATCGCCAGGGTTCGGGTCAGCCCCAGAACGGCGGCTTTCGATGACGCATAGGGTGTACGCCCTGCCATTGAAATGACCGAAAGAATTGAACCGAGATTGATGATGCGCCCCCATCCGCGTTGCGCCATCTCCGGTCCAAAAAACTTTGAGCAGAGAAATGTCCCCTTGAGGTTTGTGTTCATGACGGCCTCAAAATCTGCGGTCGAGAGGTCTTCAATGTTGCCGCGTATATTGATTCCGGCATTGTTAATTAAAATGTCTATCGGACCGAAATGCTCAGACACGATGGCCTTGAGCTTTTGCACGTCTGCCTCATCGGTGACGTCTACTGCCGCCGCAAAGGTCTTACGCCCGGAGGCGGATTGAATCACCTGCGCTGTGGCTTCACACTCTGCCAGCGTTCGGCTGGTGATGACAACCTCAGCTCCTGCCTCAGCCAGCGCGTGAGCCATCATTCGCCCCAGACCTTTTGCGCTGCCTGTAATCAGTGCCTTGCGGCCATCAAGGCGAAATAAATCAATAATATTTTTCTCTAAACCATTCGGTAAGTGCATCAGGTGATCTCTCCTTGAGTTTTATTGTTTTTCCGATCCGACTCGCTGGACTTAAATTTTGAGAACAATCAAGAGTCTAAGTATCGTTTAGGAAGCAAGCGGACTGTAACATCAAATCTAGCATCCGACAATTTTACCCAGGCAATTTTGTTTTCGTTGCTGCCTGTAGTAAAAAGAAAACACTCTCGTTGAGGTTCTATGCGAAGCAAATTGATGTCCCCACAAATTGCCAACCGCTTTTGGTTGATAATCTTGATTCTTTCTCCTCTGGCATATGTGGGGGGACTCTGGTTGTATCGCCTCTACAATGCAGAAATGCAGGTTCAATTCAACGTAGATCGAACCACCGCCATTGCTCAGGCCAAGACGTATGCGTTGCAGAAAGGAATTGACGCCCATGATTGGCAGGGCTTCGTTTCCACTGACGCCACCACGCGATTGTTCTACTTCAAGATGAAGGGGCCAGCGGCCACAGCCCAGGCGGCCCCGTTATTTCCGGTCGTCATCCTCAATGTTTTATTGCTTTCGCCCAATAATGAGGAAAATGTCGAGGTTTTTGTTGCTTCGGAAGGCCACGCGCTTGGCTTTCAACACCGCTTCAAGGAAAGCGAAGGGGTTATTGAAACAGATGATGCTGCCGCCCGGCAATTAGCCTTACAGCGATTTGCTTCCCGCCCTGAAGCGGGGTTAATTCCTTCTACGATTGCCCCCGCCGTTTCAGAGGATCGCATCAATGGCGCGATTGTCAGGCGCTACACCTGGAAGTGGAATCCTACGATGACGCCAGAGTTGAATGCTGAGACCACCATTTCAGTTCGTGGGAATCAAGTCGTTGGTGAGAATTTGATCGGACGCTTGGACGAGCAATTTCGGCAGCGAGTTTTTGGGGATGCTCCCTGGCCTCTCATCGTATTGGGCGTGATCTATGTTGTACTGGTTTTGGTGGTCGTGGTCTTTGGTATCTTTCGATTTACTGAGCGGTTGCGTCAAAAGGAAGTTTCGTTCCTGCGAATTCTTTTGATCGCTGCCGGGGTGGCCGCTGCCTTTGGTGGCTTTGTCTTACTTTCCGACGTCACACTTTATAATTCCGCCTTGGAGTTTAACTACACTCAAGCGGCTTATCTGAATCCGGTCTTTGGTTTTATTACCTGGGGCTTTATCGGGTTATTTATCGGGTTTGCTTATGGAAGCGGAGAAGGCGATCTGCGCGAATCCTATCCGGGCAAACTGACTTCACTCGACGCCCTTCTAACAGGGAAGTGGAATTCACAGAACGTGGCAAAAGCTGTTTTGCAAGGCGCAGCCCTGAGCGGATGGTTATTTCTGATCTCGCAGCTTGTGGTTGCACCTTTTACATCATCCCCTGGCTACGGATGGCGGTTGACAAGTGTTGAGCCATATTATGCGAAATGGCCCTGGCTCGCGATGCTCTTGAGCTGGTATTCATTTGCTGTTTTGAGCGTGATCTTTACGATTTTCCTGCCATTACCATTACTGCAACGAAGGCTGAAAAATAAATGGGTTATCCTGGCTTGTTTATATCTCATCGCATTTGATGCCAATAGCATTACGCAAATGCAGGTTGTCAGACCTTGGGGGCTGGCAATGGTTCTGACTTCGTTTTCAGCCATCGTGTTGCTCCTGGCCTTTTTTAAATTCGATGTTCTGACCGCGATAATTGCGCTTTGCGCAAGCGATCTGATTACGATTGCTTACACGCTTCTTTCAAAGCCTGCTCCCGCCTTATTTCGTTCCGGCCTGATTATGGCGCTGGTGACATTGCTGTCTCTGTTTCTGGCATTGTGGGCCTATTTCAAAGGACGTTTATATCGAGAAGATGAAGTGCGCCCGATCTATGCCAGCAATCTGGCCGAACGACTTTCTTTACAAGCAGAAGTTTCGGCGGCGCGTGAAGCGCAAATTCGCCTGATGCCCGACAAGTTACCGGAGATGAGGCACCTGGCGGTCGCAGCGGTTTGTCAGCCTGCCTACGAAGTCGGCGGTGATTTTTATGACCTCTTTGAATTGGAACCCGGCAAGTTAGGGATTTTTATGGCTGAAGGCGGAGGGCGTGGGTTGCCTGCTGCATTGACCATCGCCTTTGCGAAAGGGTTTTTGATGCCCAAAATCAAGAATGAAAATCTCTCCGACAATTCACCTACAGAGATTGTGCGAGGATTGCAAACACAGCTTATTCGGACGATGGCGCAGGATGAAATGATGGGGTTTGTTTACGCGGTGATTGACACCAGCGACCAGACCTTGCGTTATGCGGGCATCGGTGATTTCCCGCGTCCGAAAATTCAGAGAGAGAAGGGAACAGCCTCAAATCAGGCGGATGAGCATGACATTAATTTTCGGCTGGATCACGAAAAAGCCTTTCGCGTGACAGAAGGTTTTTACAATCTGGTTCCAGGCGATACGGTTTCCTTGCTTTCAGATGGTGCGATCAAAATGTTGACCGACGAATCGCAAAGCAAAACCTTCTGGGCGAAAGTTGCGCAATACAAGAATTCTTCTTACCGCTTGCGAGACGCGCTGGCGGATGTCTTTCAATCCAGCGTCCGTCACAAAACACAGGTCGAGGATGATTTGACGGCGGTGATCGTGCAGCTCAAGAAATCGGGAGGTGATGAATGACGAATCGCCTTCTGGCCTTGATGCTGGTGATCGGTGCGCTTGGATATGGTTCTTTAGTTTTCCTGTTCCCCCAATTTGATGCGGCAACCAAATGGAACTATCAGCTTGACCGAGAACAAGCACTGCTGAAAGCAAAGGAATATGCCTCAAAACAGGGGATTGATCTTTCAGGCTGGGGGTACGGAATCATTCCATCGCGGGATCGTAATCTGGAACAATATTTACAGGATCATCAGGCCAGTTCGTTGGAAACGATCCTGCTTTCCCCGCTGAAAACTTCAATCAGATTCCGCGATCCGCGTGAAAACCGGACGGTCTCTTTTTCCTTCGCTGCCAATGGACAGTTATTAAGTTTTGAGCGCACAGGTTTTAAATTATCCGAAGCTGAGAAAACATCTCCTCCCTCCAAATCCGTTGCCGAAGCAGCCGTTTCTGAATTACTCGGTGATGTGCGTCCACAATTTGCATTTATCTCAGAATCCAGTTCGGAAAAAGGAAAACAGCAATTTGTCTGGAGTTATGCTTCCCCAACGGAACGGGAATTAAAATTCGATGTTGAGGCCACTGTGACAGGCCCGGTTTTGACACGACTGGCGATCAAGAATTCCTTGCCCACCGCCTATCGAGAAGAATTGTCCCGCCGCGATCTGGCCTCCTTTGCGGTAGTTGGTGGATTGGAGTTTATTTTCACGGTGCTGTGCATCATTGGGGCATTGGTGCTGTATTTTTATTACCTCAACCGAAAGGAATTGGATCATCTCAGCACACTGATTTTCTTTGGTTTTACTTTATTGCTCTTTTTGGTTGGGATGGGAATGACGACGTTATTGAATGAGTACAAATCGGGAGGAGTTCGAGTCCAAGGGATCAATAATCCGACGGTTTTGCTGTTCCTTCCGTATGTCCTTTATTTTCTAACGTGCTTTTTTCTCACCCTCGTTCTCACTGCATTTTGGACTACTGGCGAAGTCACGACCGCCAAATATCAAACTGGAAAATTGAGCGTATGGTCTGCCGCCTTGCGGGGCCATTTGTTTTCGCAGTCAGTCGCCAACAATGTTTGTGTCGGACTGCTCTCCGGTGGACTGATCGCTGTTATCCCCTATGCTCTGGCCTGGCTGGGAGGCTTTACCGTAACACCTTCGGACCTTACCTCACGGCATGACATCCTGACGACGACCATTCCGACTATTGCCGCCTTCTTTAATTCTGCCATCGGTGGCGAGCTGTTTTATTTGGTACTGCTCTTTGCTTTTTTACTGCCTGTCCTGCGTGCCTATTTTTCCGCGTCATGGCTGGTGAACGGTTTGTTCGTTTTGGTTGGAATCATTTCGATTATTGATCTGAGTCCGAATCAAACGACGTCAATAATGGCGAAGGTGATCGTCGCCATTAGTTGGTTGGCTATCTTTGGCATCATTAACCAATTCTTTGATTTGCTGGCGGTGTTTGTGGCCAATTTTGCCGCCGTCTTTGTTCTTAAGATGTTGGGTCTGTATGTGCAGCCTGCCGCCTCCTTGCACACCGCTGGGACAAGGGGGTTGGTATCCTTGGGCGTCATGATGTTCGTTGCATTGATCCTGACTCGCCTTGCGCCAAACACGCAGATTGAGCCGCGTCGTTTGCTGACCACCAATGAAGATAAAGCCGAGCGAGAACGGCTCAAGGCTGAATTTAGCGTGGCGCGCAAGGCCCAGGAGAATCTGCTTCCTGCGTCATCACCGCAAATCCCAGGTTTCAGTATTGCGGCGCTTTGTCGGCCCGCGCGCGAATGTGGCGGCGATTTATACGACTTCATCCCGCTCAAGAATGGCAGGCTGGGCATCGTTGTCGCTGATGTTTCGGGCAAGGGCGTTCCCGCCGCCCTCTACATGACGCTGACGAAAGGCTTGTTATTATCCATTTCAGAAACCAGCAGCGATCCCGGTGAAATCCTGCGCGAAGTGAACAAACATTTGTACGATGTTTGTAAGCGCAAAACGTTTGTGACCTTGTTTTTTGGCGTGCTTGATCCAGCAGCAAAGACGTTGACGTATTCGCGCGCGGGTCACAATCCGCCCGTCTGGCGCAGACAATCCAAGCAAACGACGGAATGGCTCAAGCCCGCTGGGATTGGGTTGGGATTGAATTCAGGGAAATCCTTCGACCGCGTCTTAAAGGTGGAGCAAATTCAACTGACTCAAAATGACTTGTTAATTTTTTATTCGGATGGGATTTCAGAGGCCATGAATGAGCATCAGGAAGAATACGGTGAGGAGCGTCTGGCACAAGTCGCTGCGATCACAGATGGAATGGAGGCCGAAGAAACCCTGAGCGCGGTTTTTGCGAATGTCAGTAATTTCCTTGGCAAAGTATTGCCGCAAGACGATCAGACTTTGGTGGTCGTTCGTGTTACCTGACTTTCAAAACCACAAACGTCACATCATCATCTTGCGCGCGTCCCTCGGCCCATTGTTCGCCTGCCACAATAAATTGCTCAATAACACCCTGCGCCGAGAGGTGGGCTGCTCCTTGCAGCACTTCGCTCGCTTTGGTATAGCCCAGCATTTCATTGTCGGCGTTGAAGCGTTCTGGGAAACCATCGCTCATGATGACAATGATGTCATCGGGATCAATCGTCAGTTCTTCCTGTCGCCACGGATAATTTCGCACGCTGCCCAGCGGTAACGCTTTGATAAAAACCTCTTCAACTGCACCGGTCAAAGCGCGATAGATCAAAACGGGTGGCATTCCTGCCACTGAGATTTTTAGCCGATAACCTTCGATCCGCATCACGGTCATTGCCATAAACAATGACCGCAGATTCATATCTTTCAGGACGCGCGAGGCCTGACTGAGAATTGAAACCAATTCTGAGCCGGGGGCAAATGTGCGGAACAGGCTTTTAGTCGCTGTCACCATTGTGCCTGCTTTCAACCCGTGTCCCGTGGCATCACCGACCGCAATCGTTAACGTATCATCGCTGCTCAGATGAAAATCATAATAATCGCCGCCCACTTCCGTTGCGGTTTTCATGTACGCCGCGATTTCCAGGTGAGGGAGTTGAGGGATTTTCTTCGGCAACATCGAAAGCTGCAATTGCCGGGCTTCCTCCAGCTCTTTGGCGCGGGCTTCGTTTTCGGCTTCAATTTCTTCGCGGCGACGAGCTTCTTCAATCATGCGCTCGACTAACCGCGCGTTTTCAATCGCAAATGCCACAGGATTTGCCACACTCATCAGTAATTCTTCATCTTCACGCGAAAACGGGAGGTCCCCCAGCCGATGCCCCAGAGAAATGATTCCCAACATTTGCTCTTTGCCTGAAAGTGGCAACAGCAATTCAGCCTTCAGTTGTTGTAACGTTTTGACCTCGTCATCGGGCAGCGGCAAGTCTGATACATCCCGACATTTGTTGAGATGGCTCAAGAGCTGTACGACGACACTTGAATGGGCGAGGCGCACATCGTGTTCACAACTGACTGCGCAACCATTTCGTGGGTTGTATTCGCAAAAATACGAAGTCGTAAAATCGCCGGTTGCGTGGTCTTTCAAAAGGATCGCCACCGATTCAGTTTGCAACGCCGACTGTAACTTGGTGGCGACTTCCTCCAACAGTTTGGGCTGCTCTGTTGTGGAGCGCAGTGAGGCCGCCAATCCTGTACTGATTTGCTGCGAGTCGTAAGATTGTCGGAAGAATGTGCGATCAATAATGGGCGCTAAATACTTATGATGAAGGCGGCGGGTCGCGTTCCAGGAAAT
>JAEUQN010000168.1:14145-16328 GCA_016789725.1 Blastocatellia bacterium | reverse complement strand
GCTATATCTCGCTGCGTCATTGCGTAGAGAATCATTGCCCGCTTGGTTTCAATGCGACGTGGAAAGTGCTGGAAACCAAGTTCAGTATTCGAGAAGGACAGGAAACTACTTCGCAGGCGTTGATTGCCGCGATTGAATTTCTTCAGGCGGATCGTCAAGCTTGGCTCAAACTGTCGCAAGCGCATCAAGAGCTTGTCCATTTACGCAAGAAAAACGGCTTCCCCAAACCAAAGCTTATTGGGAAAGATGATCGAACATAGTGAACCCACAATCCCGTCGATGCTGTTGCCGTCACTGGATGGATTGCCAGCAGAGATCCTTGCGCAGTTAGAAAAACTGGAGCGGCTAGATGAAGATGAACTGCGCGCGGTCTTATTGGAAACAGTTCCGCGTCACACGCAAAAGCAGATCAGCCGCCTGCTACAAAAACAACAAGACACGCGCCTAACCAACCTTGAGCAAATGCAACTGACAGCACTGGGGCGACAGGCAGATATAGTGATGTTACGCAAAGCGCGAGCAGCGGTCTTGTTGCGTTTTCGTGGGTATCAATTGCCCACGCTGGAAGAACTGCAAAATCAGACATCATGCAACTAACCGACATCTTCAATCTTTCCCTCGCCGGTCGCGCTGCGGCTGAAGCACTCGAATACGACCGTGTAGACGGCACAATCGCAACGCTAACCTTCGCCGACATTGACACGCGCAGCAATGCGATGGCGCGGGTATTGACGGAGCGTGGTCTCGTACGTGGGGATCGGCTCGGCTTCTTTTTGCTGAACTGTGTGGAGTTCATTGATCTGTTTTTGGCGTGCGTCAAATTGGGGGTGATTGTCGTGCCGATCAATGTGCTGTACCGCGAGCGCGAGATCACGCATATCGTTTCGGACGCGGAGCCGAAAGCGGTCGTCACAACCGAAGACTTAGCGCAATTCATTCCGGCCAATACAAACGGTTGGCGCATTGCAGAACTCGCCGCAGCCGCATCAACACAGGATGCAACGCGCGTGTGGACGGCGATTGATGGTGATGATCCGGCGGCGATTGTGTATACGTCGGGTACGACAGGGAAATCCAAAGGCGCGGTGTTGACGCATAACAACTTTGCGGCGAATGCCATTAACGTCATGACTTGTTGGCGCATCACGAGCGAAGATCGTTACCTCGCGGTGCTGCCGCTCTTTCACGTGCATGGTCTCGGCAACGGCATCCATGCCTGGTTGGCGAGCGGGTGCAAAATGAAGCTCGTCGAAAAGTTCGACATCAAGCGCGCGCCGGATTGGTTCACGTCATTTCAGCCAACGTTATTCTTCGGCGTGCCGACGGTGTATGTGCGATTGCTGGAATTGCCGGAGGATTTGGCAAAGCGTATCGGCGAGAAGATGCGGTTGTTCGTGTGCGGCTCGGCTCCGCTGCCTGCGCAGACGCTGGAAGAGTTTCAAGGCAAATTCGGCCATCGCATTTTGGAACGCTACGGGATGAGCGAAACGCTGATGAACATTAGCAACCCATACGAAGGCGAACGGCGTGCGGGTGCGGTAGGCTTGCCGTTTCCGGGTGTCTCGGTGCGGATTCTGAATCACGAAAAACAACCCGTAGCCGAGGGCGAAGTCGGCGAAGTGTATGTCAAAGGTCCGAACGTTTGCGCGGGCTATTGGCGCAGACCGGATGCGACGGCGGAAGCGTTTGTGGCCGAATCTGATGGAAGATGGTTTCGCACGGGCGATTTGGGGCAACGCAGCGCCGATGGTTATTACACGTTGTGTGGTCGGCGGACGGATTTGATTATTTCGGGCGGCTTCAACATCTACCCGCGCGAGATCGAAGAACTGTTGCTGGATCAGCCCGGCGTGCGCGAAGTCGTTGTGTGCGGCGTGCCGGACGAACGGCGCGGCGAATTGCCGGTTGCGTACGTCGTTGCGGACGAAACATTCGACGAAGCACAGGCCGAAGCCGCGTGTCGGCAATCGCTCGCGTCCTTCAAAGTGCCGCGTGCGTTTGTGCGGGTGGACAGTTTGCCACGCACGGCACTCGGCAAAATCCAAAAGCATCTCTTACCAAAGATATAAAAACAGGTTTTGCCACGGGGAACACGGGGCGCACGGGGAAAGATATAACGAATTCTGATTGATTATTCTGCTCTTGATGAATTTTCCCAGTGCGCCCCGTGTTCCCCGTGGTGA
>JAEUQN010000168.1:0-14135 GCA_016789725.1 Blastocatellia bacterium | reverse complement strand
GTTTCCTTTTTATGAACCCCGCACTTGCCTCCGTCATCGCACTTCTTCTGGCCATCATTCTTTCGATGGTGTCGCGCCTGAACATTGGATTGCTAGCCATCGCGCTGGCGTGGATTGTGGGCGTGTTTCTGGCCGGGATGAAAGCCGAAGCGGTGATGGCGGGCTTTCCCGCGACATTGTTTCTGACATTGACGGGCGTGACGTTGCTGTTTGCCTGCGCCGAAACGAACGGAACGCTGCAATGGCTGGCACATCGCGCGGTAGGTTTATTGCGTGGTAACCATCGGTTGTTGCCCCTCCTGTTTTTTATGATTGCGATGGTGCTTTCGACGGTCGGGCCGGGGGCGATTGCTGCGGTGGCATTGATTGTGCCAATGGCGATGGCGATGGGCGAACGCGCGGGATTGCCACATTTTCTGACGGCGTTGATGGTGGCGATGGGCGCAAACGCTGGAAACCTATCACCAATTAGCGCGGTTGGCGTTATTGCCAATACGAAAATGGCAGAAGCGGGAATGGGCGGAAACGAGTGGAAAGTCTGGTTTGCGAACTTCATTGCGCACGCGTTCGTCGCGGCGGTGGCCTATTGGTTTCTGTTGCGAAAGATTACGAAAGAACAAGGCAGGTCGAAAGAGGCAATGGAAACACAAGCGCCATTGACACGACCGCAAATATTGACGCTGGTATTTGTGTTGGCGTGGATTGTCGGTGTACTTGCCTTCAAATTGAACATCGGATTGAGTGCGTTTGCGGCGGTCACATTATTGATTGTGTTGCAGACCACCGAAGAGACCCAAGCTTTGAAGAAAGTGCCGTGGGGCGTAATTGTGATGGTTTGTGGCGTTTCACTATTGATTGCGCTGATGGAAAAAACAGGCGGGATGGATCACTTCACCACCTTGATTGCTAAGATCGGAACGCCTGCCACGATTAATGGCGTGATCGCTTTTTTGACGGGCGTTATTTCCACCTACAGCAGCACGAGCGGCGTCGTGCTTCCCGCTTTTTTGCCGATTGCGCCGAAGCTGGTGCAACAAATTGGCGGCGGCGATCCGTTAGCCATCGCGCTCAGCATCAACGTCGGCTCTTCGATTGTAGATGTGTCGCCGCTTTCGACGCTCGGCGCATTGTGCATTGCGACGGTGAGCGAACCGAGCGAGGCAAAAATCCTATTTCGGCAATTGCTATTTTGGGGTTTTGCGATGACGGTGGTCGGTGCCTTGTTCAGTCAGTTGTTTGCGGGCTTACTGGCCCGCGCTTAACCCATACGATTATGGATATTCGCCAGGCTTTTGCAGCGGAGCATTCTAAACGACAAACGGCTGCAATTATCGAATACATCGGCGCTGATCCAGATCGCTTTGCCGAATTGATGAAGATTTTCTTTGCGGGGGATTATCGCCTGACACAGCGCGCAGCCTGGCCGATGAATTATTGTGCCGAGCGGCATTCGCAGTTAATCCAACCCTATTTGCCGAAGCTGCTGAAACTCTTACAGCGCGACGATCAGCACGATGCGATCAAGCGTAACATCGCACGACTGTTGCAATACGTGGACATCCCAAAGAAGTTGCACGCGCAGGTCTATTCGCTGTGTGTCGAATTGGTGGATAACCCACAGGAGCCTGCTGCTACGCGCGTGTTTGCAATGACGGCGGCGGCGCGCATTGCCAAAAAACATCCTGACCTGTGGAGTGAATTGCAATTGATCGTCGCGTCACATTTGCCCCACGCAACCGCCGCCTTTCAAAGTCGCGCGAAGACGATTTTGTGAGCTTCAGACAAACACCGTCGTTTGTTTTTGCGTGCAATCCGCCTCTAGCACCAACGATTTGAGAGTGGCAGAAATCTTCTCACCTCCTTGCCCTGAAAGCTCCTTCAGAAAAAAAAAATTTAGAACCATGAACACTTTTGCTCGCTAATCCCCCCTTACCTAATGAGAGCAATCTTAATCGCTGCACTTCAACGCAGGTCATCAGAAGCACATGACTAACTTTTGAGGCGTTGCAGTTCTTTGGTTCGTGATGCGATTTGCAATCACGAAGCGGCGATTAAGAGAAAATGTTGCACACGTATTTCGCTCTCGCAGGAAATCAATTTGTCCCCTCGCGCCCGCAATCCTCCCGACTCACCGCGATCCGGGAACATTGTCGGCCCTCAACAAACACCAGGAGAGAACGCAATGAAACCCACAAAAACAGTCTTCGCTTGCCTGACTGCTGTGATGGTGATTGTCATGAGCAGTGCTGCGACCATCACCCTGAGCGCAAAATCATTCAATTCCATTGCCCCAGCAGCCAATCCTCATCAGCAAAAGAAATCGCCGCCCGCCTCAAAGGTTGTGCCGGCTCCCGATGACTGGGTCACGATGATTGATAAGAAAAAGGGCTATTCCTTTCAGGTGCCGAAGGGGACTGAGTTCTTCAACAACAAGGCTAATGGTACTGATGTATTCATGGGCTTCACACCAGAACCGACTGTCGTTGGGGTCATGGTGATGGCGTTCAACGACCCGAAGCTGACGAAAGACGATTTGATCAATTTTGCTACCGGCGCATTGGAAGGGCTGAAGGCCACGAAAATCAAAATCAGTGACCTGGTCGAATTAAGCAACGATTACAGTCTCGGAACCTACAACGCGCTCAGTAAGGACGGTACGCCAGTCAAAGGGAAGGTGCTGGTGGCAACGGATGTCACCGATAACTATGTGATGATTGTTGGAACCCAGGCCAGCGAGTTCAAGGCAAGCGAGGAAATCATAGATGAAATCTGGGGCAGCTTCTCCATGCAAAGTGGTGGCGCCAGCGGCAAGAGCTAAAACATTAACAATTTGGGCGGTGATCGCCTTTAACAATAAACAGGGAGACAATGCAATGAAAAATATAAAAGTAGTCTTAGGTTGCCTGACAATGCTGGCAACGATTTCGGCAGGCTGTACTGTGACCACCAGCGGGAGTTTGAGTGCGGGAAGCCCGACGCCCGCTGCAAAAGCTTCCACCGCTGCCACCCCTGCTGCGGCTGCTAAGACAGTGCCAGCCGCAAAAATAGTGCCAGTTCCTGAAAACTGGATCACGATGGAAGACGGCCAAAAAGGATATTCCTTTGAGGTGCCAGAGGGAACCGAACACCACAACGAGAAATCCGGCGGCGTGGATGTGTTCATCGCTGGCACACCGAAACCAAGTGAGGTCGGCGTCATGGTGATGGCCTTCAAAGACCCGAACCTGACGAAAGACGATCTGGTCAAAGTTGCCTCGGGCGCGTTGGAAGGACTCGGCGCAAAGAACGTGAAAATCGGGAGCCTGACCGAACTAAGCCCTGATTACAGTCTGGCGTCATATACCGCGCTCAATGAGGACGGGAAACCAGTGAAAGGCAAAGTGCTGGTGGCAACCGATGTCACCGACAACTATGTGATGCTGGTCGGAGCCGAAGAACCGCAATACCAATCGAACGAGAAAATCATAGACCAAATCTGGGGCAGTTTCTCGATGCACAGTGGCGGCGCGAGCGGCAAGAGCTAAAGCAAGACAGCGGGCTTGAATGGGGGGAGCGCAACTCCTCTCATTCAGGTCGAACTTTTGAATCTCCCTTAAAACTCAACGGAGGAATTAACAATGAAGCATTATTTCATCTCACGTCCGGCGGCCTTGCCAGTGGCCTTGATGGTTGCCACGTTCATGATCGTCGGTGTTCTGGGGATTTACATGTTGCCTTTGGTCGGGGATGTCACCAGAGCGCAAGCCAAACCTGCGGGCAAAGGCAGTTTCAAAGTTGGCGCCTCGCCCCGACGTTCAGATAAGAGCATAAAAGTTAATATGAGCGCCGAAGATCGCCAGGCGCTGCAAGAGTTGGCCGCTGAAATGAATAAGGTCTTCGCCTTGCCGCAGGATGTTTATCTGTCGGTGAACAATTGCGGAGTGGCGAATGCGTTCTACGATCCAAACTCCAGAGAAATCATTATGTGTACGGAGTTGATCGAGTATTTTGAGAAGGCGTTTGCCAAAGAATTCGAGGACAAAGAGGAGGCCGCCCAGGCTGTCGAGGACTCCACGATGTTCGTATTTTTTCACGAACTCGGCCACGCTCTGATTGATATTTACGATCTGCCAGTGACGGGCCGAGAAGAAGACGCCGTTGATCAACTCGCCGCGTTGATTGTGGCGGATGGCAGTGAAGAAGGTGCTGCATCCGTCTTTAACGGGGCTATGGCGTTCACCGTACTGGATGGTGATGAACTACATGAATCCGCTTTCTGGGGCGAGCACTCAATGGGTCTTCAGCGTTTTTTCAACATCATCTGCATGCTTTACGGACAAGACCCGGAGGCGCATAAAGATTTAGTCAACGAAGAAGTCCTGCCCAAAGCGCGCGCCCAACGCTGTCCGTCTGAGTACCAGCGGATCGAAAAAGCCTGGGGCACGCTATTGAGTCCACACATAAAAAACTAAGAGGCGACTTTGCCTGATAAGTTGAAACAACAACTCTTAATCCATTTGAAAGAGAACTCACATATGCAAACAAAACAACTCCGTTTGACTCTCGGTATCATTTTTCTGCTCGTGGCTGGCTCGGCTTGTTCGGTCAGTTTCTCGACCGCCACTATGTCCAGTCTGAAGCTGGGCAAGGAAAAACCCGTCAGCAATGAGGTCAGTAACTTCGGCCCTAACGATACCATTTACGCCACTGCCGTCATCTCGAATAACCCCGGAACAGTCAAAGTCAAAGGCCGTCTGGTCATTGAAGATGTCGCCGGACAAAAGCCGGGACCAATCCCCGGCCTGGAAGTTATTGTAGAAATGCCGAGTAGTGGAGATGCAAACTTTACCTTTACCCCGAACAATCCCTGGCCCAGCGGAAAATATAAATTTGAAGCCCAGATGCTAGACGAAGATGGTCAACAAAAAGATCAGAAATCCGTTTCGTTCACGATTTCCTGATCGCGCATTTTCCAGATCGTCTGCACAGGTGATGCACTGGGAGCGAGCTTGCCTCCCGTGCATCGCCTGATTCACTGTCATCGTCAACCTTCAGACCCATGAACCAGAAATTCTAGGCTCGTTCCTGATCTTGTCGGCTCCCGCCTGACTTTGCCTCTCAGCATTGCTAAAATAGCGGTCGCTGAAAACACAGGCAAAGATTATGAACCAACCCGCTCTAACAGACAGTCATGGTCGCGCGATTCGGGACTTGCGAATTTCGATTACGGATCGCTGCAACTTCCGCTGCTTCTATTGCATGCCGACCGAAGCGATGGAATGGCGACCGAAGGCAGAAATCCTGAGCTACGAAGAAATTATTCGGCTCACAGAAATCTTCGTTTCTCTGGGCATCACGAAACTCCGCGTGACTGGCGGCGAGCCGATGATTCGACGCGACATTGAGGAACTGATTGCGCCACTCGCTGCGATTCCCGGCGTCGAGGATTTGGCGATGACGACAAATGCGCATTTCCTGCGCGGACGGGCGGAAGGCTTGAAACAGGCGGGATTGCAGCGATTGACCGTGAGTTTGGATTCGCTCACGCCAGAGCGGTTTGCGCTGCTCACGGGGCGCAACGAATTGGCGCGCGTGCTGGACGGCATTGATGCGGCTATCGAAGCAGGCTTGCATCCGGTCAAAATCAACAGCGTCACGATTCGTGGTGTAAACGACGATCAGGCCATTGGCTTTGCCGAAATGGCGCGCAACAAGGGCGTTCATGTGCGCTTCATCGAATTTATGCCACTTGATAACGGCAAAGTTTGGCGGCGCGAAATGGTGATGCCGGGCGAAGAAGTGCGGGCGAAAATCAACGCCGTGTTTCCACTTGTGCCGGTTGTTTCGGAAAATCTCAGCGAAACCGCACGGCGCTGGAAATTTGCGGATGGCGCGCCGGGCGAAGTCGGTTTCATCAACCCCGTGACGCAGCCGTTCTGTGGGCATTGCAGCCGCATTCGATTGACTGCCGATGGAATGATTCGCACCTGTTTGTTTTCGACGGTCGAACACAACATCAAACGCCTGTTGCGCAGCGGCGCGACCGATTGCGAATTAGTAGATTTCATTTACGCCACCGTCCAACAAAAAGAAGCACGCCATCACATCAACGATGCTGAGTTCGTGCAGCCGCTCAGAACCATGTCCTGTATTGGAGGATGAATGACGGTCAGAAAATATCTCACCTGTTTTTTGATTCTATCATTATTGAATTTCCCCCTTCTTGCCCAAACCAAAGCCGAAAAGAAAGCTGCCCAGGAAGCGGCCCGCATTGCGCAACTCAAAGCTACGATCAACAGCTATGGCATAGGCGAAGACGCCTTGGTTGAAGTAAAGCGAAAAACTGGCAAAAAGGTGAAAGGCTATATTAGCGAAGTCAAAGACGATGGGTTTGTCGTTGCGGACACCTCCGCCGCGACTTCGTATGAGGTTCGCTACAGTGAAGTCAATTCGGTCAAGCCTTGGAAATTGCCGAATCCTGGCTCCAAACAAATGGTCATTATTGGAGTAGTCGTTGGGATTGGGGTGACGGCTCTGGCGATTTTTGCCTACAAACGCTGCAAGCGGTTGGAACGAGAAGGAAAAACTTGTCCTGTTTATGAAGAGACTTACTGAGAGCGAAGAGAACCAACGATCAAAAGAGTTTCAGATGAGGGAAGAGCAAGAGGACCGCTAAAAATTTCGGCGCACGAATCTGAAGGAATTCGTGCGCCGCACCCATTTGCCTGCTATTCAACTCCCCACAAACCCAGTCGAATAACAAGCCTGACGATTGTCTTTTGGGCAACCATTGTGCCAAAAGAAAAAGTGCTCTATCACAAGGATTTAGCCATTTTGGTTGACTTGGGCTGCCGTGTTTATTTGGGACATTCTGCGACAGTGGCGCGGCAAACTGCCTCGACTTGCCTCACGGTAAGTTTTTCTCTTCGCACATGAGTGTGGTCTTGCGCGCAGGTGGTTTGCTGGCCTTCTGAGTTCGCTGTAGCAGTAGTTGCAACAAATCTCGATCTGGCCCGGCCATGGCACGATACTTGGTAAAAACGGAAGTCGTCAGGAAATCTTTCGCCGCCCGTTCAGCATTTAATTCTGGCACGTTGAGGGCTTTAGCGTAGATGGAAGTGGATTCAAATGTCTGCGAGAATCGTTCTGTCCGTACAAAGATGGCTGTGTCTTGCAATTGTACACTGGTGCGAAGTTCTCGCAGCGCATATGCAATATATTCCGGTCCCACATCCACGATCACGAAATCATAGAAATTCTGCCCAAGAGGGGTTAATTCCGCGACGTTTTGCGCGTAGCTAATGGTTTGATGTGTAAGGTGTAGAAATGATCTCAGGCGTGGCAGGTTCTCAATCCAATCACTCACTATCAAAACCTGAACAGTTGGCGATTGCGCTCCTACCTCGCTATTTCGTGCGGCTTGAACCGTGGCGTAAGTAAGCATTGATTCTACTCCTAGGTTTGAGGGTGGATGAAGAGGGACGCAAAGACCTGGCGGGCCTGTTGCTGTTGCGAGATACGCTGTTCGTTGACCCATTCTTTGACGACTTTCACCGTACGTTGCAAATGGTTGTTTGGCTGATTGCCGGGCCGTCGCGTTACGGGCTGTTGCGTTAGGGATTGTTTTTTTATGAGTCTGACAGGTTTCATGTTCGTGTTCCTCCAATCACAATGCCTCGGCAACTGTTGTGCCGCAGCCTGGTACGCTGAAATCCCTGCTTTAATAGGGGGAGGCTGCCCCTCAGACCCAGCGTAGCTGCGAAAAATTGGCGCATCAGTGAGGCAATTTGAGACATCTCGGAACACGGATCAGTACTGCTGAGGAATTGGTTTGGGTGATCGGGGACATCTAACTAAAGGGCAGATTTTATTGAGTTTTTTGTGGGTTTGCAGGCTGTTGATGAGTCAACTTTAGCGGTATGGCATAGGCCTTGCCATTTCGATAAGTGTGGCTTAGAAGCCAACCGATTGAGTGGGAAATCTCCTGAAAAACAGGGGATTAACAATAGTAAGCTTTATGCCTTTGAGGAGGAATATATGAAAAAGTTTGTTGTGTCAGTTACTGCTGCATTGCTGCTCTGCTTGTCGCTGATTGGAACTGCTTTGGCAAATGAAAAGAACTTGAAGAAAACGCTTACTCTGAATGAGGATGTGATGATCAATAGTACGCTCGTGAAGAAGGGCGAGTATCGCGTTATGTTCAATGCCAAGACGGAGGAAGTGACGCTGTCACGTGACGGCGAGGTGGTGTTCACTGGAAAAGCGACTGTAGAAATGCGCTCAGAAAAAGCACGACATAACTCTGTATCATTGAAGTCCACAGGCACAGGTAAGGTGTTAGATGCCTTTACTTTTGCGGGGGACCGGAGAGCCATTGTGTTGTCAGCGTCCACGAATAACTCGGCTGCTGATGGACAATAGATTCATTGGTTTGTTATTGCAAACTCAGGGCGCTCTGGCTGAAAGGTCAGGGCGCTTTACTTTTTGGAAATTAACAATAATCCAGCGAAGTAAAATGCAATCCCCAGTCCATTCCAACCCGATAGTTTCTCTTTATAAACCAGCAAACCTACCGGCACTAACACCAGGCTAATCACCATATTCACCAGCATCGAAGTCAGACTGATTTGCCAGCCTTGCCGATACGCCACCAGAAAACCAATTTCGACTAATACTGCACCCGCTCCAACACCTAACACCGCCCAATTGGATTTTTTGAAAGCTTCCGTCAAGGAGCCTTCGGCTGGATAAATCCAGTTGCAAATCAAGCACAGTACGATTCCCGCAAGATAGGCAATGATGATGACGAAATAGGCGTTGATCCCCTTCGTAATAGACTTCTGCGAAAACTGATATAACAAGCCGCCAATGATGATGATGATGATCGGAAGATAGTGAACATTCATGCCCCCTGAATAACAAAAAAAGAAGTGAAGCTCAACCGGGCCACTCCACACGGACAGATCAAAGCCGCAGAATCAAAAAACGATGGAGGCATCTTGCGCGCGGTATTCGTCCAGCTTGCGATGGAGTGTGCGGCGGTCAAACCCTAGAATTTCGGCAGCCCTCGATTTATTGCCATTTGTGAGGCGCAGAGTTTCCAGAATATATTCCTTTTCCAACTCTTGAATGGTTAGGCGTCGCTCTCGTCCGCGTGCCAATAACGTCGAAGTCCTCCCTCCACTGCTAATGCGTTCCGGCAAATCATTTGGCGTGATGAGAAATCCTTCGGCCAAGGCTATCGCACTTTCTATGGCGTTTTCCAATTCACGCACATTGCCTGGCCAGGAATAGGCTGTCAGGATTGCCAGTGCTTCAGGGGTAACATTGAAGGGAATGTTGCCGGAGCGTTCTGCCATTTTATTGAGGAAGTGATCTATCATCAACGGAATGTCCAACGGACGTTCTCGCAAGGGCGGAATACGCAGGTGAATCACATTTAAGCGCCAATACAAATCTTCTCGAAAGCGACCTTCACTGACTTCCTGCTCCAAATCACGATTGGTGGCGGCTAAGACGCGCACATTGATTTCGCGTTCGCGGTCCGCACCAATGCGGCGGATAGTCCCTTCTTGCAAAACCCGTAGCAACTTAGGCTGCATGAGCAAAGGTAGTTCGCCCACCTCGTCTAGGAAAATCGTTCCCCCTTCAGCCGCTTCAAATAACCCGGATCGTGCCTGCTTGGCTCCTGTGAAGGCTTGCCCGGTGTGGCCGAATAGTTCAGATTCAATCAGATCGGTCGGAATCGCGGCACAGTTCACCGGAACAAAGGCTCCTTTGCGATCGGACATTTCGTGAATTGAGCGGGCAAAGAGTTCTTTGCCGGTGCCGGATTCGCCTGTAATGAGTACGGTGCTGTTGCTGCGCGCTGCTTTGGTCAAAAGCTTGAGGACGTCTTTCATTTGTCGTGATGCGCCAATGATGCGCGTTGGCGAGGCTGGGATCTCACGGCGTAAACGTGCCTGCTCGCGTTGGGGCGCACTTTGTTCCAGGGCCATCGCAATAGTTTGGAGCAATTCACTGGTCTCAAAAGGCTTCGTTAAATACTGAAAGGCTCCGTTCTTAACCATTTCGACGGCTTGTTCTACTGACCCAAAAGCGGTGATGACGATCACCGGAATTTCAGGCCGTTTAGTGCGTGCGACTTTCAGCAATTCATCACCCGTCAACCCCGGCATATTCACGTCCGTTACCAGTAAATCCAGATGCTCCTTTTCGTTTTCCAATCGCGCCAAGGCGGATTTCCCCTCGGTCGCCACAATGGTTTCGTATCCGGCATCTTCCAGATCATCCTGCAACAAGTCGCGGAGGTCTGCATCATCTTCAGCAATAAGAAATCGTGCGCTCATACGTTTCAATCAAGATTCGCTTGGGGCAAGTAAAGCAGAAAAGCGGCTCCACCTGCGGGGTTATTGGAGGCCTCAAGACGGCCACCATGTTCTTGAATAATGCGACTGGAAACTGACAACCCGAGTCCGGTCCCATGGCCTACATCCTTGGTGGTGTAAAACGGATCGAAAATATGTTCCAGATGTTCCGGTGGAATGCCGGGGCCTGTATCTGAGATTTTGATGACGACCATTGGTCTCCCCTCTTTAGCAGGATTCTCCGCCAGACATTCGACCTTGAGCTGTCCACCATTGGGCATTGCTTGAATTGCATTCTGGCAAATATTCAAAAGTGCCTGCAGGATTAGACCTGCATCAATGTTTAGAGAATAATCCGATGCGCAGTACGTTTCAATTTGGATTCCATTATGTGCCGCACTAATTTCGACGGATTCTACGACGTCAGCAATCAGTTCGCGCAGAGCAGTGTGAGATCGTTGCAAATTGTACGGGCGTGATAGATTCAGCATTTGTCGCACGATGCGCGTGAGGCGTTCGGTTTGTGCGCGAATGATGGTCAGATTGCGCTGTCGGGTTTCCAGCGGCGCATCGTGACGCTCCAGCAATTGTTTCGCGCGCCCATCAATAACCTGAAGTGGCGCGCCGACTTCATGGGCAACTCCGGCTGCCAGTCGGCCCACGGCTGCCAATCGTTCGCTATGGCGGAGTTTGCGTTCCAGTTCCAATCGTTCTTCGGTTTCGCGCGCCAGCGCGATGCGCTGTTCCGCTAATTGTGCGGCCATGTGATTGAACTCAGTGGCGAGGCGGTTCAATTCGCCACTGGAGCGCGTTACATTAACTCGATATGATAGCTCGCCTTTCCCAATCGCAATTGCCCCATTCAATAAAGATCGGACAGGCCGTGTCAGATTGAAATGGAGTACGAGCGACGCTACCAGCAAGATGATCGCTGAGAGAGAGGCTGCCGTCATTGCGATGTTGCGCCGCTCCTGGGTTAACTCGGCGCGAATAAACGAAATCGGTTGGGCAATTTCAATGGCACCGACGATGTTGTTCCCGCTTTGAATCGGGGCGATGACAGAAAACACATCTTGATTGTTAATTTGACGAAACACCTCCATCGGTCGCTTCATTTCGATAGCCAATTTGACTTCGCGGGGGAAATTGATGGCCCCTGCAATCAGGCTATTCGATACAACCTCAATGTTGCCTTCGGTATTAAATAGAATCGCCCCGTAAATATTGGCATTTTCACTTAAGCGATTAATAAGTCGCTGGGCATCCAAACTACGCCCACTCGCATAATTTTCTTCCAAAGCAATACGTAAGGTGGCCGCATGAGCATAAATTTCGCCTTTCGCCGCTGTCCTTAAATTCGCTTCAGTCTGACGTAAAATCAAAAACGTGGCGACCAACATCACCGCATTGACGCTGAGCGTAAGCAAAATAATCAGGCGTGTGCTAATTTTCATGAGTCCTTAATCCTTCTTTGAATCGCTTAAAGCCATCGTCTTTAGCGAATAGCATATCATTGTTGGGGCAAAGTCATTTTGCGGTACGCTCATTGCTGCCAACTTCCTTTTACTTTTGATCTTCTACGAAACAGGAATAATGATGAAACCTCTCTGGCCTGCTTTTTTACTGGTGCTGATGCTTTTCAATCTGAAGACCGCGCAATCACAAACTCCCCCGCCACGCGAAGACAATCAATTCTGGAATGAAACGCAACTCATCAAGCCATTGAGCAAAACCAAAGACCTCCTGGTGATAGGCGTGCTGCGCGTTGGGCGCGATTTTAGACGACCAGTTGATGAACGTATCGGTGCTGGTCTCGCTTTCAAGCCCAGCAAATACCTGACGATTATGCCTACTTATGTTTATGTGGATCAGCAGCCCTTTGCCGGACGACGAATTAAAGAACATCGCCTGATTTTTAATGCTACGGCAAAGTTCAAGATTGGCGAACTCACATTCACAGATCGCAATTTAATTGAGCGGCGTGTGCGTCATACCACCAGTGATTTCACGGTGTATCGGAACCGCTTACAACTGGATTATCCGGCCCGCATCGGTGCTTTCAAATTCAAGCCCTTCCTGGCTGATGAAATCTGGTATTCCACCCAACCGGGACAGCAAGGCCGTCAGGGTTGGTTCCGCAATCGCATCTCAGGAGGCATCATCAAGCAATTCGGCGAGCGATTCAATGCGGAGTTTTTTTATCTGCGGCAAACGGATGGCATTTCCTTTCCGGGTGACGTGCATGCGCTGGGTACATTATTTCGCGTGTATCTCCCATAACGCCTGATATTCGGAGTGATGCACTATGTCCCAACTATGAGACACAATGTCGCACCTTTTTCGCCGCTTGTTCCCGAACATCCAGCAAAATCAATAGCTTCGCTTCTGGCCTGCAATTTGCACTAGCTGACGTTGCGAATCATTGGTTGTTTCATCGCCTAATGCTAGGTGATGAGAGGGCGATAGGAGCAATACCAATCGCCCTCAACTTTTATCTGCAGCAAGGAGAAAAATACATGGAAAAATTAATTCGCGGAATTCATGATTTTCAAACGACCCATTTTAATGAACAACAGGAATTCTATTTGCAACTATCAAGAGGCCAGTCTCCAGAAACGTTGCTGATCACCTGTTCAGATTCGCGCATTATGCCGGGGCAGGTCACACAGGCCACGCCCGGAGAGTTATTTGTTCTGCGCAATGCCGGCAATATTATCCCACCTTATGGCGCATCTACTGGCGGTGAAGGTGCAACCATCGAGTACGCCGTTGCGGCCCTCAATGTAAGCCACATTATTGTAATGGGGCATTCACATTGTGGTGCGATGAAAGGCTTGCTCAATCCAGCAGAAATCGCGCCCTTGCCGTTAGTCGCAGGTTGGCTGAAACATGCTGAAGCCACTCGTCAGGTAGTGGCGGAAAATTATCAGGATTGTACAGGAATTGATCTCTTGAATGCTGCGATCAAAGAGAATGTTCTGGTACAACTCGATAACTTGCGTACTTATCCGGTGATCGCTGCACGACTGGCAAAGGGAACATTGCAATTACATGCCTGGATTTATGAAATCGAACACGGAAAAATTCTGGCGTTCGATCCAGAAAACATGCACTTTGCGCCCGTCACGACTGACTACAAAACAAAAACCGCGCAACGCCGCCCGCGTACACTTGAGTCGCCCGCACGACTTGAACAGGCCGCATAAAGTAACGCGCCAGATAAAAGCTAAAGATAAAATCGCCCTGTTTGAAATGCTTGAGTCCTTTCAAACAGGGCGATTTTATTTTGGAAGCCTATTTGCGTTAATGCTACTAAAGTTTCAGCTCCGAACTAATTACACTGTAAAGTAAGGTTCCTGGCGTAGCGCGATTTGCTAAATCGCGTGTGTTCCCCAGCGAAGCTCCGCGATTTAGCAAATCGCGTTCCACCTCAGAATTTACTTTACAGTGTACTAATCCTTACGTTGTGCGGCGTGTAACTGATGGGAAACCAGATTAACCATGCGCTCCGCTGCCAAGGCGGGCAACCGAATGAGTGGCGCTGGAAATAGCCCACCCAGTAATAAAAACAGTAAAGCAGCAGTTAATATCCACCGTTCGCGCGGCAGGGCATCGGCTAAATCGTGTGCCGCAGCAGTGGGGCGACCCAGAAAAAGTCGCGCAAATAGTCGCACGACGCTAAAGGCATTGAGCGCCGTCACGATGGGCAATACAACACCAAGTGTAGAGTTGGTAGCAAGTGTTCCTTGCAACAATAAATCTTCTGCCGGAAATCCCAGCGTGAGCGGC
>JAEUQN010000167.1 GCA_016789725.1 Blastocatellia bacterium | reverse complement strand
GTAGCCCCAGGTGGACGTGAAAAGAACCTCGCAGCCCGTGAAACGGGCGAGAGCCGATTCGCTGTCGCCTGTTTCACAGGCTACGCGCTGGTGATCACGCGGCCCTGGGGTGAAGGCGAGAGCCGGAACCCCAGGCTTTACCCTACCACCCGCCTTCGCGGGTTATGATCGTCGAATTTCCAAACACTCTCTTAGCCACAAACGACGATGACCTCATCCCGATGTCAGGAATGAGGTCATCATCAATTTCAGTAGGACGGGTGGTTTATGCCAAACTAGCTTCTGCTGCCGCTTCTGGCGTCGGAACCGTACGTTTCTTCAACTCACCAAACCCGATCAATCGCTGATTTTCTTCATCCCAAAGCTTCAGGTTCATGCACCTCAGGCTTTTCCAGAAGGTTAAAGTGGGTGCATCCTGAAAGAAGGGATTGGCTTTGTAGCAGGCTTCTAATTTGTAATTGGGAATCTTGGCGCACAGGTGATGAATGTGGTGAAACCCGATGTTGCCGCTGAACCATTGCACCAGTGGCGGCAGTTTGTAATACGAGCTGCCTTGCACAGCGGCGGTTGCATAATCCCATTCCTCGTGGCGCTTCCAATAGGTGTTTTCATATTGGTGTTGCACGTAAAATAACCAGACGCCCCAAATCCCTGCGAAAATTTGAATGGGAACCCAAACTAACAAAAACGCCTTCAATCCCATGGCCCAGATCAACGATCCCCAGAGCGCAAAAAGCGCAACGTTGGTCAGGTACACACCCTGTCGTTCGCGCGGGCCGGAATTTTTCCCCACAAATCGTGAGCAAAACATAAAAATGTAATGCGGGCCGATGCCAAAGGTGACGAGCGGGTTGCGATACAAACGATATTTGAAACGGTCAAATTTCGAGCGCGACAGATATTCGTTGACGGTTAACGTCTCAACATCGCCCACTCCTCGCCGATCCAAATCGCCCGACGTCGCGTGATGAATCGCGTGTTCGCGCGTCCATTGCAAATACGGCGTGTTGACCAAAATCCCCGCAATCGTGCCGACAATCAGGTTCGCCCGGCGGGACTGAAAAAAGGAACTGTGTCCGCAATCGTGCATGATGATAAAAATGCGGACCATAAAGCCTGCTGCCAGAATGCTCAGGGCCAAGGTCAGCGCGTACGACACCGCCAGGCTGCGGTACATGAGGTAAAACACGACGACGAAGGGGACCACACTGTTGATGATTTGCCAGATACTGCGCCAGTTGTCAGGAGTGATATACGGTTTGATCATTTCCCGCCACGAAATCGCTGTAGCAGAAGATTGAGGAGGAGTGAATTTTGCCATTCTCGCCTTTCATAAATCTTTAGAGTGAAGATCGGAGCTTACCAAAAAGAACGAAAGGCATAATGGCATGAGCGGCGAAAAGTGTGTGTAATAGTTCTGTAAAAGTAGGCGTCCAGCGACGCAAATTGATCTAAATCCGAATGAACAGCTTCTTGCGATACATCCAAAACAGCATCAGCCAAAACACCAGCAAGGCGGTGCCACCGCTCAGCAGCGGTTCATTGCCTTCCCCGAACGCCTTGAAAATATTTTGCCCCAGGTGAATCTTGAACGAATCCAGAATAAAACCGTCAATCAAATGCACCAGCACATAAATGGCTATCGAATTCATCCCAATCACGACCAGCCAAAACGCCCATTTGCGCCAGCCTTTCAGATCAATCAGATAATAAAACAACGCGAGCAACAGGAAGCACGCGCCACCGCTGAAGATCGTCCAGGTAGGCGTCCAGATGCGTTTGACCAACGGGCAGATATTGGCGAGATGTAAAACCAATCCAAGCAAAATACCAATCACCCCTGCCATCAAAAAGCGGCGCAGCTTTTCGTTGTGGCTGAGGTCGGATTTCAGCCAGCGACCAGCAACCAATCCCAGAATCATCGTACCGAGCGTCGGAATAAAACTGAGTGTCGAGTAGCCGCCGCCATTGTGCGTGAAGACCTTTTCGCGCGGGAACAAATTCAGAAACCACGTATCAAAGGCCCAGGCCAGATTACTGTTTTTGTTGAAGTGCGCCGCAAGACCCGTTGAATGGTACGGCCAGTTCGTCGGCACGCCGAGTGCTGCATAATCGAATCCAGCGGGCGGCAGCGGATACAGCACAAAAGCTAACCAATAGCCGACCAGAATCACGGCCAACGAAATCCAGATCGTCTTCATGGAGCGAAAGCCAAGCCAGAACAAAATCAAATATCCAAGGCCGATTTGCGACAACGTGTCTTCAAAGGTCCAATTGGTTTGTGTCTTGCTGGTAGAACGCAAAAACACGCCGAGCAAAATCAGTACGAGCGAACGCCACGCCGCGTGACCAAACATTAAACCGGTGGTTTGTCCTTTGGCCATCCGGCTGGCAATCGAATACGGCAACGCGACGCCCACCAGAAACGAAAACGAAGGCTGGATCAAATCGTGCAGCGAACACCCGAACCATTCGACGTGGGTTTGTCCCCAGGCCAGAGCTTGCCAAAACTTATTGCCGGGATGAGCCGCAGAAACACGCGCCAAATGCAGGATTTCCGCCATCATCAAAAACATGACGAATCCCCGATAGGCGTCCATAGACATCAGCCGGGCTGGCACTTCAGGACTTTTCGATGACATAGCGATTGAGTTGTTGGTTGAATTCTTGAAGGACGTGGCGTCCTTAATTGCCGTAGTTATCTGTCAGTTTGCGGAAGTGATAGCCCATTGCCGCCAAAGTGACAGCATGTACAAATTGGTCAGGATGAGCGCGACGCACTTGCCGCATAAAGCGCCAGAATTCACGGCGCGCACGATCCCGAATTCCCAGGGTGAACACGACGCGCGCCAGTGAAATAGCATTGTGCAGAATTCTGCCGCGAGTTGGTTCGTCGCCATCTTGCATCACAACTTTCAGACAATCCAGCGCGCGTTGATAATATTCCGCCGGGCTGTAAATATTTCGGAGGATGTTTTTGTATCCCTCAATAAGGCGCGTCGCATCCATCTTCGGAATAAAGTTTAGCGAGGCGTCGGTGTTATTGCCGGTACTTTCCGTTATTAGACGTCCTTCGCGTTTGAGCCGTCGCCACAGTTGTGTGTCGGGCAGCGCATTGAGCAGGCCAACCATTGCCAATGGGATTGCGCTTTCGCGGATAAAGCGAATTTGTCGCTCGAAGATGTCGTCGGGGTCGTTGTCGAAACCAACAATAAACCCCGCCATCACCTCCATCCCGTGCTGCTGAATCTTGCGCACGGATTCTAATAAGCTATGTCGAGTGTTCTGAAATTTCTGCGCTTCTTTCAGGCTTTCTTCGACGGGCGTTTCGATGCCGAGAAATACACGATGAAAGTGTGCGCGCCGCATTCCTTCCAACAGATCTTCGTCGTCCGCCAAATTCACGCTCGCCTCGGTGATGAACGAAAAAGGGTGATGGTGTGCATCCGACCACTCTGCCAATACTGGCAGCAAACGTTTGACATTGGGTTTATTGCCAATGAAGTTGTCATCCACAATGAACACCATCCCGCGCCATCCGGCCTGATGCAGTGCATCTAATTCGGCTAATATCTGCTCATTGGTTTTTGTCCGTGGCTTGCGCCCATAAATTTCGATAATGTCGCAGAATTCACATTGAAATGGGCAGCCGCGCGAGTATTGAATGGACATCGCGCTGTAGCGTTTGAGGTCAGCGAGATGAAAATCCGGCACAGGTGTCAACCCTAATGTTGGGCGCTCATCCGCCTGATAGAGCCGCTTGGGGTTGCCCGCTTCGAGATCACGAATAAACTCTGGCAAGGTCGTTTCTGCTTCACCGACAAAGATATGGTCGGCTTCGGGCAATTCTGCGCTGCTGGTTGTGATGTATGGCCCGCCAACGACCACACGCTTGTGATGAGCTTTGCATTGCTGTACGACCTGATGAAGCGACTCTTTCTGAATCAGCATGGCGCTGGCAAAGATGATGTCGGCCCATTCAATATCCGCAGTTTTGAGTGGTCGGACATTCAAATCTACGAGCCGCCGTTCCCAGGATTTGGGCAACATGGCGGAAATCGTTAATAATCCCAAGGGTGGAAACGCAGATTTTTTACCTTCAAACGACAGCGCGTAACGAAAACTCCAATACGTTTCGGGAAACTCTGGGTAGACGAGCAGGACTTTCATAACTTCCCTCCTTGTTAGACGCGGTTGGGGAAAGCCGCCGGATTGTTCCTCGATGGGAGCCGCAGGAACAAATGGTATTCAAGCTGTGAAGGATAATTAACGCCGCGAAAACTCTAGCACACGAACGCCTTGTTCCCCAAAGGCCGCGCACCAAAAAGAAGATGGCGTGGCTTTGTGCAATCGTTTCGCGGGACGGGGACAAAAAGAGTAGAATGCCGCTCCCACGTTTCGACCACTCAGGTTTCGTTTTCAGGAGGCTTTAAGATGATCCGTTTCGCTATGTTGCTTATGATTTTCTTGGTTGGTGGCATCGTGCAGGCACAGCCTGCGAAGCCGGAAATCGTTTCCTTACTTGGCGTCAAGCTGTCTGCGCAGGCGGATGAAAAAGGCGAAGTCGCTGCTGCCGAAAAAAAGCTGGCGACAGATCCCCATAACATTGACTTGCTGGTTGCGCTCGGTCGCGCGCAAGCGAGCGTCTGGCGCTATCAAGATGCGATTGCCACTTACACGCGCGGCCTCAAACTCGCGCCGAAGAATGCCCCAATCATTGCCCTGCTGTATCGTCATCGCGGGCATCGCTACATCTCCACGCGGCAATTCGACAAAGCAGTTGCAGACCTTGAGCGCGCCGCCAAATTGAACGATCACGACTTCGATATTTGGTATCACCTCGGCTTGGCCTATTACCTCAAAGGCAATTACAACAAAGCCATCAATGCTTACGAACAATGCCGCGCAGTTGCTGAAAAAGAAGGCAAAGATGATTCCGTCATTGCCGTGTCTGATTGGCTTTACATGGCCTACCGTCGCGCGAGGAAAGATGTTGATGCCGCAAAAGCCCTGGAACGTATCACGCCGAATATGAACGTCAAAGAAAACAAGTCATACTTTGACCGCCTGTTATTTTACAAAGGCCTGAAGCAGGAAACCGAGATTTTCAATTTGGAAAAGGCAACCGATTTGGAAATCGCTACGGTGGGGTATGGCTTGGGCAACTGGCATTGGTACCACGGCAATCGCGCCAAAGCCGAAGAGTATTTTCGCAAGATTACGAGTGGGAAATACTGGCCTGCATTTGGTTTCATTGCCGCCGAAGTTGAGCTGTCGCGGAAACGATAAAAAGGTGGAACGCCAAAAAGAAACCACGAAGGAGAGGCCTGTTGATATGGGGCCTCTCGTTCTTCGTGATCTTTGCGTTTTTCGTGAACCGCATTTGAGAAAGCGATGGTTATGGATTCGGTTTTGCCGTCGGGTCTTTCAGCTTCTCTTTTTCTGCATCCACATTGAATCGTTTGTAATTGCCGTACTCAATGATCGAGTTGGCGGTAAAGCCTTTGATCATGAGCACCTTCACTGACAAATTGATGTCGGCGCGTGTGGGCAACCAGATTTCGTTGTTAACGCGATCTTGTTCCAGTGCAAATGTTGCACCTTCTTTCAGTGAGGCCAGCATGCCGCCCCCAACCTTGTAGGCTTCAACCAAACGGGCCTCGACGCGCGCGACTTGCTTGTCATTCGCATCCACCCAAATTGCACCTGCCGTTTTGCCAAAGAATTTTTCGTAGCTTTTTTGCGGTTTGTAATTCGGCAGCGGTTCGAAATCGAACACGATCACATCGCGTCCCCGAAAGCGTTCGCGGCGCGGATTCGTCAACTTGGAAGCGCGCAAGACATCCGAAATCGAAATGCGTTGACCTCGTTCGCCGTCAGGTGTGCCAGCAGTTTCCTGCGCGACTTCCCGTTCTTTGCTGGCTTTCTTTTCTTTCTCGGCTTCGCGTTTTTCAATCTCGCGGATGCGTTTTTCCAGACGTTTGTTTTCGCCTTCTAATTCGCTGGCCGACAGCGGTTTGCCATTCTTTTCGATCAGCCGTTTGATGCGATTGCCTTTGTAAAAGGTCAGCTCGAAAGTTTCTGACTTTTTCTCGCGCAATTGTCCGGTCGAATCGGTTTCGCGGTCGGTTTGTTTTTCGGTGAAGGTATATTTTTCCAGGATTTCATCAATCTTTTCTTCGTTGGCTTTAACGTCCCGCAGCAACGCCTCCATATCGGGCAATGGCTCATTGGAGAGTTTGGGGAAATCAAACATGGCACGATTCAGCGACGGGTTGTGGATGACTTGCTCCAGCTTGATTTCGTAAATTTCCTCGCCCAGAGTTGCGGTGATCGCGTGTGCTTCCTGAATGCCATTGACGGTGCGATAGTCGCTGTAATCAAAAACGCGTGTGCCGGTTCCCGCCGGGATTTCCTCGCGCAGCAGTAAGCCCGACGCCGCATCGAAATGGAGCTTGATCCGCACATTTTTGGCGGTTGTCATGGTTATTGAATTCGCCGCTTTGCCATGGATGTTCGTTGGCCCTGTGAACGCAAATTTCGCCTTGTCCTTTTTGGCATTCAACCAGCGTGTGTTGCGAAACGTCGCTTCCGCTTGAAAATCGCGGCTTGCCTCTCCCGTCAGCGTCCGCAATCCATCGCGCGAATCGCGGAACCATCCTGATTTGCCGCTGTATCCCACGCTGGTTTCCAGCCCGCGCAAATCAAAGGTCGCCGTGTACAAATTCGGCAGCATGGATGCGGCCTGATACTGACCCGCCGCGCCGTCGCTTTTGCGCGTGACTGAGCCTTTGACCTCCCACGAACGAACATTGCGCAGAACTTTGTCGCCGCTTCCATTGGTCAGCGATTTAGTCGCCTGTTTGAGAATTTTGTCGGGCGATTGCGCCGTCGCAGGGATAGTAAATGCAGCGGCAATCAGTAGGAATAGTAGCGCGGATACAAAGCGTTTCATCAAAATCTCCTGAGTCGTGGATACGCAGATTACTGAGTCAAAAGAATAAGCTGAAAGAGTGGCAAAGATTATGAGGAATTGCAAAAGTTCTGTGGCGGCAAGATTCACGACGTCCATGGGCAAGCGGAGAACAACGCTTGACCCTGTTCTTTCCTCACACCTATAATCGCCCCTTTGCAAAAGGCGAGCGAATCTCGCTGATGGACACTGTAAGCGAACCAACTGATGCAGGAATTCCGCCGACTCATTCAATATCTTCGCCCGTATCGCGGGATTTTTGCTTTTTCGCTGGTGCTGATGATTGCAACAGGGGTATTTGAAGGGGCGACGCGGCTGCTGATTATCCCGATTTTCGACAAGTTAAGCGGGGCCGCGAAGCAAAGCGATATTTTGCAGCGTCTGCATTTGGATCAACTTTTACCTTCGACAGAAAGTTCTTTGACAACGGTCGCCTTGCTGCTCGTTGGCTTCACCCTGGCAAAAGGCATCGCCGAATATTTCTCATCGTTTTCGATGAGCTACATCGGGCAACACGTCATCGCGGATGTGCGCTCATCGCTCTACGATCATGTCATGCGGCAGGCGGCGAAGTTTTTTGCGATTCATCCGACCAATAGTTTGACCGCGCATTTGGTGAGCGATGCGGCGTTAATCGAACGTTCAGTGTCAGACACTTTGCGCGATATGTTGCGCGAATCGGTGAGTTTGGCGGTATGTCTAAGCTTGCTGTTTGGCATCAATTGGAAACTGGCGGCAGTGATGTTTTTAATTGCGCCGCCGGTTGCCTATCTGACGACGACCTTCAATAAAAAGCTACGGCATTATGTGAATTCGCGGCAACAGAGCGGCGCGGAAATGCTGGATGTCGCGCAGGAAGCGATTTCGTCGCAGCGCGTCGTCAAAGCCTTTGGGATGGAGTCATATGAAAGCCAACGCTTTGGCAAGGCCGCTCGTAAGCAAATGCGCGATCAGTTGCGTGCGATGCGGATTTACTTTGTCTCGCCAATTGTGTTGGAAATGGTTGGCATCGTAGCGGTCGCGGCACTGCTGATTTATGTGAACCGCTACATCAAAGCCGGACAAATGACGCTCGGCGATTTTGCGGGTTTCGTCGTCACGATGTTCAGTGCCTACGATCCGATTCGCCGCTTGAGCCGATTGCAGCACGATATGCAGCAGGGCTTGGCGTCAGCCGCGCGGATTTTCAAGGTAATGGACACCGATTTGGAAATGCGCGACAAGCCGAACGCGATTGCCTTGCAGCGGTTTCAAGACAAGATCGAATTCCGCAATGTTTCGTTCAGCTACGGCGCGGGATTTGATATTCCGGTGGTCGAAGATGTGAGCTTCACGGTGCGTGCGGGCGAAATGATCGCCATCGTGGGCACCAGTGGTGCAGGCAAAAGCACGTTGACGAATTTGCTGCCGCGTTTTTACGATGTGACGAAAGGCTCGGTGCTGGTGGATGGCTCGGACGTGCGCGATTTGCAACTCGCAACGTTGCGTGCGCAAATTGCAATGGTCACGCAGGAAGTACACCTTTTTAATGACACCGTGAAAGCCAATATCGCGTATGGCGCGTTTGAGCGCAACGACAGTGATGCGCAGCTCAGAGCCGCCGCACAGGCTGCCTTAGCCGATGAATTCATCAGCAAGTTGCCGCAGGGCTATGATACTGTGGTCGGCGAGCGCGGCTTGATTTTGTCAGGTGGGCAGCGTCAACGCATTGCTATCGCGCGCGCCATTTTGAAAGACGCGCCGAATCTGATTTTGGACGAAGCGACCTCGGCGCTTGATACCGAAAGCGAAATGCTGGTGCAGCAGGCTTTGAATAATCTGATGGAAGGCCGCACGACGATAGTGATTGCGCATCGGCTTTCGACCGTGCGCCGCGCGGATCGCATTGTTGTCATGGATTCAGGACGCATCGCGGAAATTGGGAGCCATCACGAATTGATGGCCCGCAACGGAATTTATCGCAAGCTGTATGATTTGCAGTTTGCGGAGGAAGATGTTGACAGTTCACAGTTCGCCGTTCGCAGCTAATTTCACTGTGAACCGCGAACTGATAACTGTGAACTGAAATTTATGATCAAAAGCATGACTGGCTACGGACAAGGTTCTGTGACGGCTGACACTTTCAAAGTCACGATTGATTTACGCTCGGTGAATAACCGCAATTTGGATATTCATTGGCGCGCGCCGATGGAGTTGGTTTCGCTGGAAATCCCGCTCAAAAAGCAGGTGCAGGCGACCATCACGCGGGGACGGGTTGACGTGAACATTAACTTCACGCAAACCGGCGATGTCGAATACGAAATCAATCGGCCCTTAGTGCGCGGCTATCTGGAAGCCCTGAAAACGATGCGCGAAGAATTCGGACTGGCGGGCGAGGCGATGCTCGACACGATTTCGCGGCTGCCGAACGTTTTGCAACCCATGAACAAAGGTGCGCAATTGCCTGCTGAAGTGGTGCAGGGCATTGAGACCGCCTTGATGCAGGCGTTGACGGCGCTCGTTGCTATGCGCGCGGTCGAAGGACATGAATTGCAAAAAGAATTGCTCGCGCGCATTGATCGCATTCAATCCGCGCTGCGGATCATCGAAGCCAACGCGCCAGACATCACGACCGCCTATCGAGACAAGCTGAACAAACGGTTGACCGATTTATTGGAAAACGTTTCAGTGGATGAAGCCCGGCTGGCGCAGGAAGTCGCCTACTTAGCCGAGCGGGCTGATATTAGCGAAGAAATCGCACGGCTTAATTCACACCTCGTGCAGCTTCGGGAACTGATTAACTCCAGCGGCGAAATTGGCAAGAAGCTGGATTTTCTGTTGCAGGAAACGAACCGCGAAGCCAACACGATTTTGTCGAAGGCTTCAGAACTGGCGATTTGCGATGCCGCCATCGAAATCAAGACCGAAGTTGAAAAGCTGCGTGAGCAGGCGAATAACGTAGAATAGGTGTCGGGCGTGAAGACACCTGATACCTGACACCTATGGCAGGCAATCTCATCATCATTTCCGCCCCTTCCGGCGCAGGCAAAACGACGATTGTGAACGAAGCGTTGCAGCGATTGGAAGGCGTGCGCGACTCAATCTCATATACGTCACGGGAACCGCGCGCAGGCGAGGAACACGGACGCGATTATTACTTTGTTTCGCGCCCGGAATTTGAGGCGATGATCGTTCGTCATGAGTTGTTGGAATGGGCGGAAGTTCATGGCAATTTATACGGCACGTCGCGCGTTTTTGTGAGTGATGTTCTGGCCTCCGGCCTGGATGTGATTTTGACCATTGACGTCCAGGGGGCCGCGATCACGCGCCGCATCTTTTCTGATGCCATCACGGTTTTCATTTTGCCGCCTTCGTACGAGGCCTTAATTGATCGCTTGAATGTGCGCGATGCCGGGCAAACGGATACGTTGCGCTTGCGCAATGCAGAAACCGAATTGGAACAGTACAAGGCTTATGATTACCTCATCGTCAACGATGAACTGGAAACTGCCGTCCAGGAATTTACGGCAATTATCTTAGCTGCGCGCTGTCACCGTACTCAACGTGCGGCAGCCGCAGAAACTATCCTAGAGCATTTTCGGAGGAATTTACGACATGGCTGAAACCAAACAAGCCGCGAATCAATTTGATAGCAAATACCGCAAGATTCTGGTCGCTGCCAAACGCAGCAAGCAAATTCAAAATGGTGCTCGCCCACGCGTTCATTTGCCCAATGCCAAACCAACACGCGTTGCCTTGGCGGAAATTGATCGCGGTCTAATTCATTTTGAAATCACCAATCGCTAAGAGCCTGCGGCAAAGCAAAAGGCAAAGGGCAAAAGTTAAAAAGTCGGCACTTTATCTTTTTCTATTTTGAAAAGTCGCGCAGCTTTTCGAGTCCTACTTTTGCCTTTTGATATTTGCCTTTTGCTTTTTGATTTATGAAGGTTCTCCTCGGCATCACCGGTTGCATCGGTGCTTACAAAGCGGCAGAGATTCTGCGCGGCTTGCAAAAAGCCGGGGCCAGCGTGCGCGTCATTATGACGCGTTCCGCCACTGAGTTTGTACAACCGCTCACGTTTGAAGCCTTGTCCGGGCAGAGCGTGATTGTTGAAATGTACGACCGTCCAAACTATGCGGTCATCGAACATATTGCGGTCGCCCGCGACGCTGATTTGTTGCTGATTGCGCCCGCTACTGCAAACGCTCTCGCCAAGTTTGCACACGGCATCGCCGACGATTTCCTTTCGACGGTTTACCTTTCCAACACGAATCCGGTTTTGATCGCGCCCGCGATGAATGTCGAGATGTGGAGCCATCCGGCAACGCAGGCAAATTTGAAAACTCTGCGCGAACGCGGCGTGTATTTCGTTGATCCTGGCAGCGGCTATCAAGCCTGCGGTGAGGTTGGCGTCGGTCGTTTGGCGGAACCCGAAGACATCGTCAAACGCGCGCTCGCACTCTTTTCAACCCTCCCATCTCCAACTCCAAATGATTTAGCCGGCGAACGCGTCGTCATCACCGCTGGCCCCACGGTTGAAGACCTTGATCCGGTGCGGTTCATCACGAATCGCTCCTCCGGCAAGATGGGCTACGCTCTAGCCGAAGCGGCGCAGGCACGCGGCGCATCTGTGACCTTGATTAGTGGCCCGACGAAGCTGCAACCGCCGAAAGAGGTTGGATTTGTTTCGGTTCGTTCGACGCGCGAAATGTATGACGCGGTGATGAGCAAAATGGACGAAAGCACGGTCTTTATTGGTTGTGCAGCGGTTGCCGATTATCGTCCCACAAATCGCGCCGAGCAGAAAATCAAGAAAAACGGACGGCAGGGAATTACGCTGGAGCTGGAAGCGACCGAAGATATTATTGCTGCCGTTGGCGCGGCTTCACGCCATGACGACCGTATTGTTGTGGGCTTTGCCGCTGAATCGGAGTCGCTACTGAACCACGCCGCGCAAAAACTGAAGAGCAAAAATTTACACTTCATCGTTGCCAACGACATTACTCGCAATGATGCAGGGTTTGATGTCGAAACCAATGCCGCGACGATTTTGCGTCGTGACGGCACCTCGTTTGAACTGCCGCTGCAAAGCAAACGTGCGCTTGCGGATGCCGTGTTGGATGAAGTCGTCAAAACGCGCGCCACCCAAAAACCATGACTCCGCAGGAAGAATTCCAAACGTTACTACAGCAGGCAACGGAACATTTGCGTTACTACCGTGAGCTTGGCATCACGCACTTTGGCGAAAGCTTTGAGACTACGGCGGAGTCCCTGACACAAATTGCAGTGCCACCGGTTTCGGTCGAACTGCCTGTTGCTGAAAACGCTGAACCTGCGCTTCCAACCCTGCTCAACCCTTCTTCTATGCCCGACAAAAAATCTACAACCGAAGCTACTCCATTATTTGGCGAGGCGCCGTTTGGTGGGATGTCATCAACGGTCCCTGAACTCCAATTCGCGGATGACAATCTCGACAACATTCGCGCGGACCTGGGTGATTGCCAACGCTGTAAGCTCTGGAAAACGCGTACCAATATTGTCTTTGGTGAGGGCAATCCGAAAGCCGAGTTGATGATTGTGGGCGAAGCGCCAGGCGCAGACGAAGACGCGAGCGGACGCCCCTTTGTCGGACGTGCCGGGCAATTGCTGACCAAGATGATTGAGGCGATTCAATTCAGCCGCGAAGATGTTTATATCGCCAATATTTTGAAATCGCGCCCGCCTGACAATCGCAATCCCGAAGCCGATGAAACCAAAGCCTGTATTCCGTTTTTGTACCGACAAATTGCCGTGATTCGACCGAAGCTGATCGTGACGCTCGGCAATCCGGCGACGCAAGGGTTGTTGGATACGAAGGTGGGGATTACGAAGCTACGTGGCGAGTTTCAGGAGTACCCGCGATTGCCGGGCATTAAAGTCATGCCAACATTTCACCCAGCCTATTTGTTGCGCTCGCCCGACAAAAAACGCGAGGCGTGGGAAGATTTAAAGAAGGTGCGGGCGTTTTTACGAGGAGAGTAACCGAACGTCCGGCTAACGCAACGTGTGCATCATCTCTTTGCTCTCGGCCTGAGCTTCTATTTTTTCTTCAGATGATTTTGTCGTTGCCAGTACCACCATCGCCAGAAATAACTGCGCGTTGAAAGTGACCTGCAAATTAAACTCAACGAAGCTGTGAACGGCGATCCCAAAGCATCCGGCCAGTGCGCCGAGCGCAATGGAGCGTTGTAACAAATCGCGCGTTTGCATCGCCGCAAAGCTGCGCACAAACAGCAGTACCAAAAACGCCAGCATCACCAGCCCACCCAGGAACCCTGTATCCACGAGGATTTGCAAGTAATCGTTATGAGATTGCTCAACGCGCGAGATGCCAGAGCCTTGATCGTAGCGGGTGTACGCAAATTGATAGGCACCCAAACCAACGCCAAGAATGGGATGATCTTTCACGATTTGCATCGTCGTTTGCCAAAGCTCGCGGCGGCTGTAACGTTGATCGGCCAGTTCGCCCAACTGCATATCCGTTTCCACTTGCCCGAATCGCTGCAATAGTTCGTCCGAACTGGTCAGGAACATTGCACCAAATGACATGACAACCAATAAGATCAGGGCCGCGACCAATCGTAATTGCAAACTGCGACCGCCGCCGGCCTCGCTCGCCTGGTCGCCTCGTGTGGTTAGTGTGGCCAGACCTAAAAATAAAATGACTGCGGCCAGCGATAAATAACCACCCCGCGAGGCCGACAAAATCAGCCCCGAACACACGATGATCAAATAGCAAATGTACAACACCATCCGTTCGCGTTTGAGCGTCCGGCTTACAATGCGTGCGCCAATCAACCCGGCAGCCATTTCCAGAAAACCGGCGAAGTGATTGCGATTCACGAATGGTCCAAATGCGGCTCGCGGCCAGATTACTTTACCGTAGGTTTGCCCAATCCCAATAAGCGCGACCACGACCGATAAGATGATAATGGTGGTTGCCGCTTGCCTGCGTCGCTCGGGCGTGCTGACGAAGGTCGCAAAGAGCAAAAAGAACAGAATGCAGACCAGGACCTTTACTGCCGCATCCATGGTTGCAAACGAATCGTAGGTAATTGTACGACGCGGGCCTGACAGTATTGGGATCAGTTGCACGAACGCAATTCCCATCAGTGCCACCAGCGGCCAAACCAGTGGATTGAAGGTAATCTTTAATTTTTGGGTGAGGACTGCGTGGACTCCCCACAACAATGTTGTGAGTAAAATTAACAATTCCCAGATTGCTGTTGACCACACTTCGACTGTGGCGTATGGCAACACCGTAATCACCATCAGTACGAGCAAAATGATGTAAATAATCCTGTCGAGAATAAGGCCACCTCCTGAAGCGCGCGATCATACAACGCGCTCTTCGCGGTGTGAAGCCCTAGCACGAATTCCTGCTCTCTGAAACTAGCAATTGACAAACGAGACAGCTTGGGTAAACTCACGACACGCGAAAGTTCCAAAGCGCCCCAAACGCTTCTAAGCGCCCCCAAACTGCCCTAAGCAGAAGCTCGAAAAAGCTACTCTCACACAGCGCCCTGTTAATTTGTCTACTGACATGCCGCACAACCCACATTTGTTGTCTCGTTTTCTCACGCTCCAGAACCAAATCAAATTTGGCACCATCTTTTTATTATTTGCCTTTGTGTTGGTGGCCTTCACTTTTCTGCTTGGCTTGCACCAGATGCTGGCGATTGTCAGTTGGAACGCACAAGCACACGAAGCGACCAACCGCCTCAATGCCATTGATCGAAAATTACTGGACGATGCGTTCAAGGATCGGGCCAGCACTTTGGCGCTTGAAAGTCTGTCGGATGATGTGACGACTCTGGAGAAATTGCTGGGCCAGGATGCAAAGCCACAGTTAGCCCAATTCCAAAGCTTGCTGGACAATTGGCGCGCGACTTCGGCGGCAGGGGAACCCGTCGGAAAATTACGCGCCCAGGTCCGCGAATTGCTGCAAGCGCACACGCAGCTTGTCGCCCAAAAACAAGTAGAGGCTGAGCGTCTGAACCGCCGCCTGCTCATTTCTTCGCTGGCTTTGTGTGGATTCATTGGCACATTGCTTTTAATCTTCAGCGGACGCTTGTCGCGGCACATTACCGAACCTGCCCAGCAAATGTTGGTGGCGATGGAGCGCGTCGCGTTGGGCGAAGTTGCGCCCAAAGTGGAAGACCGCAGCGGGAATGAGTTCGGCCAATTGGCGCGCGCCTTCAATCACATGGCGACGAAGCTGTCCGAACGACAAACCCGCAATCGAGAGTTGGATGAGCTGTATTATTTCAACACGATGCTCCAAACCAGCGAATCCGAAGCTGAGATTCATCGCGCGCTATTGCAGCAAATGCGGACGCTCAGTCTTTCGCAGGCCCTGATTCTGGATTGGGAAAAAGAGGTGGGTGGGTTGCTGGTGATGGCCGCGTTATATCCGTTGCCGGAACCTGACGCGAGCGGCTTCAATCCCAACTATCAAATTCCGCTGTGCCGCGTTGTGCGCGCTGGGCGGGAATTGGTCTTGCCGGATTTGAGCGAGGACCTGATTTGCACCAATTGCCACTTCGGACAAAAGCACGGCTCAGCCTATTGCGTGCCAATCATTTCAGGTGGCAAACCGATTGGGGCCTTGCATCTGGTTAGTCCACATCTGGATTACTGGACGGTGGAGCGGCAACGCTTCATTAAAGCGTTTGTAGATCAATCTGCCGCCGCGATCAATAACCTGCGTTTGATGGATCAGTTGCGTGGTCGTGCGTTGATGGATGAGCAAACCCAGGTTCACAACCGTCGTTACCTGGACGATTATCTGCACAAGCAATTGGCTGTCGCAGATCGTCAGCGCCGTCCGCTGAGCGTCATGATGATTGACATTGATTACTTCAAACGCTTCAACGACACCTACGGGCACGAAGCGGGTGACGTTGTCTTGAAGCAGTTTGCGCAAACCTTAAAAGGTGCGCTGCGCGAAGGCGAGTTGATTGCGCGGTATGGCGGCGAAGAGTTTACCATCGTGATGCACGGCACGGCGCGCGAGGCGATGACGTTAGCCGAACGCTTGCGCCGCGCGGTGGCGAGCCTGTCATTTTCGCAATTCACCAACAACGGCGAAGACGTGAAAATCACGATGAGCATTGGCATCGCCGAATTTCCCAGCAGCGGACATACGCTTGAAGAGATTTTGAAAGCGGCAGACTTAGCCTTATATCAAGCGAAAGATGCTGGTCGGAATTGTGTCAAAGTCGCCACCCGCACCTTGATGCGCGTGCGCGCCGCGTTGCAGTGAAATGGTGGTCGGTGGTCTGTGGTTGGTAATCTAAAGCTCAAATCTCAAATTCTGTCGGCTTGAGTGCCGCGATAAGCTGACTCGCCAAATGACTTCGCGTCAGAGTTCCGCCAGCCATTCGACGCGTTCTGCCTCAATGTCATAGCGCGGGCGTTCGTGAATGCCCAATGTTGACGCGGCTTCGGCGAGACCGTGAATCAACAACGACGTACGCACGCCACCGCCGCCGATCAGTGTGATTTTGCGTTT
>JAEUQN010000166.1:16148-16573 GCA_016789725.1 Blastocatellia bacterium | reverse complement strand
AGGCGTGTGAGGGAATATGCTAAAGATCAAACGGATACCTCGTGAAGGTTGCGCGAGCCTCGTTGCACTCGCTCGCAGCAAGCGAGACGCTTGCGCTCCCAGGCACTTCGCGTGCGGCACCGATTAAGTTTATGAAGAACCATCCCAAACCCATCAAACATCTGCGCTGGTACATTGGCGGATTGCTGTTTCTCTCGACGGTCATCAACTACATTGACCGACAAACCTTGAGCGTGCTGGCACCGACGCTCAAGACGCAGTTTCAGTGGACGAACACGGATTACTCCTACATCATCATCGCCTTTCGATTGGCGTATGCGTTCGGGCAAACGGCGTCGGGGCGGATGTTGGATTGGATCGGCACGCGCAACGGATTGAGCATTGGTGTCGCGTTTTACTCTGTTGCGGCGATGCTGACATCGTTG
>JAEUQN010000166.1:0-16138 GCA_016789725.1 Blastocatellia bacterium | reverse complement strand
GGCTTTCGCTTTTTGCTCGGCGCGGGCGAATCGGCGAACTGGCCGGGGGCAACGAAAGCCGTGTCGGAATGGTTTCCTCGTCGTGAAAGCGGCTGGGCGGTCGCGTTGTTTGATAGCGGCTCTTCGATTGGCGGAGCAATTGCGCCGTTCATTGTGCTGGGCGTGTACAAATACTTCGGCAGTTGGCAGCCTGCGTTTATTGTGACGGGAACGCTCGGCTTTTTGTGGCTGGCGCTGTTTCGCTGGTTCTACCATCGCCCGGAAGATCATCCGCGTTTGTCGAGCGAAGAGCGCGAACTGATTTTGAGCGGTCGCGGCGAAGCGCAAGTTGCCGAAGAGAAGTCGGAAAGTTTGAGCTATCGCACGTTGCTGCGCCTGCCGCAAACGTGGGGCGTGATTATCAGCAAATCATTGACCGATCCGATTTGGTTTTTCATCACCGAATGGTTTGGGATTTATCTGGTGACGAAAGGCTTCGATCTCGACAAAAGTTTGCTTGGTTGGTGGAGCGTGTTCATTGCTGCCGACGCGGGCAATTTCTTCGGCGGCGGTTTGTCGAGTTATCTCATCAAACGTGGCTGGGGCGTCGGAGCCGCGCGCAAGGTGATTGCGGTAATTGGTGGATTGGGGATGACGCTGTTGATTCCGGCGGTGTATACGACTTCGTTTTACTGGATCATTTTCTTCTTTGCGATTTCAACGCTATGCTATGCCGCGTTCTCGACGGTGATCCTGAATTTCCCGGCAGATTTATATCGCACGAATTCGGTTGCTTCGGTCAGTGGGATGAGCGGCACAGGCGCAGGCATCTGCACGATCATTGCGATGCTGTTGGTTGGGCGCATCTCCGACAAATATTCATTTGAGCCAATCCTGATCGCGGCCAGCATCATTCCGCTGTTTGCGACGCTCGCGGTGTTGGCATTGATTCGGAACAATCGGGCTACGGAAAAAGGAATTGTGAACCCCATCTAAACAAGATGATTTTCATCCACTAAGTCACACGAAGATGCACGAAGACTTTTTGACAGGATTGACCTGATTCACAAGATACGAATGGAGCGAATTACGCAACAATCCTATTTATCTTGTAAATCCTGTCTTGCTTCTTCGTGCCACTTTGTGTGGCTTAGTGGATAAAAATAGAAAAATCTATGAGCCAAAATGTTTCCCCTACAACTGAAACCAAATGGAATTCCGGGCAACGCTACGTCGCCGCGACAGGCTTTCTGAGCTTGTTTTCGCTGGTCGGCATCATGTTTTATGGCCTGCCGTTTTTCTATGATTTTTGGGTCAGCGAATACGGATGGACGCGCGCCGAAGTCACCTCCGGCAATGCCGTCGGCAAGATTCTGATCGGGCCACTGTTTGGGTTTATCGCAGGTTGGATGATTGACAAAGTGGGGCCGCGCAAGGTGATGCTGAGCGGGATTTTGATGGGCGGCTTTGCGCTGATTGGTTTGAGCTTCACGACGACGTTGTGGCAGTTTTATTTGTTCTACATTTTCAATGCGCTGGGTTATGTGTTTGGCGGTCCGCTGCCGAATCAGGTGTTGGTATCGCGCTGGTTCGACAAAACGCGCGGGCAGGCAATGGGCTACATTTATTTGGGCATTGGCATCGGCGGAATGTTGGTGCAACAGATTGCGAAGTGGCTGAACCTGCAATTCGGTTGGCATCGCGCGCTGTTGATCTTGGGCATAATCATGATCGTCATCTCGTTTCCGATGACGTGGTTCGTCAAAGACAACCCGGAAGATTTCACGCAAGCAACGAAGCCCGATGAACCGAAAATCCCGATTGGCAGCATCGTCAAAAGCTGGCCGTTTTATTTGCTGGCGATTGGCAGCATGTGTTCGATTGGCGCAGTCGGCGGCACGAATCAGAATCTGAAATTATTCTTTAGCCTTGATCTGAAATACTCGCAAAGCGAGGCGGCGAACGTCATCTCAATGGTGCTCGGAGCCAGTATTGCCGGGCGGTTGTTGATGGGGTGGCTGGCGGATCGCATGCCAAAGAAATATGTGATGCTTTTGATTTACGTGATCGTCGCGGCTGCCATTCCATTGCTGTATTTCGCGCATGTTCCGGGCGTGATTTATTTGTTCGCCTTCATTTTTGGGATCGGATTGGGCGGTGATTACATGATCATTCCGCTGATGGCGGCGGAATTGTTTGGCGTGAAAGTGATGGGGCGCGTAATGGGGATTATTCTGACTGCCGATGGCTTGGCCGAAGCCCTGTCGCCGATGTTGGTCGGCTGGTTGCGAGACCGCAGCGGCAGTTATGCCAACGGGTTTGCGGCGTTGATTGTACTGGCGGCAATTGGCGCAATTGCCGTAGCAATGCTTCCACGTAAAAACGCTTCTGCATGATTGATTACCGTACAATGCAGCCAGACGATATTGATGCGGGGCTGACGTTCTGTCGGGCAGCCGGATGGAATCAATTGCGCCGCGATTGGGAACTGTTTTTGCGCTGCCATCCGGCGAGTTGTCGCGTGGCGCTCAGTGACGAGCAATTGATTGGCACCGTGGCGACCATCAATTATGAAAATCGCTTTGGCTGGATTGGGATGATGCTGGTTGCTTCCGCCGTACGGCGTCAGGGGATGGGAACGCGACTAATGCAGCAGGCACTGGAGCTTTTGCACGACGTGGAAACCGTGCGGCTGGATGCGACGCCAGTTGGTCGAGAGGTCTATTTGAAGCTGGGTTTCATGGACGAATATCGCTTGCAACGATTGGAGACCATTGTGTCAGGCGAGGGATTGAAGCCCTCAACAGCACGGTTGTTGACGCTGGAAGACTGGCCTTCCATTCACGCTTTGGATCGCAGCGTTTTTGGTGCAAACAGGCAAAAGGTACTCGAATGGGTGCAGTCCGATGTGCCGGAATATGCCTGGGTTGTGGATGGGCCGAGCGGTATTCGTGGCTATTGTTTGGGGCGACACGGTTACAATTTTGAGCATCTGGGGCCAGTGGTGGCGGATGATTTGGAGACCGCGCAACAATTAGTCTCAAGCTGTTTGCGCGATCAGATTGGTAAATCATTTTTGTTGGATGCTGCGCCGCACGATGCCGCGTGGTTGCGCTGGCTCGGTTCGATTGGCTTCACTGAACAGCGCCCGTTGATTCGGATGTATCGGGGGAGCAATCGCTTTCCGGGCGAACCCGAACATCAGTTTGCGATTTTGGGGCCGGAATTTGGATAAGACTAAATATGCGATTCATTGAAACAGAATCACAATTGGAAGACCTGCTCGCCACGCCGAATGCTGGCGACATTGCGGCGGTGCAACAGCTCAGCGGCGATCTTTTGCTCTTGGGCGCGGGCGGCAAGATGGGGCCATCGCTGGCTCGTCGTTGTCAACGAGCGATTGAGGCGGCGGGCGTGAAAAAACAAGTGTTTGCTGTCTCCCGCTTTTCGTCGGCACAGGCGCGCGAAGAACTGGAAACAGCGGGCATTGCGACGATCCCCTGCGATTTGCTGAACCGTGATGAAGTGGATCGGTTGCCGGATTGCGAAAATGTGTTGTATCTCGCAGGCCGCAAATTTGGCTCGACGGATCGCACGGATTTGACCTGGGCGAGCAACGCGATTGTCCCCGCATATGTGGCGCATCGGTATCAAACGGCGCGCATTGTGGCGTTTTCGACGGGCAACGTCTATCCCTTTATGACGGTGGCATCCGGCGGCTCGGTCGAGACCGATGCGCTTGATCCGCGCGGCGAATATGCGAACTCGTGTTTGGCGCGAGAGCGTGTGTTTGAATATTTCTCGCATGAATACGGCACGAAATGCTTGTTGTTTCGATTGAACTACGCCGTAGATTTGCGTTACGGCGTGTTGGTGGACATTGCGCGTAAGGTGTATGCGCAGGAAGCAGTGGATTTGACTGTGAGTCATTTCAATGTGATTTGGCAAGGCGACGCCAATTCGTATGCGCTCCGCAGCTTGGCGTTGTGCGAAGCCCCGCCGTATGTTTTGAATGTGACTGGTGCTGAGATTTGTTCGGTGCGGGAAACGGCGGAATATTTTGCGACGCGGTTCAATCGTCCAGCGGTTTTTCAAGGCGAGGATGCGGGCGTGGCGTTGCTCAATAACGCGGCGCTTTGTCAGCAATTGCTCGGCGCACCAGAGATGACGTTGGATGAATTGCGGGAATTGGTCGCACATTGGATTGAGGTCGGCGGCACGAGCTTGAATAAACCCACGAAATTTGAAGTCACTGATGGGAGATTTTGATGGCAATTGATGTGGCTGTAAAAGAAGCTTTACTGGGCGGTCTGGTGATTCCTGCGCACCCGCTGGCGCTGGATGCTGAACGCAAATTCGATGAACGTCGGCAACAGGCGTTGACCCGTTATTATTGTGACGCGGGCGCGGGTGGGATTGCCGTTGGTGTGCATACGACGCAATTTGCGATTCGTGATTCACGGATCGGATTGTTTGCTCCGGTACTGCGTCTGGCTATGACGACGATGCGCGAATGGGAAGAGCATAGTGGCAAGCAACTCGTCAAAATAGCGGGCGTCTGCGGAGCGACGGAGCAAGCCGTGGGCGAAGCCGCGTTTGCGCGCGAAGTCGGATATGACATTGGCTTGTTGAGTTTGGCGGCTTTGCGTGACGCGACGATGGATGAATTGATTCAGCATTGTCGGCGCGTTGCCGAAGCGATTCCGCTTTTTGGTTTTTATCTGCAACCGGCGGTGGGCGGGCGATTATTAGGCTATGAATTCTGGCGCAAATTTTTGGAAATCGAAAACGTCGTGGGGATCAAAGTTGCGCCCTTCAATCGCTATCAGACGTTGGATGTCGTGCGCGCTTTGGCGGAAAGCGGGCGCGAAAGCGAAGTGGCGTTGTACACGGGCAATGATGACAACATCGTCGCTGATTTATTGACGGAATTTCGGGTGGCAGGGAAGCGCCTTCATTTTGTTGGCGGTTTGTTGGGGCATTGGGCTGTCTGGACCAAGCGGGCGGTGGAATTGTTGGATGACATCAAAGCCGCGCGAATCGGTGGCAATGCGTTTGAAGTTTTAGCGCGCTCTGCCGAGGTGACGGATGCGAATGCCGCCTTCTTTGACGCACAGAATCATTTCGCGGGCTGTATCGCGGGCTTGCACGAGATTTTGCGACGGCAAGGTTTGTTGGCTGGGCGGTGGTGCCTTGAACCTGATGAAGATTTATCGCCGGGGCAGTTAGCGGAAATTGATCGTGTGCATCGCAGTTATCCGCATTTGCACGACGATGCGTTTGTGCAGGAAAATCTGGAACGATGGCTGCGGTAATTTCTCAGTCAAATCGTATCGCTACTCAAATTTAAGCCCTGTCAATTCCGGCACGATGTCGCTGATTTCGCCTTCCGAAATTTTAGAGGGTAAATCCACTTTCATCGTGACCGTCATAGATTCGCCCGGCGGAAGTTGCGAGCGTTTGCGCGGAACCGGAAGGCTGTAATTGATCGCTAAGGTTTTGTTGGGTTCTGAGTAACTCATGGCACGAAGCGAAAGTTCAATGCCGGTCAGCGTTCGGTCTCCACGATTGGTGAGCTTCGCATTCAGGACCAGTTGCGTCATTCCCAGCGGATTTGAAGAGGCCAGTTTATCGTGATCTTCCAACGTGACCTTGGCTTTGTACGAATCAAATTCTGGTGTCCCTGCGCGTACTGCATTATCCAATCGGGCCTGAATCCCACCCGGCAATTGTTCTCCGGTTGAAAGCGGCGGCGTGGAGCGCAAGCCTCTCGAGAGCAGCAAAATCAAAATTGCCAGTGCCAAGGCTCCAATGCCGCCTAAGATCATCAGCGTGCGGGAGCGTCGTTGTTCCACCATTTGGTCAGTTTCGGATTCAAACATAACGGAGCCTCAAAAAGAAATAAGCCACAGATTCACATCTATTGACACGGATTCGTTGCATTCTGTTCCGTGAAAATTTGCGTCAGGCTGTGGCCCAATTGTGATGCCGCCGCGTTTACTCGCCGCTCACCATCATTTTGTTGATCTTTAAGCTTGGGGCTGCCAAATTGCCCCGAAAGCGAAGGTTGTTGCCGATCATTTCAATGCCACGCAGCATGTCACGGAAATTCCCCGCTATGGTGACTTCTTCAATCGGAGAAGTCAAACGCCCGTTTTCAATCCATTGCCCTGCTGCGCCGCGCGAATAATCACCCGTGACGGGGTTGAAGCCGAAGCCGATCATCTCCGTCACATAGAAGCCATTCTTGACCGACGCGATCATCTCGTCTTCCGCATATTTGCCGGGCGCGATGAAAAAGTTGGTGGCTCCGACGCCTGGCGCACCTGTCAAGCCGCGCGTGGCATTCGCCGTTGAATGCAGACCCAATTTACGGGCGGTGTAGGTGTTGAGCAAATAGCTGCGCAGCACTCCATCTTCCACCACAACGGTGCGACGTGTGGGCAATCCTTCGCTGTCGAAAGGCCGCGAACCGACGGCGCCTTGCAACCGCCCATCGTCAATGATCGTCAACATTGGCGCGGCGATGACCTCATTCAACCGGCCAACCAGAAAAGAAGCATGACGGAACACCGATTCGCCCGACACCGCGTCAAAGAAGCTGTCGAGCAGCTCGCCCGAAGCCGCAGCATCGAACACAATCGGAACTTCCTGCGTGTGCGTTTTGTGCGCACCGAGTTTACGCAAGGCACGCCGCGCGGCTTCATGACCGATTTCTTCCGGCGAGTCGAGTTTGTTGATCCATCGTTGCCGATCTCCCCAACCACCGACCTGCATTTGTTCGCCGTCGCGCGCAATCGGCGCAACCATCAAACCGCAATGCGTCCCGCGATATTCGCCCACGAAACCGGAACTGGTGACGAGCAACATGCGCCCCAGGGTGGTCGAACATCGTGCCCCTTCAGAATTCGTAATCCGTGGATCAAAACTACGCGCCGCATTCTCTCCCGCTTTCGCCATCTCGATTTTGCGTTCGGTGGGGAGCGCCGCGATGGTTTCGTCATAAAGCTGCAAATCCACCTCTGTACTTCCCGCCAAATCCGCGCGCGAGGGCAAGACGGCGGCTTCGTCCACGGACGTCAAGCGCGCCATTTCCACCGCATCGGCGACCAGCTTTTCCAACGATTTGGATTGTATGTCAGAGGTTGAAGCGGATGCCTGTCGGCCTTCATAAATAACGCGTAAGCCAAGACCGCGTGAGGCGGATTCTTCCAACGTTTCGATTTCGCCGAGTCGCACGTCTACTGAAAAATCGGTTGTTTCCAGCGCGATGACCTCGGCTTCGGTCGCGCCGCGCTTGAGCGCCGAAGAAACAATGTCTGAGAGTAGTTCTTGTGTAATTTCCATTGCGGTTGAGTAAATAAATGAGAAGACCGCTGTAACTCCGCATTCGAATTGAATGCTTATCCTTTTGTGCCACCGACAGTCATTTCTGAAATTTTGATGGTTGGCAAACCGACACCGACGGGAACGGATTGCCCATTCTTGCCGCACAACCCAACGCCCTGATCCAGTGCCAGGTCGTGGCCCACGGCGGTTACTTTGGTCAGCGATGTCGGCCCGTGTCCAATGAGCGTTGCTCCTTTGACCGGCGCGGTGATTTTGCCATCTTCGATCAGGTAGGCTTCGCTACCGGAAAAGACGAATTTGCCATTGGTGATGTCCACTTGCCCGCCGCCAAAATTCACGGCGTACAATCCGCGTTTGACCGACGCGATGATGTCCTGCGGTGCGTCTTGTCCGCTCAGCATAAACGTATTTGTCATGCGTGGCATCGGCAGGCATTGGTAGCTTTCGCGGCGACCATTGCCCGTTAGTTGAGCCTTGGTAAGTTTTGCGCTCAAGTGGTCTTGCAAGTAGCCTCGCAAGATGCCGTTTTCAATCAGCACCGTGCGCGAAGTGGGATTTCCTTCATCGTCAATATTGAGCGAGCCGCGCCGCCCTTCAATCGTCCCATCATCCACAATCGTGCAAAGTTCGCTGGCAACTTTTTGTCCAATCAAGCCCGAAAAGGCCGATGTGCCTTTGCGGTTGAAGTCAGATTCCAAGCCGTGTCCAACCGCTTCGTGCAATAAAATTCCCGGCCAACCGGGGCCAAGCACGACTTCCATTGCGCCAGCGGGGGCCTCAATCGCATCCAGTTGCACGATGGCTTGACGCGCGGCATTGATGGCGAGTTGATCGGGCGTCCGTTGGCCTACGAAAATGTCCAGCCCCGCCCGTCCGCCGCCGCCGGTTCGACCGGCCTGCAAATTGCCATCGTCATCGGCGATACACGAAACGTTCATCCGTACGAGCGGTTGCACATCGCCAATCAACAAGCCCTCAGACGTGGCGATCAAAATCACTTTGAATTCATCAATGACGCTGGCCTGAACTTCACGGATGCGCCTGTCGTAGGCGCGTGCGGCCTGGTCCGCACGATTCAGCATTTCGATTTTACGTTCAAGTGGTTCTTCGCTGGCGGGATGTGCGACCGGATACAAATCGTGTTTGTGTTGCCCCGCTGTCACATTGATGGGGGTGGTTGCGCCGGTGCTGTTGGCAATGTGGGCGGCAGTCAGCGCCGCCGTGCGAATCGCTTCCGGGTTGATTTCGTCGCAGTACGCATAACCCGTTCTCTCGCCTGAAATGACCCGGACGCCGACGCCTTGCGTGATGGCGCGATTGGCGGATTTGATGAGCTGTTCTTCAAGACTTAAATTACTCAGGACCGCATATTCAAAATATAAATCGGCGTAATCGCCGCCGCGCGAGAGGGCCACCGCTAACAGCTTTTCAATATCAGCAACCGTCAGATTAAAGTTCTCAGTGAAATAAGTTAGGGGTGAAATCATTCGCTTTTCTCTTTTATTTGGACAGCAGATCAGGAGGGGCAGGGCGCACAGTATAAAACAAGCTTCTGGTTCTGGAAACCCTTATTTGCGCGCGGCTTCTCCCACTGCCATCAGCTTTTGGTGCCCAGGTGGAGTGCTGCGATTCCAGCCGAGAGATTTCGATACGTCACATCTACAAATCCTGCGTCGCGCATCATTCCCGCCAGTCGTTTTTGATCGGGAAACTGACTGACCGATGCGGGAAGGTAAGTATATGCCTGCCGTGAACCGGAGACCAGCGCGCCAATTCGGGGGAGAATCCTTGTAAAGTAAAACCCAAAGGCTTCACGCAATAATGGGATAATCGGGCGCGAAAATTCGAGAATGGCGACACGCCCCGCAGGTTTTAAGACCCGGTGAATTTCGCGCAATCCACTTTCGACATTTTCCAAATTGCGTAGCCCGAACGCATTCGTCACGGCATCAAAACTCGCGTCGGCAAATGGCAGCCGTAACGCGTCTCCTTCAACTAATCTGGCAGACGATTGTGCGGGAATTTTATCGCGTCCCAGGACCAACATCGGATGGCAAAAGTCGCAGCCGATGACCTGGGCGTGCGGTGCTTGCTGCGACAGTTCGAGCGTCAAATCCGCCGTGCCACAGCATAAATCCAAGGCGATTGCCTGTGGACGCGACAGCACATCAGCGAGCTTTTGACCGACCAATCGCCGCCACCGCTTGTCAATGTTGACTGATAGCAAATGATTGAGGCGATCATACGTCGGAGCAATTTCGGCAAACATCGCACGGACAGCTTCGTGCTTGCCGATGGCATTAAATTGCGGATTTGGTGGAGGCATGAGTCATTGAGAATTGAAAATGGAGAATTGACATTTAAGGTGGAGAAGAGGGACAGCATTCATTGATCCCCAGTTCCTTAATTTTCAATTCTCCATTTTCAATTGATTCTTCATTCCGACTGCGATTTCGTCCCTTCGCTAACCTTGCCCAGCACCAGCACGGTCAAAGCATTCGCTTCGAGTAAGCGTTTGGCGACGCGTTGCAAATCAATAGTAGAGACAGCCTTGACCTTGCTTTCATACGTGAGCGGATAGGTTTCGGATAATTTGAAAGTGGCAATTTCTTCTAAATACTCAACGATGGCGCGCGCTTCGTGTTCCCGGAGCAAAAATGATTGGGCGGTGGCGAGTTCAACTTCCGAGATTTCTGCTTTATCCAGTGTCGCAAAGAGGTCAGTGGCTTTCCGCGAAAATTCGACGGCTTTATCGGCGGAGATGGCGGTCGTGAAATATAACGGCGCGACTAACATGCGGGGCGCAAATATTACCGATGCGTTTGGTTCCAGTTTCTTGAGCCGGTTTTCCAGTACCAATGCCAGCAACCGCGTCGCAATGAAATCTGCGTCTGTGTGCGAAACGCCAATGACTCCGCCCCGTACTTCGACATTGGTCAGATCCGCTTGCTCCACCTTTTGCACACGGGCTTCAAGCGTCCGAAATGGTGGGCGGAACGTTGGAGGGGCGGGAACGCCTTTGATCCAACCGCCATAAAACATGCGGAACAGCGTCATGACACGGTCGTGACGTAAATTGCCCCGCACCACCGCAAACATGTTGTTGGCTAAATAAACACGTTTGTAAAAATCCAGCACATCGCCGTGCTTAATGGCCGCAATCGTCGTGGCGTCACCTTCGATATTGTGACCATACGGATGGTCACCGTAAAGCGTAGTAAAGAAGGCCTCATCCGCTTTGTTGGCAGGAGACACCTGCGCCGCTTTGAGCTTTTCGACTCGTGCTTTTTGCGCCACTTCAAACGCATCTTTCCGAACGCTTTCAACCACCAGTAAACGACCAAGAATCGCTAAGACCTGATCCAAATTGCCGCCCGGTGATTCAAGCTGAAACCAGGTGGTATCTGATGTCACGCCCCATTTGATGGTGGCATCCAGCGTTTCTAATTCCTGCACCAATTGCGGGTTAACCGCCAGCAGCGATTCTGCTGTCAACATTGCCAAGCCGGTTTTACCAACCAAATCAAACATTGCGCCGCCCCGAATCACAAGGCGGCAGGTGACCTTTAATTCGTCCTTGCGTTCAAGCGAGATGACTTGTAATCCGTTGAGCAGGGCTTCGCGGCGCACATCACTATAAGGCGTGCGGGCGACAGGTTCCGGGGCGGTTGGTGCGGTGAGCTTGGGCTTTTTGTCTTTATCACTTTGCGCAAAGACAAATCCGCTGAGCAGAACCAAACCTAAAAAGACGAGGGACAGTGTGAATTTTCTGGCTGGCATAATATTAACCTATTGCTTGATGATTCGATGAATTGAAAGTGTACCTGCGCGCAGGCGCGAGCGTCAAATCAGCCTTGCTTTTCGTAGGCCACTACTCCACCGACGATAGTGGTCGCCACCGAATAATCCGCCTTCAAAATAGCGATGTCTGCATCCTTGCCAACTTCGAGTGATCCTTTGCGATCAGCCACGCCGCACCGTTTCGCCGGCATCATCGCTGCCATATAGGCAACATCCACCAAACTCATTTCGGTAAAGGCCAGAGCGTTTTTGACGGCGTGATTCATCGTCAGAACCGAGCCTGCAATTGTTACCCCATCCATCAAGGTGCAAAGCGCGCCCTGCACTTGTACCTGGAATTTGCCAAGCTGATAGATGCCGTCGCCGCAGCCTTGTGCGGTTGTTGCGTCTGTGATGAGCGCCAACCCTTCGCGGCCTTTGTTGCGGGCAGCAAGTCGCGCCATCTGCGGATGGACGTGTACTCCGTCCAAAATGATTTCAGCGCAGATACCCGGTTCATTCAGGCAACAAGCCGCCAGCCCCGGTTTGCGATGATGGGCGCCAGACATCGCATTGAATAAGTGCGTGGCATACGTTGCCCCCGCATCAATGGCGGCTAAGGCGGTGTCGTAATCGCACTCAGAATGGCCCAGTGAGGCAACAATACCGTTGGCGGTTAGCCGTCGAATCATGTCCAAACTGCCAGGCAATTCGGGCGCGAGCGTCATGATTTTGATCCGCCCTTCTGCCAGTTGCAGCAACTCTTCCAATTCATCAAAGTTCGGATCACGAATGCCTTCGTCTGGTTGCGCACCTTTGAATTTTAGATTGAGATACGGGCCTTCCAAATGTAAACCGAGGAGCTGGGCCATCGGCTCAGACCCGCTTTCGGCTCGGCGCGTTTCTGCAATAGCGAAAAGGATTTCTTCGTGGCGCGCTGCAATGGTTGTGGGCAACCACGCAGTCGTCCCATACCGCAGCATGTTACGTCCGGCTCGTCGAATACCTGCTGCTCCATCCGTCATCACATCATCGCCTCCGCTGCCATGCACGTGTGTGTCAATAAATCCGGGCAGAACGAGCTGCCCTGTAGCATCAATGATGTGAGAGTTGGAGAGCGGCTCTGCTTCAGTTGCTGAGCCGACGAATTGAATTTGCCCATCTTCGATCAAGACGATGCCGGAAGGGAAGAGTTTGTCCGGTGTGACCACTTCACCGTTGATAATGGCTAATCGCATAAATGTTTTTTCTATCTTCAAATTAGGGATCTGCTGCCAGTCAAAACTATCGGATACGCCCATCAGAATAAGCGAAAATAGGCGTTAACTCCTATCGTAACTGTCAGGCGTTAGAAAAGTCCTCTTTAGACTTTTCACTATTTGTATTCTATGTCATCATATGCCGTCAATTTCAGTCGAACTGAATACGTTTTGGTGCCCCAACTGTTACTTGAAAGACCGTCTTTTAGACGGCTGTCAACGGCATAAAGTCTCTACTTTACCACCAATGAAACTTGCTCCCCGCAAGTGGAAAGCTGAAGACGTGTTACCTCCCGACGTCGGATGGCCCCATTGCTTAACCGTCTTGGCAATGCCTTATAGAAAGTCTGATCTCTTTGCATCAGAAACTCCTCTATCTGGTTGAGGCTTAAACCACGGATAATTGGTGCTAGGTTGATCCGCCACTACCGAGGTGAAAGTATGAAGTGTTTACAGTGTTTGCGTGAAATCAAGGTTGGACAGTTTTCGTGTCCTTATTGTCGGCAGCGCGTGCAATCCGGTTCCTATTCAATTATCACAGAGGCGTCAGATGCGCCGGAACAACGCTCTCGGCGTCGTCTATTACAGCAGGTTCTTCAATTTTCGCTGGTGGCCATCACCTTCATCGCTTTGGCGAGCCTCGTGCGATTTGAGCCGCCGAAAGCGAACCCCCTTCCGCCGGAAAGTTTGCGTACCACTGCGATCAGTGCTCCCACGCCTGCGCCGTCAGCAGAGGTCTTGCGGTCTGCTCTGAGGGCTGAATCTCCCGCGCCAGTTTTGGCCTCTCAGTCTGCACCCGTAGCGGAGCCTCAACCCCTATCGTTATTGTCTGCGGAGGATTTGAGATTGACGCGCAAGGGGGCTTCTCCGACTACGGTTTTGCGCGTCCCCGACTCTTTCGCAAATGCAGGCGCTGACAATCCAAAACGCTCTCGAATGGCGGCTGTTTCTGCGGATGAAGTTCCTCCGAAAAAAATCGCAACGCCCATTGCATCGTCTGTCCCTGTTGTTCCTAAACCTGCGATCACGCCCCTGACAGAGGCTGCCCCTAAACTAGAGGTTGAGTCCGCTGGTGTGTTGTTGCATCCGAATACCGGGTTAGTGACGATCAAAAGCTATGTGCCTGCGCGGGTTTATATTGATGGTGTGTATTCTGGATCAACGCCGCGCAGCGTGAAATTGTTGGCCGGCGAACACACGATTAGTTTATTGGCGGACGGCTATCACGATTACTCCCGCAAGGTCAAAGTTAGCGGGCAACAACAGGTGGGGATTTTGGCTTCGATGAGTAAGAAGTAACGCGCTTAGCGTTGATTCTCCAATTGCTTGGTGCGTTCCTCTGTGACGCTGTAATAAGTTTGGCTTCCCTCGGTTAGGCTTCGGTTTTGACTTAGCGGATTGGTGGTAATGGGCGTTGGTATCGCCGTTGGTTGCGGTGATTTTTCCGCCCGATCTATCAGCCGCAGTATCTGCCTGACAATCAGGACCAGCGCCGTCAATCCAAACGTGCAAAAGAACATTTCTATTGGTGGTCCGTGATGATCCCGCGAAATCAGTGAAAGAAAGATCGTTCCCAGTGTGATGAACATCAGCCCCAGAACACTGGTGAGCGTTGCCATCCGCAAAACGGACGATGCCGACAAATCATTCGCCGGTTTTCCCGTCGTCATTTCACTGACAATGGAGCGAGCGTACTCAACTGCCAATAAACTGGTGCCGCAGCGCGTACAAAATTTTTGATTTCTCGAATTTTCTGTTCCACATTCTGGACAAAACATAGACTCTCCTGATGGGCGCGATAGCATCTTGCGTTACGCCATCATTGCTTGACAAGTTCCCGCTTTATTTGATTCGCACCCGCACCGTATTCATCGCCACGCCATCAATCGTCAGACTGACATCCACTTCGCCTTTGCCTTTCAAACTGGAGGGCAACAGGATGTTAATTTGATCCAGACCAACAAATTCATTTTGCGTCCCCGCATACTCAACCGGTAACGTCGTGCCGCCAATATTGACACTGGCGCTCAGCGGGTTGCTACGACCGCGCACACCTGTCGCAAACAACAGCAAATAGACATTGTCTGTCGGCGGATCAAGGTCAATCGCAATCGCACGCCATTTCGAGGTATCGGCTGGATCACGCTCGAACATTTCTTCAAAGGTTGAATTGCCATTGCGAATGCGTTGAACTTTTCCGGCGGCGACTCCGCTCCCGTTCGCAGCGGCGGCAAAAATGCCAGGGGCAAAGGCTTCGATTTTGATCGCGCCGGAACTCACGACGGTGTCATTGATTTTGACGATCACCGCGCCGTAGCCCGTGGCGGACCCCGCTGGTACCTGAAAGTTGATTTGCTGCGCACCCGCATAAAATAAGGGCGCAACGCGTTCGATGCCTTTGCTATCCCGAATCGTCACCATCGTGCCGCCCAGATTGGTGGGAAGCGGCGCGCTGGGCATGGCGAAGAAATCACCATTCGCCAACCCTGTGCCGAAGGTCGAAGTGATGGCTTCCGGTGCGACGCCCGCTTCTTTGTTGTAGGCCGCTGCGTCCACCGTACCCAGATTGCGCGGCGAGGTAGTGTTCAGAAGCCGCAACACTCGACCCCCGTTCAAATCGCAAACATAAATTTCGCCGCTTTCATCTTCGCCAAACGAAGAAATGTTAATTGTCGTATCTTGCAGCAGCGTGCTCTGTCCATTCTGAAATTGCCAAATCTCGCCCGTGCAATAATCACCGTAAATGTACGCGCCCTGTGCAAACGTGACACGTGCGCCGCGATAGACATACCCGCCGGTAATCGAACAACGTCCAGCGGTATGTGTGTATTCGAGAAAAGGCTGAATCAATGGCAAGGCGCTGCATTCAGGTGAGCCGAGCGGTTTTGATGTGTTGCAACGCGTTCCTTCCCACGTCGCCCAGCCGTAGTTTTTGCCGCGCTCAATGATATGCACCCATTCGCGCGAACCTTGCCCTACGTCGGCGGCGACTAACTGTCCATTCGACCGATCAAACGCCCAGCGCCACGGGTTACGTAAGCCGACGGCATAAATCTCATCGCGTCCCGCCACGCCGACAAACGGATTGTCCGGCGGAATACCGTATGGCAAAGTGCCTTCAGTACGATCCACATCAATGCGCAAAAATTTGCCGAGCAGGCTTTCGATATTCTGTGCGAAGTTTTGCGGATCGTTGCCGCTGCCGCCGTCACCCATCCCGATGTAGAGCAAGCCGTCCGGCCCGAACTCCATCATCCCGCCGTTGTGATTGGAATATGGCTGCGGAATGGTGAGCAGGATGCGTTCGGTCGTGTCGGCGACGTTGCGATTGGTGGCGTTGGACTGAAACTCCGAAATCACTGTCGCGCCATCCCCGCTGCGCGTGTAGTTCACATAAAACTTGCGATTGGTTTTGAACTTCGGATGAAACGCGAGGCCGAGTAAACCTTGTTCGCTGCCGCCTGTGCCAGTCACGATTTTGGTCGAAAGGTTCAGAAAGTCGGTTGCGGTCGTCGCGTCCGGTTGCACGACTTTGATCCTACCGCTGCGCTCGACAATAAAAATCCGATTGCTGCTGTCCCGCGCATTCGTGACCAGCACCGGCGACGAAAGCCCTGTCAATACAGGCTGTAATTGAATGTTGGGATTTTGTGCAAAGGTGCAGAGCGAAAAAACGAAGACAAAAATTAGGGTCAATCTATTCATTACAATTCCTTACTTCCCACGCAAGGTTATGAGGAATGGGCAAAGCTCTAATCACCAAAAGAATG
>JAEUQN010000165.1 GCA_016789725.1 Blastocatellia bacterium | reverse complement strand
TGTTCGCGGTTCGCAGTAGATTTGGCAGCAAGCTGCGAACGGTGAACTGTGAACTGTGAACTCGGCTCCATCAATTCGACCGCCAGCCAATCCAGCAATTCGGGATGCGACGGCTTTTCACAGCGTGTGCCGAAGTCTTCCGGCGTTGTTACCAAGCCTTGCCCAAAATATTGCTGCCAGATGCGATTGACGATCACGCGGGCGGTGAGCGGATTGTTTTTATCTACGATCCACTGCGCCAAACCGAGCCGATTGCGCGGGGCATTTTGCGGGAACGGATGCAACGCGGCGGGCGTGTCGGGTTGAACTACGGCTTCGGGACGCTGCCAATCGCCGCGTCGGAAGACCCGTGTGGCGCGTGGTTGGAAGCGGGGCGCTAAAGCCAATGTCGTCGTCGCGTCGGGCCAGCCATCTAACGCTTGCGTTATTGCTTGCTGCACTTCGGCACACTTCGGATCAACAGAAAAATAATGCGTCAACAATTCGCGCTGTTGCGTCGGCGTTCGCTGTAGAGCAGGCAATGGAACGATTTGTCGAATGCGCGGCGGCAGCAGATCAGCTTGCGGCTGCGGCGCATCGGTGACAGACAAACGAAAGCGTCCGATGATTTGCACTTTGCCCGCCTCGTTGTAGAGCTTGAGCTTCAGCATCGTGCCCTGCGTAAAGCCAAACGGCGTATTTGCCGTGAAAACCAAATGACGATTTTGATTGCGTCGTCCTGCCCCAGCATCGCTGTTCCAGCCTGTTTTTCTGTCGCCATCAATCGCCAGTTTCGCCGACGCGTCAGCACGCTCGAAGTCCGATGAACATTGGCTGAAAACGATTTTCTGGGTTTGTTCGGGACGGTCGAGCGGACTGATTTCGAGCGTTAATTCCGACAACACGAGTGTGCCGTCTTCGGAAACACCGGGACCATTCTTGGGCAATTTATGATCCGTCAAAAACTCTAATTGTAAGCCGGTGATATTGGTCAGCTTCGTGGTTGCTGTCACTGTGAAATAGGCTTCGGGATAGCGATAGGATTCCACGCGCACCGAGTGATCGTCGTAGCGTTCATCCAGTTTCGCGCGGTCGGAATAAAACGTTGCAATGTCGAGCGGAACCCAACGGTCTGAAAAACGTTTCGCTTCAGTTTCCCAGGCAGCAAAGCGTTGTAGGAAGCTCTGATCTTTGGCGATCCACTCATCTTCCAGCGCCGCAATTTTATTGGTGATTTGCGTGCGTTTTTGTATGACTTCTTCGCTTGGCACCTCTAACAGCGGCTCGTCGTCATTGTTCAGAAACGCGAAGAACTTGTAATACTCCTCGTGCTTGATCGGATCGAATTTATGCGTGTGGCATTGCGCGCAATTGATCGTGAGGCCGAGCCACGCTTTGCCAACCGTGTCCACGCGGTCAATGATTTCTTCGGTGCGAAACTGCTCCGGTTCCACGCCGCCTTCTTCGTTGCGCATCGAGTTGCGGAGAAACCCGGTGGCAATTTTTTGATCGAGCGTTGCGTTAGGTAATAAGTCACCGGCCAATTGCTCAATCGTGAATTGGTCGAACGGCTTGTCGGCATTGAAAGCATTGATGACCCAATCGCGGTACGGCCAAATCGAACGCGGCAAATCTTTCTCAAAACCATTCGTGTCAGCATAGCGCGCGACATCCAGCCACCAACGTCCCCAACGCTCGCCGTAATGCGGTGAAGCGAGCAAGCGTTCGACGACCTTGTCATAAGCGTTCGGCGATTTGTCCGCCAGGAAGGCATCAATCTCTTCGAGTGTCGGCGGCAAGCCAATCAAATCCAAACTGACGCGTCGGATGAGCGTTGTTTTGTCGGCTTCGGGTGCCGGTGCGAGGCGTTCCTGTTCGAGCCGCGCCAGAATGAAATGGTCAATCGGATTGCGCGCCCACGCTTTGTTTTTAACGCTTGGCAATTGTGGTTGGACGGGCGCAATAAACGCCCAGTGCTTTGTTTGTGCGGCAACTTGGAAGGCAAGAACGATTCCTATGCTACACACCGTCCATTTGATGAATCGTCTCATAGTAAACATCTTCCTTTTGTGGTCAGGAATGAGAGGTCAGTGTTTTGTTTCTGTTACCTCTTGCTTGGCCGCGTCCCAAACTTCCCCGCGTTTGGGACGCGCGCTGGCATTGAAGGGGGCGGACATTCCACGCGGAATGCTCAAGCTGTGCCAATGACCGGACGCGAGATGCTTCGCCAGAAACACGATCTGCCCGATGTGCAGCGAATAATGCAAAAGCTGCCGATTGATGGCTTCGATCACGGCGTGCGGTTCGTTGCGAATCAAAATCGTGCGGGCTAGATCGTCGGCTTGGAGCGCGTCCAATGTCGCAAACAAAATGCTCCAACACCGTTCCCAATGTGCTTGCAAGGTATCTTTCGTGTCAGCTTCAGTCAGTTCAAATTCAGTGTCGCGATGGCGATCTGGCTTCTCGCCATCGGTCGTGAAAATGTCTGTCCAACGTGAACGCAAATTGCCCGCAACGTGTTTGACGATCACTGCCAAACTGTTCGCTTCGGCATCGAGCGTGACGAACCAATCGGCGTCAGAAACCTGTGCCAGCGCGCGATCCGCCAGTTTTTTCATCGCACGAAATTGGCGACGCGCATCCTGCAAATACAGGTCGAGCGGATTCATGCAATTTCTCCTAACGTCAGGGCGAGCAGGCGTTCCTGCGTAGCTTCGTGGCGTTCTACACTGCCCGTGATTGTGCAGCCGCGCCGCACGACCAACATCGCATTCATCCTAGTTGATCAATGCGATTTGGCTCTTATGCGCCCTGCACCAGGGCCTGCAAGCTTTCGGTATACGGCGCACGGGCTACGCCGCGTTCCGTGATAATCGCCGTCACATAGCGATTCGGGGTGACATCAAACGCCGGATTGGCAATTGTGATTCCTTCCGGTGAAAGTTGTGTGCCTTTGACGTGGGTGACTTCGGTTTGCGGGCGTTCTTCAATCGGAATGTCATCGCCGGTTTTGGTGTTCAGGTCAATCGTCGAAATTGGGGCGGCCACATAAAACGGAATGTTATTTTCTTTAGCCAAAACGGCGACGGAATACGTCCCAATTTTATTGGCAACATCCCCATTCGCTGCGATGCGATCAGCGCCGACGACCACACAATCCAGCTTGCCCGCTTTCATAAAATGCCCGGCCATATTGTCAGTAATCAATGTGACTGGGATGTTGTCTTTGTGGAGTTCCCACGCGGTCAATCGAGCGCCTTGCAAAAATGGGCGCGTCTCGTCCGCATAAACCGCCACTTTTTTGCCCGCTTCGACGGCAGCGCGAATGACGCCCAGCGCCGTGCCGTAACCTGCCGTAGCCAATGCGCCTGCATTGCAATGAGTCAGCACGGTTGCTCCATCGGGAATCAGGGTTGCGCCGTTGGTTCCCATTGCCTTGTTGATCGAAACGTCTTCCTCGTGCATGTGTTTGGCTTCTTCAATCAGGCGGACACAAATTTCCGCCAGCGACAAGCCTTCGCTTTTGAGCTTTTCATACAGAGTTTTCATCCGCTCAATCGCCCAGAATAAATTCACCGCAGTGGGCCGGGTTCCAGCCAGCACTTCGCAGATAAGCTGGAATTGTTGCTCAAATTGCGCGGCATCTTTCGCGGTGATGTTGCGTGCGCCAAGGGCGACGCCCATCGCGGCAGCCACACCTATCGCTGGTGCCCCGCGCACGACCATTTCTTTGATTGCATAGGCCACTTCTTCATATGTTTTGAAGATCGGGTAAACTTCTTCGGTGGGTAATAACCGCTGGTCAATCATGACCACGCCTTCGTCAGTCCATTCAAGTGTCTTGATCATACAGAGTAGTTGAAAGTTGAAATTTGAGAATTGAAATTGGAATTTGAAGCTGGGATTGTACTTGCTTCCGGCGGAAAAGGGAAAATGCGCGGGTGGTGAAAAAAATGTCATTCCTGAAAATTGTTCAGTTTGCTGGCGAAAAGTCGGCCTGCGTTTGGTAGAATCCCCGCGCAATTTATGTCGAGCTTAACATTCACTATTAACTTGAAAGGATTTCCGAAACATATGAAACGATTCAATACAAAGATGGCGCTGCTGCTCACTCTGTTGGTTGTCAGCGGATTGATGGCGTCTGCGTTGGCGCAAAAAGCCACGAAGACGAAAACTGGCAACAAAGTCGCAAAAACGGCAACTGCTGAAGCTAAATTTTTAGCCAAAGGTGACGGCATCGAATATTGTGCGGTTTCAGGCGAAAAGCTTGAAAACAAAAACATCAAGGGCGAATTCTTCGGACGCGAGGTTTATTTTTGCTGCAATGACTGCCTGGAAACTGCAAAGAAAAACCCGGCAGCTTATGTGAAAAAAACCGAAATGGCGCAAATCGCAGCGGTGAAAGCGGCGATGGCGAAAGCGGGGAGTTCGCACGGCGATCATGGCGATCATCATGGCAAACCCGCTGGCGAAGCAAAGTTTTTAGGCAAAGGTGACGGGGGCGAAACCTGTCCTGTGACGGGCGAAGCAATCAGCAAAGAAGTCAGCGTTGACATTGACGGTCGCACCGTCTATGCCTGCTGTCCCGGTTGCCTGGATAAAATCAAAAAGAATCCTGAGCTGTATTTGAAGCCTGCTACGAAGTAGCCTGAACTCGTAAATAAAGCTGATCGCTTGCGAGTAGTTACCACAAAATATGCTGCTCGCAAGTGGTCAGAATTCAAAATCAGTTGCGCATTATTCCGAGTTTGATGGCTTTCGATAGCTGTCTGTCACTTGTTTCCTGTTGGGGCAAATCTCTCCTGCTACTTTCACCGTTACAGTTTTTGATCTTTGCGTTTTCACTCCCTCAGACAGCAAACGGGTTTGTGAGCGAGGAAAAGGTTAATGGAAAACTATGAAGATTGGTCTTGGATCAGATCACGCCGGATTTGACTATAAAGAGAAAATCAAATCGTTTCTTGGGGAGCGCGGCCACGAGGTCATTGATTTCGGCACTGATTCCAAGACTCCCGTGGATTATCCAAACTTTATCATTCCCGTCGCAGTAGCTGTGGCGAAACAGGACGTCGAGCGCGGGATCGTTTTAGGCGGGTCAGGAAATGGTGAAGCGATTGCCGCCAATCGGGTCAAAGGCGTCCGCTGTGCGCTCTGTTGGAATGTCGAAACGGCACGGTTGGCACGACAGCACAATAATGCGAACGCGATCTCCATTGGGCAGCGCATGATTTCGGCAGAGACGGCTTTGGCGATTGTCGAGGCCTGGTTGGAAACCCCGTTCGAGGGCGGACGGCATCAACGTAGAATTGATCTGATTGATGAATTGATTTGAGATGACCAGGCTCTGATTCCTGACACCGAAGTGAGTGACTTTCGGCTTGAGAACTGTTGGTCAGAAATCAGAGCTTGAGAATCAGGAGGGAAGGCGGTTTTTATCCGACCGCTTCAAATAATCCCGCCGCACCTTGTCCCCCACCAATGCACATCGTTACCACGCCGAGCCGCGCATTGCGGCGTTTCATTTCGTTGGCCAATGTGCCAACCATCCGCGAACCCGTCATCCCAAAAGGGTGTCCAATCGCAATCGAACCGCCATTGACGTTCAGCTTTTCAGGGTCAATCCCCAGACGGTCACGGCAATACAGAACCTGCACCGCAAAGGCTTCATTGAGTTCCCACAAATCAATGTCTTCGACTTTTAAGCCATGGCGGCTAAGCAATTTCGGCACAGCAAAAACAGGGCCAATCCCCATTTCATCAGGTTCACAGCCCGCCACTGCAAAGCCGCGAAAGATGAGCTTTGGCGTGATGCCCAATGCTGCGGCACGTTCGCGTGACATCACGAGTGTCGCCGATGCGCCGTCTGAAAGCTGCGATGAATTGCCCGCCGTGACGGAACCTTGCCCGCTGTCTTTGTCAAAATGAGGCTTCAATGCCAGTAATCCTTCCAGGGTGGAATCGGGCCGATTGCATTCATCTCTGTCAGCGAGCCATTCTTCGGTGCTGGCGATTTGTCCGGTGGTTTTGTCGAGGATTCCGCGCGTGACTTGCATCGGCGAAATCTCACCCGCGAAGAATCCTTCAGCCTGGGCGCGTGCCGTGCGTTGCTGGCTCGACAGCGAGTATTCATCTTGCGCCTGGCGGCTGATGCCGTAGCGTTTGGCGACGACTTCGGCGGTGTCGCCCATCACCATGTAAATGCCGGGGAAATGTTCTTTGACCCACGGATGCGGCTCGCCATCGCGTTTCATCATCGTGATGCTGTCCACGCCGCCGCCAATCGCAGCGTCTACGCCTTCGGCGAGGATATGATGCGCGGCCATTGCGACAGATTGCAGACCCGAAGAGCAAAAGCGATTCACAGTGGTGCCTGCGACGGACACCGGCAAACCCGCGCGCAACGCCGCGACGCGCGCGATGTTTTGGCCTTGTGAGCCGGACGGTTGTGCCGTGCCGATGATGACGTCTTCGATTTCGGCGGCGGCAAGTTGCGGCACTTTCGACAAAGCCGACGTGATGCAATGCGCGACCAAATCTACGGGATGGGTCATATTGAAGGAGCCGCGAAACGATTTCGTCAGCGCGGTTCGTTGGCTTTCGACAATGACTGCTTCTCTCATAAATCTTCCTTTGTGAGCCACATAGTAGCGAGTTTATTCGCTAGTGATTACGGGAGCGAATAAACTCGCTACTACGTGGTTGGTTGTAAGACGGCAAAGGTGGCTAAGGTTTTAGCCACGAGCCGTCCGGTTGGGGTTTTGACATCCGCTTCGATCACAATGCTGGTGCGCCCGGAATGCACAACGATGGCTTCTGCAATGCAATCCTCATCGTGAACCGCGCCGATGTAGTTGATCTTCATTTCGAGCGTGGCGCAGCGATAGCCGGGATTGAGTGTGGACACGGCTGCCCAGCCGCAAGCGTGGTCTGCCAGAGAAAAGATCGCACCACCGTGAACGCGTCCAATCGCTTGCAAAAACTTGTCCTGAAAGGGAAGCCGCAGCAGGACGCGACCTTCTGCCTTTTCGACGACTTCAAAGCCGAGCAGTTCAGCAAACGGCGACTCGGTGATGAGGCTTTGAAATTTTTCGTGTTCCTCAACGGTCATAATCATTGGCGTTGCTCAACGCGCCTTGAATTCAAAAAGATTTTCGTCTTTGGCGGTTCCGTTGGATTCTGTGATTAAGCTTTGTGGGTCTAAACCTTCCGTGTTCATTAAATGGCGTTGGATCACGCCGAGGCGACAAGTCACTTTTTCCTGACTTTCATCGCCTGCGACAGGATGGCCGATAATAACGATTTTGCACGAAGCGCCGGATTTTGCACTGTCGCGGTACATTTGCGCGATCTTTGCCAGATGAGCCTTCGCGTCGTCGTTGAGCCGACATGATGTACTTCCGTATTGCAGGTTTGGCAGGTTTTTTAAGGTGCAATCCGCATTGGATGCTCTGCCCGCTGTAACCGTGCCAACAATTAGGATCGTCACTACAAGAATGAATTGTCGAAACATACAAAATTCCAGAGGGGCTTAATAAAAGTTGTGACTGGGTGCGCCCGCGCCCTTGCGGGCAAACACGTTGCAAACGGCTTTGCCTGCAAGAGCGTGGGCGTACCCAATTTCAAAACGTCTTAACCTCGCGCGGCTTTCACTTTTTCCTTATCGAAATCTTCAAACGTTTTGCCTTCTTCGGCGAGGCGCTTGAGCAACGGCGCAGGCGTCCACAGTTCGCCGTGTTGTGCGTGGAATTCGCAGACGCGGTCGTAGACTTTCTGCAAGCCGACCGTGCTTGCATACCACATCGGGCCGCCACGCCAAGCCGGGAAGCCGTAGCCCATCAGGTAAATGATGTCTATATCTACGGCGCGCAGGGCAATGCCTTCTTCAAGGATTTTCGCGCCTTCGTTGACGAGCGCGTAAATCGTACGTTCGATGATTTCCTCTTTGGAAATTTCGCGGCGTTGAATGCCTGCGTTTGCCGTGAGTTCTTCGATCAACGCGGTGACTTCAGGATCGGGCGATGGCTTGCGGTTTTCGTCGTAGATGTACCAGCCTTTGCCGGTTTTTTGCCCATAGCGACCACGTTCCGCGAGTTCGTCCGCAATCAGCGCTTTGCGCACGCCAGGTTTTTCGAGGTGCGCGTGTTCTTTGCGAATGCGCCATCCGACATCCAGGCCGGCTAAATCGCCCATCGCCAGCGGTCCCATTGCCAGACCGAATTCATACAACGCGCCGTCTACATCCTGCGGTTGTGCGCCTTCTTCAACCAGAAATTGTGCTTCGCGTCCGTATTGATGAATCATGCGATTGCCAACGAAGCCGTAGCAATTGCCGACCAGAACGCCGACTTTCTTGATCTTTTTCGCCAAGTCCATCGCGGTTGCCAACACCGATTTGCTCGTCGCTTGACCACGCACAATTTCGAGCAGGCGCATCACGTTGGCGGGACTGAAGAAATGCGTGCCAACCACCGATTCTGGTCGAGAGGTCGCAGAGGCGATTTCGTCAATGTCGAGCGTCGAAGTGTTCGAGGCGAGAATCGCGCCGGGCTTACAAATCTGATCAAGCGCGGCAAACGTTTCTTTTTTCAGCGCCATGTTTTCAAACACGGCTTCGACTACGATGTCGGCTTCTTCAAACCCGTCGTAGCCCAGCGTGGGCGTAATCAGGGCCATTCGCTTATCCATGACTTCTTGGGAAAAGCGACCTTTCTTGACGGAGTTGGAATAGTTTTTGGCAATCGTTGCCAGCCCGCGATCCAACGCCTCCTGAGTCGTTTCCTTGAGCAAAACGGGAATGCCGACATTGACAAAATTCATCGTGATGCCGCCGCCCATTGTGCCTGCGCCGATGACAGCAGCTTTGGCAATCGGAATCAGCGGCGTGTCTTTCGGAATGTCAGGAATCTTGGCGACTTCGCGTTCACCGAAGAAAGCGTGAATCATCGCTTTGGATTGATCGGAGAAGAGACATTCCTGAAAGAGTTCGCGCTCGCGGGCGCAACCGGCAAAGAATTCGAGCTTGGTTGCGGCTTCGACCGCATCAATCGCGGCTTGCGGAGCCATCATCCCGCGTGCGGCCTTCTTCGCCGCCGCGCGTGCCGCCGCAAAAATCGGCGCGTTGGTCGCTTCATCGCCAAGCTTGTCGTTCTTGTCGCGCGTCTTGACGATGGGGTTGTCAATCATGCTGCGGGCAAACGCTTTCGCGCCTTCAAGCAAATCGCCTTCTACAATTTGATCCACGATGCCTGCTTCCAAGGCGGCTTTGGCGTTGATCGGATTGCCGTCCGCACACATTTGCGTGGCGAGTGCGACGCCCGCGAGTCGAGGCAATCGTTGCGTGCCTGCCGCACCGGGAATGATGCCTAATTTGCATTCGGGCTGACCAACTTGGGCGGAAGCTACTGCAACACGATAGTGAAAGGCCATAGCGACTTCGAGACCGCCGCCGAACGCCGTGCCGTGAATTGCCGCGATCATTGGTTTGGGGCAATCTTCAATCGCCACGAGCAAATCCAGGAAGTTGATGCCATCGCGTTTTTGCCCCGAAGTGACTTTGCCGAATTCTTTGATGTCGGCTCCGGCAATGAACGTGCGACCACCACCAATCAGAATGCCTGCTTTGACTTCATCATCTTTCGTGATTTCTTCGAGCGCCAGCCCGATGCCTTCGGGTACGCCCGGACTGAGCGCGTTGACAGGTGGGTTGTTGACGGTAATGATGCCTAATTCGCCATCTTTCGTGTAGGAAATTAATTCATTCATGGATGATTGCTCCTTAATTTGGTGGTCGTTGGTCCTTGGTTGTTGATCGGTTGTGATCGGCATCTTTGAATTCAAATCTACAATTTGAAAGGCAAATGCTAACCACTGACCACTATGATTTGAACATCCCACTGACAACGATCTTGGTGATTTCGTCCGCAATCTTTTCGCCGACCAGCGGGCCGCTGGGGCGATACCACCGCGCGAGCCACATCACTGTGCCAAAGATGCTGAACGCACAGACGGTGGTGTCCAGGTCTGCTAACCTTCCCTCGCGTTTGAGTTGATCGAGGGTTTCGCGGACCAGATTCAAATATTCGCGTTTGCGTTCGATGATTTTGCGGCGGTGCGTCAGCGTTAAGCCAGCCAGTTCATCCGTCAGGATAGAGAGGAATCCATTCCGCTTGTTGCCGCGCTCGCCCGTAATCAGCCGGGCGTGGCGTTGGATGATGAACCGCAGGCGATCATCGGCGTTGGGAATTTCGCGCGCGGGTTGTACGACTTGTGCATCGAGATGATCCATCGCGTAACTCATCAACGCATAGAGCAGGTCTTTTTTACCCGGAATGTAATGATAGATGCCCGCTTTGGTCATCCCCACCGCATCAGCAATTTCATTCATCGAAGTGGCATCAAAGCCCTTCTCCACAATGATCTCAGCAGCGGTCCGATAGATTTCATCAAGGCGATCTGGTTCGCTATTGGTGACAAATTTTTTCCGGGGTTTCAACGCGCCCATATGTGAGCCCATATGTGAGAAAGAAATTAGCCACAGTCGTAACAGTTAACACAGGGGAAAATGATGGAAAGAAAGAGAGTAAGAGGGAAGAATGGAATCCGCCGCAGCGTTATTTTCCGCTCTTTCATCTTGTCTCTCTATCTCTCTTTCTTCACTTGTGTTCTCTGTGATTTCTGTGGCTAATAATTTGTTCAAGGCTGAACGATGGTTAGTTCTTTTTGCCTTTGAATTCGCCTTCGGCCAGTCCGCCGTAATCCGCTGATCCCTTCATTTCGCCGCCCGTAAGCTTGCCCTTCATCGTGATGGGCATATCGTTACCTTCAAATTTGATGGTGTATTTGATTTCCACCGCATCGCCTTTCAAGGTTCCCTTGAGGGGGACATTGCCAATCGGGCCTTCGCCTTTGACATCACCGCTCAGGGCTTCACCCTCTTGCTTGATGATGAATTTGGCGGGGACATCACCGTTTGGCGTGCTGAACACTAGGCTCCATTCGCCTGCTGCCGCTGCTGCGCTTGAACTGGCTGCCGGAGCTGCCGCTGCGGGAGCTGCCGCTGCTGCTGCATTCGATTTCTTGGCTGACCATTCGCCTTCGGCAAAACCACCGAAATCCGCCTTGCCGCCCATCTCACTTCCATTCAATTTGCCAGTCATCGTGATGGGCAAATCATTGTCTTGGAATTTGACGGTGTATTTCAACGTGACATCTGTTCCTTTGATCGTGCCTGTCACATCATACGGCCCCATTTTCCCAGAGACGGTTTCACCAGTTTGTTTGAGGCTGATGGGGACTACACGCTCGCCCTGCGGCGAAACAATTTTCGCGTCCCAGGTTCCGTCAATGCTTTGTGCCATCGCCAACGTGGCAAAGCTCAATACAAACAGCATAGCTGCTGCTACCGTAAACAACATTTTTCGCATATCTTTTTCACCCTTCATTGGATTGTGGTTAATACTCGCGGAACCAGAAACACCAGCGCCGCCGCAACTGGCAATTTAAGCCGCGTTTCAGATGATCATTTGTCAGAAAAGTTTGCCTTGTCTCGCGTTACTTACCTACCGACCGGTAGGAAACTACCATTGGGAAGATTCGTGCGTCAAGCCTTCTAGTGTTGTGCTAACTAAACAGTCCGCACAACCACTCTACAACCTGACTTCAATCAAATGTGGTCCCGGCTCCTGCAAGGCGATGGTCAATTCTTGCGCCAAGGCTTCGGCGGTTTCGACGCGCACGCCTGGCACGCCCATTCCCTTGGCTAAACTGACCCAATCTATTTCTGGTCGTTGCAGATCAATCATAGTACGCGCTTTGTCGCTGATTTGTTCGATGCCTGCGCGCCGTAATTCGACCTCTAAAATGTGATAGCGGCGATTGCTGCCGATGAGTGTGGTGATATTCAGTCCTTCCCGCGCTTGCGTCCACAACGCCTGCAACGTATACATCCCCGCGCCATCGCTTTGCAGCGTGATGACCGGGCGATCCGGGGCGGCAATCGCTGCGCCGGTGGCACACGGCATGCCGAGTCCAATCGCACCACCAGGTTGTGACAGATATGAATGCGATGGCGCACCACCAGAAGCCTGAAAATAGCTGCGCGTCGTGGAAATGCCTTCCTCCATGATGATCGCATCTTCGGGTTGGATGGCCGCAACGGTCGCCGCATACGTCTCGGGCGTGAGTTTTCCGGTCGGAAGTGATGGCCGCGCCAATGATCCGAATTCGCCTGCATTGGCGGGCGCTCCCAAGTAATCCGCCAGGGCTTCGAGTGCCGATGTGATGTCTTCTTCGGGGGTGGCGAGAGTTTCAGAAAGCTGTTCTGGTGCGATGAAATGGCTGCGCGTGTTTGGGTAGCCGAAAAATGTGACTGGATTGCGCGCGCCAGCTAACACGACGGATTTGAACGGCGCAAGCAATTCCATTCCCCATTCCGGGAAATACGGCAAACGCAATAACGGCGGCGTTCCGGCTCCGCGCTCCAGATGTGTAGGTGTCGTTTCGCACAACAGTTTGCAGCCAGTCACGGCTGCCACCCGTGCCGCCGCTTTGAGTCCGCGTTTTCGCAGGCCGAAACCGCCAAGAAATAGTGCTGCGGGGCGATGTTCCAGCAACAATGACGCCGCTGTTTTGACCGCCTCTTCGCTGACTTTGGGAGGCGGCACTGGCGCACGAAATTGAGCGACGCTGGTGGCATCTGCGAGCAAGTAATCATTTGGCAAAATCAGCGTAGCGATGCGGCCCGGAAAAGTTGAGGCCGCCTCCATTGCTTCGGCCATATCTGCGGCTAATGTTTCGGCTGATTGATTGCGACGCACCCAATGGGAAACGGGATTGGCTAATGATTCGATGTCGGAATTGAGCGGCGGATCAGCCGGAAGATGCCACGTCGCGTGTTCGCCAATCAAATTGATGACGGCTGAGCGCGCACGTTTGGCATCGTGCAAATACGCGATGCCATTCGCAAACCCCGGCCCCAGATGCAATAGTGTCAGCGCCGGTTTGCCTGCCATTCGGGCATATCCATCGGCTGCTCCGGTGACGACACCTTCAAATAAACACAGCACGGCACGCATTCCAGGTGTGTTTTCAATAGCCTGAACAAGTGGGATTTCGGTTGTTCCTGGATTGGCAAAACAAGTGTCCAGACCGGCGGCGACAGCGGCGTTAAGTAGTGATTCTGCTCCAGTCATGAATTCCTCGAAGCAGTACCGCGAGCGGTAGCGAGTATGCTTGGTTACATTGGACGTGCAAGATAACTAGGCACGCTCGCTACCGCTCGCGGTACTGTTCCGTTGAGGAAGCACCATGAAACAACCTAGACCAATCACACGTCGGGAAGCACTCTGCCAAATGGGCGGCGGCTTCGGAATGATGGCGTTTGCCGGGATGATCGGCGAATCGCTGGCCCGCGCGCAAGCCACGCCTGCGACCCAATCCGCCAAATGGCCGAAGGGCGGATTGCATCATGCTGCGCGCGCCAAACACGTGATCTTTCTGTATATGAATGGCGGGCTTTCGCAAGTGGACAGCTTCGATCCCAAACCCATGCTCGACAAGTTTCACGGGCAACCATTGCCGGGCGGAGCCATTGCAACCGAGCGTAAAACGGGTGCGCTCCTGCGTTCGCCGTTTACGTTCAAGAAATACGGGCAATGTGGGATGGAGGTCAGCGAATTGTTCCCGCACGTTGGCGAATTGGCGGACAGCATTTGTTGGGTGCGTTCGGTTCACACCGACATTCCGAATCACGAACCTTCGATGCTGATGATGAATACGGGCTTCAGTCAGGTGGGACGTCCGTCGCTTGGCGCGTGGATCACCTATGGCTTGGGCGTAGAAAATAAAAACCTGCCGGGCTTTGTGGTGCTGTGTCCTGATGTGCCGACGACGGTTGGGCCGCCGCTTTGGAACAATGCGTTCCTGCCCGCGATTCATCAGGGAACGTTTATTCCTGACAAGCCGGGCGAAAAGCAAACGCCGGAATTATTGGTCGAGCCAAGCTTTGATCCGCAAAAGCTGGTTTCGTACATCAACAACAAAAAATTCGCGCTGCCCGAACAGCGCCGCGAACTTGATCTGCTGACGAAGCTCAACCGCATGCAAATGGAGCGCGAACGAACCAACGATCCGCAAATCGAAGCCACGATCCAATCCATGGAAACGGCCTATCGCATGCAAACCGAAGCACCTGAAGTTTTTGATCTGCGCAAGGAAACGCCCGCGACGTTGAAGCTCTACGGCCCCGGCAGCACGGCGCGCGGTTGTTTGCTGGCGGTGCGTTTGATCGAACGCGGTGTGCGAATGGTGCAGGTATATTATGCGAAAGGCGATCCGTGGGACGCGCACGGCGATATTCAGCAGCATCGCAAGAATGCCAAAGACTCCGATCAACCGTTCGCCGCCGTCATCAAAGACCTGAAATCACGCGGATTGTTTGACGATACGTTAGTCGTTTGCGGTTCGGAATTCGGGCGCACGCCGGTGGTTGAAGTGGGCGGCAATGGAGGCTTTCAAAATGGCCGCGATCACAATCCGCACGCGTTCACGATGTGGCTGGCGGGCGGCGGCGTCAAAGGCGGAACGATCTATGGCACAACCGATGATTTTGGGTTCAAGGTCGTAGACAAACCGGTTCACGTCCACGATATGCACGCCACGATTTTGCACCTGCTCGGCATTGATCACACGCGGCTTACCTATCAATACAGCGGACGCGATTTTCGCCTGACCGATGTACACGGCGAGGTTGTTCACGATCTCATTGCTTAAAAAAAACCGGCATCGCTATTTGGACCAAAGGCCACCTGTTACTGACGAAGCTGCACGCGCAACCAAGCTACCATCTTCTGCTTATAGCTCATCCATTCGGGGTGTCCTTCCCAATTTTCGATGCCGTGTGGCGCGCCTTCGACAGCGAGCGCGTCGTACTGTGCATTGAGGCTTTGGAGTCTTTGGGCAAAGGCTTCCTGTTGTTTGTACAAGCCATCTCTCGTGCCACAAATCAATAACAGCGGTGGAACGTCCTTGATGCGTAGAGGATTGGGGATATACGTTTCAAGGTTATACAAGGGTGAGTAACGACGCAGCATTGTCCAGGCTTGATCATTCAGTTCCTGCAAGCCAAATAGCCGAGCGTGCAAAGCGCGAGGCGAATTGTCTTTGACCATTGCTGCCAGATCATAGACACCATAAAACGAAACCACTGCGGCGACATTCAATCCTGCCTCTTTTTCAACCTGTGCGTTTGTTGCCAGGTAAGCGGCCATTTGCGCGCTTGCTGATTCGCCGACAATTGCAATCCGGTTCGGATCAATACGAAAGCTCTTGGCATAAGCTTTCACGTAACGAATGGCTTCTCGCAAATCATTCAATTGATCCTGATGGCGAGCCTGCGGCGTCAACCGATAATCTATCGAAAACCACGCGAACCCTGCTTTGGCAAGTGGCTCAAAGATGGGCGCGGCATACGTGACTTTGTCGCCCGCTTCCCAACCGCCGCCGTGCGCAATAATCACGGCAGGAAAGGGGCCGTGTCCTGATGGCACGTATGCGTCCAGGCCGAGCCATTCCTGGCGACCTAACATTCGATAGGGAATATCTTTCTGCAAATTGGTTTTGTAAGGCTCGTAATTGATTGTGCGATGGTGCAACGTCTTCGCTAACCAATCAATCATGGGCTGCTTATAAGTCCATTGACTCGGTCGCCAGTTTTCAGGCCGATGAATAGCTTCTGCCATCACCAGAAAATCGCGGCTCACGTCAGCGTCACGCAACATTTCAAAGTATTGTTTTGCTTGTTCAAGTGGCACTTCCTGATCTGCCGCACCATGCACAAGCAGGGTCGCAGGCATCCCGCTGCTAACGGTCGTCAACGATTCGTACACGCCGCCAATCATCACATTCGCTTGCACCCCGGTTGGCTTTTCGGTGGCGAGCAAGCCTGCGAGTTGCGCCCCCGTATCTTCGCCGAGCAAGGCGATACGATCCGGGTCAAGGCGAAATTCTTTGGCATGGCATCGCACAAACGCCAATGCCGCGCGCACATCCTCCAACGATTCTTTATAACGGCTCACGCCATTCTTGCGGTAATCAATGGCAAACCAGTTGTAGCCGGCACTCGTCAGCAATTCCAAAAACTGTCCAATGAACGACACGCGACTCCCGGAGGTAAAACCGCCGCCGTGAATCACAATCACGGCGGGACGTTGGTCGCCGCGCTTTTGCACGTACGCATCCAACGCCAACTCGACGCCGTTGTGGCGCGCATAGACAATGTCGCCTTTGGTGCCGGGTACAATGTAATTGCCTTCGGGGTTGCGCACTTTGACCGGTAAACAATCGGCCAAGGCATTGACCGAAAGCAGCAGCAGGAACAGTTGCATCAGTTGTTTCATCGGAGTGCTTCCTTTAGATTTGATTGGGGATTTTGGATTTGTGATTGCTTGTCGCGTCTACGTAAGTCTGGAAAAGTCCGGGGAAGTTTTGCTGAGACTGGAAAAGTCTAACAACATTTTGTCCCCAGAACTTTTCTGACTTGCCGAAACTTCCCCAGACTTTCCTGCACTTTTCTCGACTTACTTAAGCGTCTTCGACA
>JAEUQN010000164.1 GCA_016789725.1 Blastocatellia bacterium | reverse complement strand
AGATGTTCGGCTATCAGGCCCGGCGTTTGAAAATGACGATGGGGCTATCGGCTTCACCTGATGCCTGCTCCAAAGGTGAAATGCGGATGGAGTCGGATGGGTGGTACATTGATTTCAAAAATGATTTTACCTGCCGCGAAGAATATGTGCCGCGCCAAATGCTGGAGCGTCAGCGTCCGAACAAGGCGGATTGCGTGGATGAGTTCCGCTACAACGTGAAGGGGAGTGTGCGGATGGGCTATCCAGCCGATGTGACGATGACGATGTTTGGTGAGAACGGCAAGAATTTCACGATGCGTCAGCAGGTTCTGGAATTATCCCGCGCTAAGCTGGACCAGGCTTTGTTTGAAATTCCGCCGGGATACAAAGAGGGCGATCCATATTCCGTGGGCGCGATGATGGGCGGAATGAATATCGGATCGCTGGGCAAAATGGCAGAAGCCGCATCGCGTGGCGAGGACGCTCGGACGACCGCCAGCGGTGCGAAAAAAGCTGGATCGGTGCGCGTTGGAGTTGTGACTCCGGCGGCGCGTATTGGACAAAATGACGTAAGCGGCAATGTGCGCAGTTCGTTGATGCGGTACATCAACGGCGGTGCTTCAGTGGAAGTTGTGCCGTTGTCTTCGCCCGCCGAAGCTTCATCGCAGCAATGCGATTTTGTGGTGACTTCGTCGCTGAGCCATCAACCCGGAAAAAGTGGCGGTTTGGGCGGATTTATGAAAAAAGCGGCGTCAGTCGGCGGGCAAATTGCTTCAGGGACAATTGTCTCCGGCAGCGGTGCCAGCGATGCTTCGTCACAGATTAAGTCGAAAGATGAAGTGGGCTTCGACTATCAATTGACGCGTGTTAACGGTGCCGCCGTCACTTCCAACACGATGAAGCGCAAAGCCAATTCTGATGGCGAAGATGTGATTTCGCCGCTGCTTTCGCAAGCCGCAAATGAAATCCTTAACGCGGTTTTGAAGAAGTAACAAATTGCTGAGGCAGGCTCAAAAATCTGCCTCGGCCTCCAACAAAAATATCAGGAGCTACCGATGCAAAAACTGACGATGATCTTTCTCACGAGCGCATTTCTCTGCTTATTTAGCCTTTCCGTGCAGGCGCAATCTCAAAATACGATGGCGCGGGATGAAACCTTCACGGTTGAGTATTACTATAAAACCAAATGGGGGTATGCCGATGAGTTCTTGCAGCTCTTCAAGAAAAATCATTTGCCCGTGCTGAAGAAACAAGTCGAGACGGGGCGACTCACGCGCATTAAGATCGAAAAGCCCCGTTATCACGCAACTGAAGATGGGCGCTGGGATTTTCGCGTGACCTTGGTTTTCAGGAGTGCCGCCGTGGCTTTTGGCCCCAGCCCGGAAGAAGAAATCATCAAGCAACTCTATCCTGATCAGGCGACATTCAAGAAAGAAGAGCAACGCCGATTCGAGATTTTAGAATCCCATTGGGACGTTCCGCTGGCGACTGTTCCAATAGACTAATTACACTGTAAAGTAAATTCTGAGGTGTAACGCGATTTGCTAAATCGCGGAGCTTCGCTGGGGAACACACGCGATTTAGCAAATCGCGCTACGCCAGGAAACTTACTTTACAGTGTACTAATGGCAATAAATTTGGAATTCTCCCGAACGCCTGAAAGATCGCACTTTCAGGCGTTTTTTAGTACGGAAAAACAGTCAAAAAAACAGGGCGAAGCACTGGCTATTTAGCGTTCAAATCAAGTATAATTTAGCCCGCAAAACGATTGAAAAAAATAGACTTGGAACCCGACCTGCAAGGTCGCCGTTGCCCCCTGAAATGCACCTTTCACGCCTCGAATCCATCAACTTTCGCAATCTCTCCGGCGCGCTGGATTTTTCCCCCGGCTTGAACGTGGTTTTTGGAGCCAATGCACAGGGCAAAACGAACTGGCTGGAGGCGGTGTACCTGCTTGCCACGACCAAATCTTTCAAAACAGCGCAGCCTAAAGAAGCGATTAACCACACTGCCGATGAGGCGATTTTGCGTGGCACGGTACAACAGGGCCAGCTATCGCGCGATATTCAATTGCTACTGACAAAAACGACCAAGCAAACGTTTGTGAATGGCAAGCGCGAGGCCATTACTCGCTACCTGGGAATTCTGGACGCCATCGCCTTTACGGCAGATGAGATGGAGGTTGTGCGCGGAGGGCCGGAGTATCGGCGTCGCTTTGTGGATCGCGGTTTGGTCAGCACACTACCCTCGTATCTTGGCACGCTTGCCGAATACAATCGCGTACTGAAGCAGAAAAACAGCCTGTTGCGCTCGGCCTCCGAAGCCGATGACCCGATGAAGTTTTACCCGATGCTGGAACCCTGGAACGATCAACTGGTCGCGCTCGGTGCAGAGATTCACGTGGCGCGTCTCGGCTATGTCGAAAAGCTCAAAGCCGCATTGCAGCCAAAGCTTTTTCAAAACGAATCCATCACTGTCCGCTACAAATCTTCCTTGGAAGGGAAAGGTGATCTCGACGATTACCCGAAGCTGATGCGCGAACGGTTGGCGCATCACTTGGCGAATGAAATCTCAATGGGCTATGCGCTGGTCGGGCCGCACCGAGATGATGTAGAGATTTTGTGTGATGGGTACGATATATCGCGGTTTGGAAGCTCCGGGCAGCAGCGTTCCGCCCTCTTAATCCTTGATCTGGCGCAGATGGTGGTTTACCATGCCGTTTTAGAAGATTACCCTGTTTTTATTGTGGATGACATTGATGCCGAGCTTGACCGAAACCGCATTGAAATTCTGCTCGACACCCTCGAAGGGAACTCACAAGTTTTTATTTCAACATCCAAACGCGCCATCGCTCAGCATTACCGCAACCGCGCGAAGACCATCGAAATAGCGAACGGAAAAATGGTAAGCGATAGCCCAGAACCGCAACTCTAGCGTTGCGACTCTTTGACCTCTCAACTTATGACTGAACCAAAAAAGAAAGCACAACAGGAATACGATGCCGATTCAATTCGGGAATTAGGGGGCCGTGAAGCTGTCCGGCTACGACCCGGCATGTATGTCGGCGACAACAACGAAAACGGCTTGCATCAGCTTGTCTACGAGATTGTAGATAATTCTGTGGATGAAGCCTTGGCTGGCTATTGCGACACGATCAACGTCACGATTCACATGGACAATTCCGTCACCGTTGAAGATAACGGGCGTGGTATTCCCGTCGGGATGCACGAATCCGGTATTTCGGCAGCAGAAGTCGTGATGACCAAGTTGCACGCTGGCGGAAAATTCGACGCCAACGCTTACAAAGTGTCAGGCGGTTTGCACGGCGTCGGTGCGGCTTGCGTAAATTTTTTGTCCGAATGGCTACGGATGGAAATTCGGCGCGAAGGGGGCGTTTACGAACAGGAATATCGCACGGGTGAACCTGTCGCGCCATTGGTTCAAACTGGAAAATCCAGCAAAACCGGGACGAAAACCACCTTCAAAGCCGATGGTACGGTTTTGACTGTGACTGAATACAGTTTTGAAAAACTCTCGGAGCGGTTGCGGCAAAAAGCCTTCTTAAATAAAGGCATCCGCATCACGCTGGTGGATGAACGCGGCGAAGAAGAGAAGAAGCACGATTTCTATTACGAAGGTGGCATCGCCGAATTCGTTGCGCACCTCAACAAAAATAAAAACGTGCTGCACCGTGAGCCTATTTACTGCGAGAAAATCCCGAATCCTGACGATGAAAGCGACACGGTCGGGATCGAAGTTTCGGTGCAATATAACGACGCCTACGACGAACGCGTGTTCTGCTTTGCAAACAACATCCCGAACCCGGATGGCGGCACACATTTGGCAGGATTTCGTTCGGCGCTATCGAAAGTCATCAGCCGCTACGCCACCAGTGCGAATCTGCTGAAGGACTTCAAGGGCCAATTGACCGGCGATGACGTGCGTGAAGGATTGGTAGCTGTCATTTCAGTCAAAATTCCACAGCCGCAATTTGAAAGTCAGACCAAGGTCAAATTGACCTCAGATATCAAAGGCGTAGTGGATTCATTTCTGTACGAAAAACTGACGCAGTATTTTGAAGAACATCCGGCTGTTGCCAAATCCATCGTTGGCAAAGCCGTCGAAGCTGCACGGGCACGAGAAGCCGCAAGGAAGGCCCGTGAAATCGTGCGCAAAGGTGCTTTGAGTGGCGGCGGCTTGCCCGGCAAACTGGCAGACTGTGCCGAAAAAGACCCGGAAATTTGTGAACTGTATCTGGTCGAAGGAGATTCCGCAGGTGGCTCAGCCAAGATGGGCCGTGACCGGCGTACACAGGCGATTTTGCCGCTGAAAGGCAAAATCCTGAACGTCGAAAAAGCGCGCTTTGACAAGATGCTTTCGCACGGTGAAATCAAAGCGTTGATTACCGCGCTTGGCACCGGAATTGGCAAAGATGATTTTGACATCACGAAACTGCGCTATCACAAAATCTGTTTGATGACGGACGCCGACGTGGATGGTTCCCACATCCGCACGTTACTTCTGACGTTCTTTTATCGGCAGATGCCGCAATTGCTCGAACACAAGGTCGAAACCAAAGACGAAAACGGCGAGGTTAAGACGGAACTCAAGAGCTATGTGTACATCGCTCAGCCGCCGCTTTACAAAATCAAAAAGGGCAAGCAGGAACGCTACATCAAAGACGAGCGGGAGATGACTCGCTATTTGATGAAGAAAGCAACGGAGGATGTCAAAGTCACCGTCAAGCAAACGGGCGAAGTTATCGAAAATGCCGCGCTCACAAACCTGCTGGAGCGGCTCGTAGAATTCAACGGTTATTACAACAAACTGGTGCGTCGTCTGCACGAGAGCAAAATCGTGGATGCCGTACTGGAAGCCCTGAGTGGTAAAAATGGATTACTGCATTACGGGCGCAAGCTGATTTCCGTCTTCAAAGACGAAGAGTTGTTAGGCCGAGTCGAAGCTGCCATTGCCGAGGCTGGTTATTTGACGGAGATGACTTCGGACGAAGAACACGGGTTGTCCGAGATTGAAGTGAGTGTCGCCAATAATAGCGGGCGCGTGCTAATTGACTGGGATTTGGCGACGCACGTCGAATTTCAGCGCGCCGCCGAAATTTATCGCCATCTCACGCCACTGCATAAACCTCCATTCCTCGTCGGTGAAACCGAATTAGCCACGCGCGAGGAATTGTTGGATTACATTTTAAGCGCCGCCAAGAAAGACGTTCATATCCAACGTTACAAAGGGCTGGGCGAAATGAACCCCGAACAGCTTTGGGAAACGACGATGAACCCGGAGGTGCGAACGCTTTTGCAAGTCCGCGTTGACGATGCTGTGGAGACTGATGAAATGTTTACAGTGCTGATGGGTGATCAGGTCGAGCCGCGTCGCAAGTTCATCGAAGATAATGCACTGGATGTGAAGAATCTGGACGTGTAAGTGATGGCAGCGAGAAAGAGAAAGAGTGAGAGGGAGAACAAGCGAAGGCGTGACTTTGCCGCTCGCCCCCTTGCTCTTTCTCTCCTGTTTCCTATTCTCTTAGGTGCGTGCAGTGTTCCACTTTACAAAGTTACCCCTCTCCCCCAAAACGTGCCGATTGAAGGCGGGCAGACAGTCGTGGCTAACTCGTTGGAGATGACAGCTTCTGCCCTCACTGAAGATGATCAGGCGTTTGAGCGGTTTGAGACAAACCTGCCGCTGGCAGGCATCGTTGTCATAGACCTGAAGCTCGTCAATCGGGCCAGCGAATCAACGAAAGTGCTCAAGTTTGAATTACAGGATTCGACGGGCAAAAGCTTTCCGCTGCTGGATGCGAAAAAGCAACTCAAGCAAATGATGAAGTCTGATGGAGTGCGTCTTTACGCCGTCGCGGGGAGACAACAAACTCTGGAGCAATTGCAGGCTATTGCACTTCCCAAAAAGCTGTCTCTGGCGGCGCGGGAAGAAAGACAGGGCGTCTTGTTCTTTCAGGTCAAGCGCGATGTTGCACAGTTAAAAGGCCTGCTGCTCATCGTCAAAGGCGGCAAACAGCCTGTGACTTTGCCTCTGAACTGAAAGGGTCCCCCTTACAAGCGGTTATCTGTATTTTCAAAGAGGCATGAATCCTATCGTTCGTTTTTTCCAAGGCATTAACTTTTTCCTCGGTGGGCTGCGTATGTTGCGGCGCTACCCAAAGTTGTTTGGATTAGCCTTGATCCCTATTGCCCTGACAATAGTTGTGCTGCTTGCCCTTGCGTGGGGGAGCGCCTGGTTGGTGGGGGAGTGGTTACAACAGGTAGCCGGGGTGGAGGCAGCAGGGCAAACTTTATTGCAGGCAATTGCGCTCTTACTGGTCTTGTTCGTCGCATACCTGATCTATTTGCCGCTCACTCGAATCTTTCTCGCACCATTCAGCGAAAAACTAAGCCACAAAACCTCAGAACTGAGTGGGCTGACTTTATCAACAGAAAATGAAGTTGGATTTTTCAGATCTATTTGGGAAGGTGTGAAACTGGTTGCCCTGCAATTGATACTGGTCGTCATTGTTTTAATCGTGACGATCTTTTTGGCCCCCGTTGGTGTGACGCTTGGCATTGTCGTCACGATTTGTTTTTGCGGTATTGATTTTGTGGATGTTCCGCTGTCGGTCCGTGGCATGTCATTTCGGCAAAAGGTTCGTTTTCTTTGGAAGAGTCGCGGACTGGTTTTGGGATTTGCTGTCGCTGTTTATTTATTACTGCATATTCCGCTGATCAATTTGCTGGTGTTACCGGTGGGAGTGATTGGGGCAACGCTACTGGTGAATCAAGTGGTCAGCGAGTCCAATGGGGATTGGCAAGGCACTGAACTGCGCTGACCATCTGTTAATAGCGGGACGAATTGACCACCTTAGGACATCGTAACTCCAACCGACAAGAGAGCATTGAGAGCTGAAAATTTAGGACCCAGCAGGCTGATCTGATCGCCTGTGACCATCGCAAAGGCTCTTCCATCTCGCCAGATTCCCTGCGCGAAATCCCGGTCAATTTCTTCGCCATCCAATAGCAACCACATATCGCTAAAACCCCGATCAATCAACTCATCTACCTGAGCGCGAAGGCCGGTAAATTCAATTTGTTTTACTGGTGCTGCCACAATTGGCTCATCTACATTGATGTCGTGGTGCAACAGCGGCATTTGATAATTTGTTTCTTGTTCTTCGTAATAACCAGCCATATTGATCCCTGCCTTTCTTCAAAAACAAATACGCTCAAAGGGTGACATACAGATGTATTTCTGACGGAGGGCGTTGCCTAAATAGCAAAGACGGCAGAAAAACCTGCGAGGAAATGGAGTTAGGGGCTGGAAGTAAAACGCCGACAGAATTTGGGAGGATGCGCGTTTTACCTTCGGGGTTAAGGGGCTAGGGGGCTACTTCTTCAAAATTTCACCAATAATATTGACGCCGAAATGTTGCCGGACAGCGTCATCTTCAACTTGATCTTCGCCAACCAACCGACCTTTGAGGGCAGGAGAGAGCGTCACAAAAAAACGGCGTGAACCAACATCTCCACGCAGCAAACGGTTGCCATTATTATCAATAGCGCATTCGATGACGGTGGTAGGCGTCAACGAGATTCGGTCACCGAGGCCATTTGCCTCAAGAATTTTAGCCACTGATTCGGCAAATTGGGGTTCATCGTTCGAGTCGTTTGGACCACTCGGATTCGTCAATTCAGACATCATCCTTCTCCATGATTTGGCTTAAAGCGAATTCAAAACGCGCAGAATGTACAATATCTCGTGCCTCAATTCAAGCGATTCGCCAAAATCTCTAGGGCCGTTATCTCAGCAGGACTGTCACTCGATTTGCTTCGATCCCATTTAACGTGACAATCACTATGACCCGGCGTCCGCCACCAGATAAATTGGATGGGAATTCGACGTTCATTTGGTCCAAACCGATATATTGTCCCTGCGGTCCGGCATACAGGATTTTGGCTTCAATGCCATCAATCGTAACCCGCATTGATTCTGCCACGCCATTTTCATCCGCAGGGTTTAATGCAAGTGCGTTTCTGATGCCCGTCCCAAACAGCACCAGAATATTTGGTTTGCCATTGACCAGGATATCGAATGGGGCCGGGACGTAATTGATCCCGTCACTCGTTGCCAGGGCCGCTGCATCACCATGACCGGAGGCGTCTGCGGTAAAGATAGATGGCGCAATCGGGGTGATCTGAGCTGTGCCCATCGCATAGCTTTCGTTTGGATTGCTAACGATGATCGTGGCCGTTCCTGCATCCAGATTTGATGGAATTAAAAAATTGATCTGCGTTGGCGAAACGTAAAGTAATGGAGCCAAAACTCCATTGACTGAAACTGTTGTTCCCGCTAACTCCGTAGGCAAGGGGAGTGCTATCGCCGATTCTGTTCGCAGCGCAAGATTTTCTCCAAAGGCGGAGGCGATTGAATCTGAGGGCAACGCCCCCTGTTGATAACTGGCGGCGTTAACAACTCCGAGATTCGTGGCGTTGACGACCTTAATTCCAACTTTGCGAATTTCACTCAAGCTTCCGTCACTGGCTTTGAAGCTGAGTGTGAAAGTGCGTCCAACATCACTACTGCCAGGTGTCCATCGGAAAAGCCCTTGCGCGCTGTTATTGGTCGCCCCTTCACTCGTAAAATTCGCGCCAGTTGGAAGCCCCTCCGCGATGATCGAAAGTGGCACAGTTGAATTGATGTCACTCGCAGAAACGCGAAATTTCAGTTCCGTGTTGGGAATCGCAATTTGCGCTTGAGGCACAGCCAGGACTGGGGGCGTGCTGGCCCCACTTAAGCTGATTGGTAGCTTGGTGCGTTCCGTCACGGCGCTAGTGGTCGGTTGCGTCGCACTTCCAGTGCCACCGCCAATAACATAAAAATATTCACCAACTGCTGCCCCATTGGTTTGGGTTCGAGCCGTTGTGAGATTAAAGGAATCGTCTAATGTAATCCACCGATTATTTCGGACGTCATAGATTTCCGCTGAACTAAGAATCGCTCCAGTTGTTGGGTCTTCACCGCCAACAAGTATCCAATATGAATTGCCTGTCCCATCTTGATAAACAGTGCTGGCTGCATACGCGCGCGTCCGATTTAGAGGTGCGATATTCGACCATTCCTGGGTGGTAGGATTATAGACTTCGCAATTTGATAAGCCACCCGCGATTCCGAAGCCGCCTGCCACATACAACTTGCCGCCAATGAATGCGGCTTCATGGCTGTAACGTGCAGTTTTCATTGGTGGGAGAGATGACCAGACATTAGCATTCACATCGTAAGCCCGAACGCTGGAAATCCCTGTCGTAGCGCTATTCAATCCTCCCGTTACATAGATGATCTTTTTTGTAATGTCTGCGCCAATAGAGTACGCCGAAGCTGTGATAGGTGCATTGGCTCCTGTTGACCAGGAATTGGTGGCGATGGTGTAGATATAAGTCGTGGCAATCGGAGCTGATTCTGTTTGTCCGCCGGGAACATAAATTTTGCCGTCGAAATGAACCGCTTCGCCGCTGCTCAACATCACCGGAAGGGGCATCAATGAAGTCCAGGCGTTATTGTTTGGATCAAAGCGTTGGACGAGATTGGTGGCAGTTGAACTTGCCGCTGTCGTGCGTCCACCAATCGAATATAAATAGCGTCCATCACTGACTGGAATCACTCGCATCAACGATGATGGTAGTGAAGTTTGCACTTGCCAATTGCGTCCGACACTGAACACACCGCTGAAAGCTTCGGACTCAGCACTTTCATCATCTACTGCAACGACACGGATGCGATAGTTTGTTGCCAGCTCGATGGTTGAAGGGAGCCGCCAATTGAACGATTGCGTATCGCCGGGCAGGTCGGTTGCCAAGTCTGCCACAAATGTCGTATCTCGAAACACGGAGATACGATGTTTGCTCAGCGCCCGATCATCAGAAGAATTCCAGTTAATGCTCAGTACTCCGCCCGTTGCTGCGGTTTGTCCTGGCGTTGGGTTGAGGATTTGAATGGAAGGCGCTGATGGCGCGGTATACGTGAATGCCTTGGGCGCTATAAATGTATTGGTATCATTGACGGTGCTGATGTCCACTGCTCCTGTCGCACCTGTCACAGGCGTCAGGACGCGTAGGGTGGTGGGATTTACAAATGTAACAGCGGCACTTTGTCCACCGAAAGTCACTTTTGTCTCAGGTGTGAAGTTGATCCCCGCCAAGGTTACGACCAATCCGCCGCGCGTTGAGCCAGACGTAGGGAAGATATGACTGATCTGTCCGAGTTGTGACGGATTACCAGATTGATAATAAGTGAAGCCATTGTTCAAGGCTGCTTCACCGTATTTGTTTTTGACCTTCACAAAAACAGTGCCAGCCGCGTGAGCCGGTGTGATTGCCGTGAGCAATGTACTGCTGATGACCTGGACCGATTGTGCCGCAACGCCATCAAATGTAACGCTGGTATCCGCGCTGTCGGTAAAATTCGCGCCCGTTATCGTGACGGCTGTGCCGCCGGAAGGCAACCCGAACGCTGGCGAGAGCGCGATGATTTGTGGGGCGCGCTGGTCATTCGGGTTGACGAGAGCGCGATTTGCGGATCGCCCTGTAATACGAATGTCGTCCAGATACCACCCATCAAGGTTTTCAAAAGGATCAATCAATAATCGAAATCGAATCCGGGCGCGTGATTGATTGCTCAAGCCATCAAGATTCACCAGGCCTTGAGAGAAGTTCGTTGCCGTTCCGGTATACGCAGATGCTCGAAGCCACGTTGCACCATCGTCAATTGAGTATTCAACCAGGCAATAATCAAATCCATTCTCGGTCGCATAGCTGTGGGCAAATTGCAAAGTAATGTCGCTCAGGTTGCTGAAATCGAAGACTTGAGAGGTCAGCGATGTGTCGGAGTTACTGCTGTAATTCCCACTCGGACTATCGGTCCAGGAATGAGTTGGAGAGGCGGATTTATTGGCGGCAATGGACCAATTTCCAGAAGGGAACCAGCCTTGATTACCGCTTTCCACATTGTCCAGAAACAATGTCTTTTCGCGGGTGACGGCAACCATTGTTTTTACTTGCGCGAAAGCGCCGGAGCCGGTGTTCTGGTCATCATAGGTGACGATAATTTGATCGCCGGCATCCACCGAAGCCTGTAATACGCCATCGCCTTTTTGCGCTTTGCCCGACGCCAGGTTCAATTGGTTTTTGAAACTGCCGGGTAAGATGGTTTCCTGCGGAAGCGGCAGTGTTTCCTGATCGCCCGTGACGCTACTGGTTAAGATTACCTGTGTCGGATTGCTGGCATTTCGATCTGCCACAGAAACCCGAATCGCTTCGCCAATCAGATAGCTGCTGCGGTCAAGCCGAATGGAGCCTGCATCGTTACAATTGGGAGGCGTATCAAAAGCTTCTTTGGGTGCTGCATCATCGCCATTTAAGGTGCTGGCCGAAAAGCCAAGGCCGCGCTTGGCGAAGGCTTGCCAGAGCAAGCATTGATTGGCACCGTTGTTGTTTGTGCGGTCAGCCAACAGGATTGCGTCACGGGCTTCGATGAAAGTCGGATTGCCCGGCGATAATTTCATGCCATCTACGACCACTTGAATGCTTTGTCGCTGACCTTCAGCATAACCATGTTTTTTGATAAGTGCCGCGCGCATTTCCCACAGTGACAGACACCAGATTTCTCCTACGCGATGGACCTGCGTATTAAGCGCAATGTTGGCGAAAGTGAGCGGGTTAATTGCTTTGTCGGTGCTATATGGATAACGACGAATGCCGCGCGCATAATTGTTGGCGGCATATTGCCCAACGGCGTACGCGCCATCAACGTTATCGCTCTCTTGGCGCATCAGCGTTAGCCCAAAATAGTCCGACCAACCCTCTCCCATTCCTCCCGATTGCATACTTCCCAAGCCCCCACCATTGCCAATCAATCGGTTGCTCAAACCGTGTGTCAATTCGTGAATGATGATGCCCTGGTCAAAGTCGCCATCCAGTTGTTGCGCCGCGCCGGAATTCCACAGATACATTTGCATGCGCCCGGATCGCCCATCCGGCGGCGTTGAAAAATTCGCGTTGTTGGTTCCGCTTCCGTCCTGCACATCGGATTGAATCGCGTCGTTGCCCGAACCTCCAAGGTTAAAGTTATCACTCTGGAAATTGCCTGCAGCTTCGGTGAAACCAAAGGTGTACAAAATGTCGTGATAGCGATTCACCCAGTAAAATACATTGGCCTGCGCTGCTTTCTGATTGTTGTCTGTCGTTGGCGCTTGATTGAGGTCAAGCGGAAAAGAGAAGTTGCTATCCGTGACCGTTAGGCGTGGGTCGTCCGGCACGTTGGCCGTACCAGTGCGATCCAAATGCGTATCGGTGTTGTTGCTAACGAGCGTCGTTTGACTTTGCCCATTCCACCAATCGTAATGCTTGTCAGTCGTCGGAAAATACGGCGCGCCATTGAATGGCACATCCTGTCGCTCAACAGTTGGTGGGTTGTCACTGACGTGCGGTGAATCGGGGCGCGGACTGTCCCCCGTGAATACTAACCCATGCGGATTCTCATAATTCGTGTAATTGTAGCGATACAAAAGCGATCCCCGCTCAGCATCCACGACAATTAGATAAACATCAGGCGAATTCTGCATCCAAAGCGTGAACTCCCAGGCCAGTCGGAGAGATTTGGCTGAGAGTGGAAAGTACACGAGCCGCGCTGATGCTTCGGTTGCAACTTCAGGGATTTTCCCAAATTGAACTGCGCGCTCAGCCCGCTGGCTTTCAGTCTGGGCCATATCGTTGATCGTTGCCGTGGCTCCTGCAAATTGGACCGCCCGCCGTAGTCCCTCCACGTTCGAGAGGCGTGGTTCCTGACGATTGATGTGGCTGGCGGCTTCGGGCATCAACTCACCTGATGCTGCAACCACCGCGCCAGCCCGATCCACGTGGATTTTGAAATGCCCTTGAAAAACTTCAATGTCGCCAACGCGCTGTTCGTAGGTCAGATGTGTGACGCCGTTATGAGTCGAACGATCTCTCCGCTCAATTTTCAAATCATCAATTTCGTCATCGCGTAATCTGAAAAGTGCTTGTTGTTCTTTCAAGAAACGACGACCGACAGATTCGGCCTGTTCCTGGCTTGGTTCGGGCAATGATTGAGTTAAATTGCTGATGCGGCTGGGCGTGCCGGTCAATGAACTCCAGCGAATGATGGTGCGGGGATGTGCGGTTAATAATTCCTGCGTCGCCGATTCGGTTTGTGCGGTCAAAGGACTGGGGCGGCTGGCTTCATTCGTTGTTTCAGGAGGTGCTGTCAACGAGCGGTTCAAGTTGGCCCGGATGTCAAAGTTGGCAAGTGGTTCAGTTGTCTGTCGTGATGGGCTTTGCCTTGGCGATGATGCGGGGCGTAATGATTCTTGCGATTGTGCCACGAAACCCATCATCAATTGTCGCAAAGGCCGAACCGATGCCATCAACGATAAGGAACCGAGGAATATCAGGGCGATCAGCAAACTTCGTTTCATGCGTGTAAATTCTCTTTCAGAGACGGTCGTTGCTGGGGGTTGGTACTATGAAACGCTTAAATGTAGGAGGATCGAAATTTTCTTTTCGCCGTTGTGCCCGTCTCCGGCTGGCTTTGTTGTTAGCGCCTTGTCCGCAGGATTTTCTTACGGCTTCGGTTTTTCAGATTCTTCCGTCGCCTTCGGAGCAATATAGCCCTGTCGTGCGCGGACGAGCAGGTCTCGGCGTTTGATGTTCACATCAATCTGACGAAACTTTCCATCCTCGGCCTTGTTGGTGGGATCGTATGTCAATGTGTACTGATTGCGCAGCTCATTCGCCACCAACTGTAACGCGAGCGCCGTGCCGATGACAGACTCGGATCGCAGGTAACGTGCGCCTGATCGGTCGGCCAATTCCTGTAGAAATTCAATGCCGCGCAGGTCTCGATCTTTCGGACGCTGTTTTTCATACGTCCCGCGCGGTTGCTGAAAGTTGTTGGTAAAGCGATTCAGAAACGGCGATTTAAGACTGGGCAAATCCTCTGGCTTGATATTTTTGATGCCCCCGTCATTGCGTGTTTCATAACGAATGGTATAGGTCACGATGCCTGTGCGCGTAATCAATTCCAGGACACTATCATACGTGGCACGCTTGCTGCCGGTATCTACGCCATCGGATAAGACCACGATGGCTTTGCGCCCGTCTACTTTGAAAAGACGTTCTCGGATTGTTTGGTCAAGGGCGTCATAGACGCTGGTGAGGTAACTGGTTTTGAGAGCTTTGATTTGCTTTTCGAGAGTTTTTTGCTCGCCGGTGAAGTTGCCAATGAATTGTACTTTTTCATCAAATGCCACGACTAAAACTTTGTCGCGGGGTTGTAGCAGCTTTACAAAATCAATGGCGGTGCGTTTGATGTCTTCCAGCTTGTTTTTGGTACTCAGACTTAAATCAATTAACAGCGCCACGCTGAAGGGGGAGGTTTCATTGCTGAAGTCGTCAATGTCCTGAACCTGACCGTCCTCCTGCAACGTAAAGTCTGATTTCTGGAGGCCATTGATAAACCTGCCGAAGCCATCGGTGATGATGACTGGCACTGTGACCTGACGTGTCCCGATTTTTAAGACCTCTGGGTCTTGCTCCGGTTCGGTCGGTTTTTGCGGGTCTGGTTTTTGTGCAGGCGGTTGTTGCTGAACAGGCGGTTTGACGGGGTTTTGCGTAAATACGGTCAATGCCCCCACGCTCAGAATAATCACGGCGATGATAGAAGCTGCTTGGTTTTTCATAAGCATCAAAGTTAGGGTGCCGAAATTTTACCCTACTTTTTATTGAGCTTCCATCACCCGCAGCACATTTCCACCGAGAATTTGTTCGAGTTCGTCATCTTTGAAGCCACGCCGGGCAAGTTCGGCGGTCAGCAGCGGCAGCGAGGCCCCGGTTTCCAACCCTTCCGGCACACAATTAATGCCGTCGTAATCGGAACCCAGCCCAACGTGTTTTGCTCCGACTAAACGGGCAATATATTCGATGTGATCGGCCAGGCGCGTATATGACATGGGGGGAACGCGCTCTTGCAACGCCGCGATCTGCAACCGATCTTTGGCATAACTGGCGGCAAGAGGTGGCAGGTTTCGATCAATTTCATCCGCCTCCTGATGAAGCGAATACAGTACCTTGCGTGCGGCGGCGGCATAATTTTCATCCAGAAAGATTGGATAAAATACTACACAAACTACACCGTCAACCTCGGCTACGGCACGAATCATGTCGTCAGCCATATTGCGCCGATGATTGGAAAGCGACCGCGCGCCTGAATGTGAAGCAATGACGGGTTTTTCAGCAATGCGCAGTACATCCCAGAACGTTTGATCGGAAACGTGTGAGATGTCTACCATCATTCCCAGGCGATTCATCTCGCGCACGATTTCCACGCCAAAAGCGCTCAATCCGGTGAGGCGTCCTATTTCATCACCGCTTGATCCGGCCCAATTCGTCGTGCGTGAATGGGTCAGCGTCATATAGCGAACGCCCCGCTGATAGAATTCACGCAACACGTCCAGATCATCATTGATGGCGTGTCCGCCTTCGACCCCCATTAAGGCTGCGAGTTTGCCTGAGGCGGCGATGCGTCGAATATCATCGGCGGAGAAAGCACGCTCCATCAATGACGGATGTTTTTCAAGCTGCTCATCAAGTGCTCCAATCAACGCAAAAGCTCGATCTCGTGCGGCGGCTCCCCAATATTCATAGGGATCAGCCCAGATGGAAAAGAACTGTGCGTCCACACCGCCCTGCCGCATCAGGTTCAGGTCTAAATGCCAGCCCGGCGCACCTGCGGCTAAATCTTCGCCCTCATCCAGCACACGCAGAATCGTATCGGCATGCATATCAATGACAATCGCCTGGTGATGCAGTTGATCAAGGTGATCCATAGTGATGTCTAGGGAGATAAAAAATCCTATGCCAGGCAATCGGAATGGGCTTGGGGGCTTTGAGGCTCCGTGGCGTCAGGCTCCGTGGCGTCAGGCTCCGTGGCGTCAGGAAGAAATGGCACTGGTTGTTGAGATGTTTTCTTTTGACTCTTGCGTTGTTGGACGAGGTGGGGGATTGGTTTCCATGTCGCGCTTAATCGCATCAAGGATACCGTTCACGAACTGCGTTGCTTCATGCGTTGAAAACCGCCTCGCAATTTCCAAAGCCTCATTGATGGCAACCGTTTTTGGAGTATTGGCCTGATAAACGAATTCGTAGACTGCCAAGCGCAATAAATTGCGATCTACTACTGCCATACGTGAAATCCGCCAATGTTCCGTTCGATGGCGAATCCGTTCATCAATTTCATCCAGATGATTAACCACGCCAATGACTAGATCATTGGCGAATTCTCTTACATCATCTGCCGCTTCGGCTAATTCGCCCCAGTAGGTTCGGATTAACTCATCTACCGGCTGACGAGCCAAATCGAATTGGAAAAGCATTTGCAGCGCGCATTCACGCGCTTTGCGTCGAGCGCCCATAATTTTTCAATTATCAAAAATGAAGAGCATTTTCTTTGTGAATTCAGTTCGGGGCGACCAAGAGACGAATCCTATTGCAGTCTACTGCGTTCACACGTTCACAACTCTTTAAGTAAATTTGCCATTTCGAT
>JAEUQN010000163.1:16380-16608 GCA_016789725.1 Blastocatellia bacterium | reverse complement strand
CATAAAGCCTTCCGTCCCGGCCCATACAAAATCGCGCCCGGTCGTACGCCCGTGTGCTTTCCCTGCTCCAATACAACCTTGCCGTTGACGATGACGTATTCAATGCCGCTCGCGTACTGATGCGGTTGCTCGAAGGTTGCATTGTCACGCACGGTTTCAGAGTTGAAAATCGTCACGTCCGCCCACTGTCCCGGTCTGAGCAAGCCACGATCATACTGATGAATTTTC
>JAEUQN010000163.1:0-16370 GCA_016789725.1 Blastocatellia bacterium | reverse complement strand
ATAGTTGCCGGCTTGCAAGGTGCCGCGATTTTTGAGGCCCAACGCCCTTGCCGGCAGCGAAGTCATTTTGCGAATGGCCTCGGCGAGGTTAAAAAGTTTTTCCTCGCGGACATATTTCCCCAGCACGCGCGGGAACGTGCCGTAATAACGCGGGTGCGGATGTCCAGCGGCGAGCGGCCCTTCGGTTTTGACTGCTGTGCCGTCTGAACCAATCGAAACAAACGGCTGCTTCAACGCATACTTCATGTCGTCTTCGGAGTGATGAAAATACACGGTCGGAACCGAGCCGTTGTTTTCGCGCAGCAATTCAAACAGCACATCGAGTGGCGGTTTGTTCAGCGCCTGGATGACTTCGCTCATGCGCTTGCCCTGAAATTGTTTGTACTTTGGATTCTTGAGCGTCACGAGCAGCATGCCATCCCAACCGCCCGTCGCCGTGTAGTGGTTGTACCAATCGGAATTCGGAATGCCGTTGAGGATTTCGCTTTCCAAGCGTGGTCGAAGCGATGGGTCTTGCAGTCGTTGAATCATCGCCTGCGCACCGCCTTCATGCGCCCAGGGCGGAATGATGCTGGAGAGATTGTTTTGTCCGGCGCGGTAGGGGTAAACGTTTGCTTCGACCAGTTGCCCTTCCGCGCGTGTTTTCGCCAGCAATGCAACTAAATCCGGCATCTTGCCCCAGAGTTTATGTTCGGCGATTTTCAGGTGAATGATGTCTACGGGCAATTGCGCGCGGCGACCGATTTCGAGGGCTTCCGCCACAGCTTTGAAAACGGCTTCGCCTTCGGTGCGCATGTGCGTTGAATAGATGCCGCCGTATTGCCCGGCGACTTCGCACATTGCGACGAGCGTGTCCGTGTCAATCCACACGCCGGGCGGGCCGCTCAAACTGCTGGCGACACCGAGCGCGCCTTGTTCCATCGCGGTTTTTACGACAGCACGCATTCGTTGTAGTTCTTCAGCAGTCGCTTTGCCGCCGCGATCCCCGTGAACGCTGAGCCACACTGTGCCAGAGCCGATGTATGAACCGATGTTTGTTGCAACCCCGCGTTTCTGCACATCGGCAAAGTAGCTTGCAAAATCTTTGTACTTCGCCGTCGGCGCAGCCGAAAGACCTTCGCCAAAGATCATCGAAGTCACGCCTTGCCGCACCATGCTTTCGGCGTTGCCGTCTTCGAGAATCGTGTCGTCGGAGTGGTTGTGAATGTCAATAAAACCGGGCGCGACGATCAACCCTTGCGCGTCAATCGTGCGTTTGGCTGCGGCGTTCGTAAGCTTGCCCAACGCCGCGATGCGTCCGTCACGTAGTGCTACATCGCCGACGAAGGAAGGGTTGCCTGTGCCGTCCACGATGCGGCCATTGCGAATGAGCAAATCGTACGTAGGCGGCTGACTCGCTGTGCTCCACAGCAACGTCAGCATCAGGCTGATTCCAATCAAAAGGGGTTTCATAAAATTTCAGATTGTGATGTGCTCCGCCACGATAGGGATCGAATTCTACGCGTTGCTGTCTCGTTCATGGGGTGCGTCTTCTTCCCACTCTATCTCTTCAGGAGGGAATGATACGAGCCGATAAATTTCCGACAACGGAATCTTGCAACCGAGCGATGCAATCGTCAGGCGTGCGTCCAGTCCCTGCAACGTCCGACTCAACCAATCGCCATCAGCTTGGCGAATGAAATGCTCAATCAAAGGAGCATGTTGCGAAACGAGAATGTAATCCGTCAATGAAAGCAGATGCTGGCGATAGCGAATGAACTTGGCACCACGATCTTTGGCTTCGGTGCTGTCGGAAAGGATTTCGATAATGACTTGCGGATTGAGCAACACATCACGATGCATGTCCAGATACTGCGGCTCACCACAAATCACAACAACATCAGGGTAGGAAAACAAGCCTTTGCGACTGCGGCGCAATTGCGCACCGCTCAACACTTTGGTGTCTTTCGCACGCACACGACAAGGCGTATCGCGCAACGCTGCGCGTAACTCTCCAATCAAGTTTGTCGAAATATCGTCGTGTTCCGGGCTTTCGCCCGCCATCGCATAAATTACGCCGTCCAGATATTCATGTCGTTCTTCGGCTTCACGCTCGAAGGCAAGATATTCTTCGATGGTGTACAACGGCTCAGCTTTTTGTTGCGGGAAGGGAGTCATAGTTTTTTCCTCCTGCGAGCAAGTATACGGCTCATCAAGAGAAGCGCAACCCTTGCCACAACGCAAATTCTATCTATGATTCCGCTATGAACAAAACCAAACCTACTCCGGCCCTAGCGAAAGATTTGCCCCTGAGTGAAGACATTCATCGGCTCGGCGATTTGCTGGGCGAAACGTTGAAGCGGCTCGGCGGCGAGCGATTGTTTGCGATTGAAGAAGAAGTGCGCGCGTTGTGCAAACAGCTTCGTACGGAGCATTCGCGTGCCACCGAGAAGAAACTGAAAAAGCTGCTCGCCAGTTTGACGCTGGACGAAGCGATTGGCGTGATTCGCGCGTTTTCCGTGTACTTTCAATTGGCCAACATTGCCGAGCAATATCATCGCATTCGCCGCAAACGGTGGTACGAATTGCACACGCCCGATTCGCCACAGCGCGGCTCGCTGGCGCACACGTTTCAGATTTTAAGCGAAGCCAAGATTGCAGCGGTGGATTTACAAACCGTGCTGCGCAAACTGGAAATTCGCCCGGTCATTACGGCGCATCCCACTGAGGCAGCGCGGCGCACGATGCTCGAAAAACATCGCCGCATCTCGAACTTGCTCGGCGAATTTGATAGCAAAGAACTTTCACCCAAGAAGCTCAAAGCCCTGAATGCACAGCTTGCGGCGGAGATCGAATCCATTTGGCAAAGCGATGAAGTGCGGCACGTCAAACCGACCGTGCTCGACGAAGTTGGCAATTGTTTGTATTACTTCGACGCTACCTTGTTTGAAGAATTGCCGACGATGCTGGACGAATTAGAACGCGTGCTGGGCAAACATTTTCCTGACGTAAAACTGCCGGACGGCATCGCGCCGCTACGCTTTGGTTCGTGGATTGGCGGCGACCGCGACGGCAATCCCTACGTTACGCCGGAAGTCACGTGGGAGGCGTTACGGCTGATGCAACGGCAAGTGCTGCGCAAATACGAAGCAGCAGTGAATGAGCTGGGGCATCGCATCAGCGAATCTTCGCGGTACGCTCCGGCGACAAAAGAATTGCTCGCTTCGATTGAGCGAGATAAACCGCTATTTCCGATCACGGCTTCGCTGGTGGCGGAACGCAACGTCGAAGAACCATATCGGCAAAAGCTCTCTTTCATCTATGCGCGCCTCGAAAACACACTGCGACGCAATTACGATCTGGCCTCAGTGCTGCAAATTGAACAACATCATCCGTTGATTTCGACGCGACCAGGCCTGCCAATGCTCGCGGCAGTACGCAAGGCTTCCGCGCCGCCGGTTTATCAAAATGCACAGCAGCTCTGGGACGATCTAAAATTGGTACGCGACAGCTTGCGTGCCAATCAGGCGATGCTGGCGGCGACCGCGATTGATAAGCTGATGCGCCAGGTTGCGGCGTTTGGCCTGCACCTCGCGCAACTTGATTTGCGACAACATAGTGATCGTCATTTGGCGGCGTTAACAGAAATCACGCGCGCGCTGGGATTCGCCAAAGATTATGGGCAAATGAGCGAGGACGAGCGCACGCAATGGCTGACGAACGAACTGTCTACGCCTCGCCCACTCGTCGCCTTCGATGCGGATTACAGCGCAGAAACCATCGAGACGCTGAACGTGTTTCGCGTTGCACGTCGGGCGCTGGATGAAATCAGTCAACGCGGCATCCGCACCTACATCGTGAGCATGACGCGTGAGGTTAGTGATTTGCTTGCGGTGTTGGTCTTAGCCAAAGAAGCGGGCTTGTTTGTTTGTGATGGTGCTTCGCGCCTCGCGGTCGCGCCACTGTTCGAGACGATTGAGGACTTGCAGCGAGCGCCGGATGTGATGCGCCGATTGTTTGAGAACCCAGTTTACTCGCGGGTTCTAGCCTCGCAAAGTGACTTGCAGGAAGTAATGATTGGCTATTCGGACAGCAGCAAGGACGGCGGCATTTTGACGTCGAGTTGGGAGCTCTTCAAAGCGCAGGAAAGTTTATGGGACGTGGCGCGCGTGCACAATATTGAGTTGCGTTTATTTCACGGACGCGGCGGCACGATTGGACGCGGCGGCGGGCCAACGCACGAAGCGATTCTGGCGCAGCCACCGGGAACGGTGGCGGCACGCATCAAAACGACGGAACAGGGCGAAGTCATTTCGGGCAAATACTCGCTGCCCGACATCGCCTTGCGCAGTTTGGAATTGACAACTGGCGCAGTGATTGCGGCAAGCGTACAACGACAGGCGCAAGTGGATGACGAGAAACTCACGCAATGGAAGGCGATTATGGAAGAGGTTTCGGCGGATGCGTTTGACGCCTATCGCCGCTTCGTGCGCGAAACGCCGGGCTTTTATGATTATTTCATCAGCGCGACGCCGGTCGAGGAATTGCAGCACATGCGCATCGGCTCACGTCCGACAAAACGCAAACAAGGCTCAAAAAGTCTGGACGATTTGCGCGCGATCCCGTGGGTTTTCGGCTGGATGCAGAGCCGCCACATTCTGCCCGGTTGGCTGGCGGTCGGAACTGCGCTGGAGGATTTCATCAGCAAAAAGCCGCGCGCGAATTTGCAGGTGTTGCGCGAAATGTATGAAGGATGGCCGTTCTTTCGCACCACCATTTCCAACATCGAAATGGCGCTGGCGAAAACGGATTTTCAGATCGCGCGGCAATATGCCGAAACGTTAGTTTCCCCCGATCTTCGCCAACGAATTTTTGCATTGCTTGAAGACGAGTATGACCGCTCGTGTCGCGTGGTGATTCAGGTCACGGGCGAAAAGCGATTACTGGAAAAACAACCCGTGCTGCAACGGTCAATTGCTGTGCGCAATCCGTATGTTGATCCGATGAGTCATTTGCAAGTGGAATTGCTTGCGCGCTTGCGGGCGCACAAGGGCAAAGCCGAAGAGCGGGAACAGTTGCTCTATGCCATTTTGCTGACAATCAATGGGATTGCGGCGGGAATGAGAAACACTGGCTAAGGGCCACAGTTAATAGTGAACAGTTAATAGCAGCGATCTGCTGTTTACTATTAACTGTTCACTGCTCACTGCTTTACGAAAAGCTCCCTACGCCTTCGGCTTCGGTATCGAAGATGTCAAATACGGTGTGGAGCTTGGTGATCGTCATCAAATCTTTGATGCGCGCCGTCACGCCAACCAGCTTTAACTCGCCGCCTTCACGTTTGACGGTAGTGAAGCTGCGGACGACTTCGCCTAATCCGCCGCTATCCATATACGGGACTTGGGACAGATTGAGCAGAATTTTGGTATCTTTACGACTAATCAAATCAGCAATTTTCTTATTGAGTTGGACGTCACCTTCTCCTAAAAGGATTTTTCCTTCCACGTCGAGAATCGTGACGTTGCCATTCTTGCGTTCGGTAATGGTCATACAGTGCCTCCGAAGTTTGTTGGTAACGAAAAATTGTAATAGTGGTGCGGTAAAACAACCGGAAAACTACCACAGGGATAAAAGGTTCGCAAGGATGCAGAATAATTTTGGATTGGGGATTTTGGATTTGGGATTAAAAAGTTCGGTCTTTATTCTTGTTTCCGAATTGAGCCTGAACGCCGTGCAAGCTACAATCCAAAACCTAAAATCGCATATCTAAAATCCCTATGATTTTCCGCGACAAAATTTTTGCGCAGCTTCAAGCCAAACAGGCAGGTTTCCGCAATTATAATGATAATGCCCGCAGCGACGCCCAGGTGTACGCCGAAGCTTTAGCAAAATTTGCCGCCTTGTCGAGCGCGGAAATTCAGCGCAGCGTCGCTCATTTGCCAACTCCGGGTGCCTTGCCTACCGAAGAATTTGATGCCGCGCCGACGCTGTGCTTTCGATTTCCACAGGATTTCCACAATCACGAAAATGCACGGCATTGGGCCGCCGAAGCCTTGCTTCATCATACGACCTTTGCCGCCGATGGCAGCCAGATTTTGCCTGTCAAAGAATTCAGCATCCCGGTTGCCGCCGTGCAAGTCGCCTGGTTTATCAATGCTCACACGCGTGCCGGTAGTTATGTCAAAGACGCTGACTTTCAGGTGCTTGCGCCGGATGATTTAATGATCGAATTCAATGGCGAACGAATCGTGTCAGAAAGCCAGGTAAACCTGAAACGCTTTGCATTGGAAATCACGACGTTATGCCGATTGATGCAGCAAATCGCGGCAGACCCGAAATTATTTGAGAAACGACCGCTCGCCTTATTTGACAGTTCACTGGTGATTTCGTTCGTGGATCGTTTGCAGGAGGATCAGCGGATGGAATATACAAGCCTGGTGTTGCAATTGCTGCGCTGTTCGGAAGAAACACGGGTGCCGCTCGTCGGGTACGTGGACACTAGTTACGCGCGCGATTTGACGCATCTGCTGGAAAACTGCTTTTCTTTGCGCGAATCCGACAAGATTCACGACGCGCAATTGGTCAACGATGGGCTGAAGTGGGGCGACCGCACGCCGCTGTTTGTTTGCGCGCGCGGCAGCGCTGACAAAAAGCAACAAGGTGTTCTGGAAAGTTTTGCCGAATATCGGCGTGGCATCGGCTTTACTTATTTGAAAACGCATTCGAGTTTACCGCCTGCGCGTTTGGAAATTCCGCTCTGGATTCACAAAGCGGGTTGGCTCGATGAAGTGCTGGATTTGATTCGCGCTGAAGTGATCGTCGGCAATGGTTATCCATACGTGCTGGAAACAGCGGACGCAGCGGCAGTCATTACAGCCCGCGACCGCGACGCCTTTTACGCCATCTTCCAAAAATTCGCCGACGACCAAAAAATTGACCTGCGCATCTCGCAAAAAGCGGTCAGCAAATTCAGGAGAAGATAAATGTCCAAGATTCTGTTTTTCACATTCATACTGATGTCGGCGCTTACCACCATCGCCGTCGCACAATCGTCAACCGCCTCCAATCCGCAAGTGCGCCGTGCGTTGGACTACATCAAAACCATCGAGCCAGAAACGATCAACGAGCAGATCAAAACCTGCGAAATTCCTGCGCCGCCTTTCAAAGAGGAAAAGCGCGCGGCGTATTACCAGCAACGTTTCATAGAATTAGGGCTGAAAAACGTCCGCATTGACAAAGAAGGCAATGTCATCGGCGAACGTCCCGGCGAGAGCAGTGCCGCGACGCTCGTGCTTGCCGCGCATCTTGATACGGTGTTCCCCGAAGACACCGATGTCAAAGTAACGCGCGAGGGCAATGTCCTGAAAGGTCCTGGCATTGGCGATGATTGTCGTGGATTAGCCGTAATTCTGACCGTAGCGCGCGCGCTTAACGAAGCGAAGATCACCACGAAAGGGACGATCATTTTCGTCGCCAACGTCGGCGAAGAGGGGCTGGGCGATTTGCGCGGCGTGAAATATCTCTTCAATACAGAACTCAAAGGACGTATCACGCATTTCATTTCGGTGGATGGCACCGGAACCAGGACCATCAACACGGGCGTCGGCAGCAACCGCTATCGGGTGACCTTCAAAGGGCCGGGTGGGCATAGTTATGGCGCATTTGGCTTACCGAGTCCTATTCACGCGCTCGGTCGTGCAATTGAAAAGATTTCCCGCTTTGAAGTCCCAAAAACGCCGAAGACCACGTTCAATGTCGGTCGCATCGAAGGCGGCACCTCGGTGAATTCCGTGGCCCACACAGCCTGGATGGAAGTGGATATGCGCAGTGAAAGCGGTGCGGCGCTGGCGAAGTTGGATGCTCAATTCCAGCAGGCGATTCAGGATTCGCTAAAAGAAGAAAATGAGTTCTGGAAGCACGAGAAAAAGTTAACCGTTGACGTCAATCTCGTTGGCAAACGCCCGGTCGGCGAACAGACCGGCGAAGCACCTATTGTGCAAGCGGCGGTAGCAGCCGATGCAGCACTCGGCCTCAAATCTCAATTTGGCGCGGGCAGCACGGATTCCAACATTCCAATGAGCCTCAACATCCCTGCCATCACGATTGGCGGTGGCGGCATTGGGCGCAATGCGCACGCGCTCGACGAATCGTTCGAGATTACAAATAGTCATCTGGGAACCCAGCGCGCACTGCTCATCACACTAAATATTGTAGGTGTGAAATGAGTTGAGCCGAGTAGTGACAAACGACGTCTAAGCACTTAAAGTTTTTCTTCATCATTCGTAAATCAACCCTTTGTTTTCGCGCCTCTGCTTGACTTCGCCGAATGAATTCCGCACACTGCTTTTGCCCCGTATGAGATAGATTGATTGCCCTGAAATTGAGATGGCGAGATTACCAGCTTGACCCCGGTTTACTCACCGAAGCTCAGCCTGTTTACCATGTTTGGGATCGCGCCAACCTGTAAAGTTGTGCAGGAATGATTGCCCGCCATTGGTGCATTGCCGATGAGTTGATGAATTTTCATGGGCGGTACTGCGAACAACGTGGGAACGATAAATGACGACTACTGAACTAAACTCCCCGAAGCCTGTCGCGCCGAAATTTGCGACTGAGGCTTCTGTGCCGTCGAATTACTCTCCAAGTGCTTTGAGTGAATTACAAAAAATTAGTCAGCTTGATGAAGCCGTCGAGTACGGTGCAGTACTGACCTTGCGTTCTGAAGAAGCGGTTCCTTTTGTTGGAACAGTAGCAACAGCAGCTCCCGGCATCAGCCTGGGGTTTCTAAATCAAATCAATCAAGCACTGATGCGATGTACGAGCGCGGTGGCAGTGGTGGAATGCTTACTTCACTCAACGCGCACGCTGCGTGTTGCCACCGACAACGAAGCCTGGCTGTATGACCGCGGCACCCAACGTCTCCAACCAATCCAACAACAGATCCGTCACAGGATTCCTGCCAACACCATCGAAGCCGTCTTTGCCACCGGAGAAGCGCGGCGCGGTTCGTTTCCAGTTCAACGGGCCGAGCTGTTTTACCTGTGCGTGCCACTAGCGTCGAGCAAGCAAATTTATGGCGTTTGCTATCTCGGTTCGACGTCACGGGCATTTTCGCGTGATGAGTTGGAAATGCTGACAGCGATTGGAAACCAGGCAGGTGCGATGTTGGAGACCCTGGACGCCAAAGCCGAGCAGGAGCGTGTCTGCGAAAACATGATTCATGGGTTAGCGTTGACCATTGACGCGCGCGACGAAATCACCGCCGGACATTCGGGGCGCGTGGCAGGATATTCGGCGGCAATTGCCCGGTACATGAATTTGTCGGCAAACGAACAACGGCTGACCTATTATGCAGGACTGCTCCACGATTACGGCAAAATCGGCGTCCGCGATGACATTTTATGCAAGCCATCGCAATTGACCGCAGAAGAATATGAAGAAATCAAACAGCATCCCGAATATACGCTGAGCATTCTCTCAAAAATCAAATTCAGTGAAGGGTTAAAGGACGTTCCGCACGTCGCCAGTTGTCACCACGAACGCCCCGATGGCAAAGGCTATCCGCGTGGCTTGAAACGCGAAGAGATTCCGATTGAAGCGTTGATCATCGCTGTCGCAGATGTGTTTGATGCCTTAACGGTGAAGCGGCATTACCGTGATCCAATGCCTTTGGATGAAGTCATCGCGTTGCTGGAAGCTGGACGCGACACACAATTTGAAGGCATCGTGATTGATGCGTTCAAACGTTATTACTACGAGGAATTTTTCCCGCGCTACAAACGTCATCGCCGATGAAAATATTTACCTTGGAAGAAGCCAACAGCCTGTTACCAGAGTTACGCCGCCTATTCCTGGCGCTCAAGGCGGAGCGCGCCGTTTTGCAGCGATTTGCTCTTGAAGCGAAACGCGCCCACAAACACGCGAACGAAGGTGGGGGAACAGAGGTCGGAGTGCGATACGCACACGCGTTATTCACGACGATGGATTACCTTCAAAGAATTCACAGCCTGGGCGTGGAGATCAAAGATATGGAGCGAGGTCTGTGCGACTTTCCTGCCCTGCACGAAGGCCGTGTCGTGTATCTGTGCTGGTTGCTGGGCGAGGATCGCATCGAGTGGTGGCACGATCTGGAGGCCGGTTTTGCAGGCCGTCAGCCGCTCTAACTTTGATCTCAGCAGCTCGCCCTATATGCCTCCTTCTCAATCCAATAACCAGCTCCCCCAGCAATTCAGCTTCACTGTTGAAGCCAAGGGATTGCGTCTGGATCAATTTCTGGCCTTGCAATTCCCCGCCATCAGCCTGACCCGATTGCGCACCGCGATCAAACAGGGCGATGCGCGACTCAACGGGCGAACCACTTTTTCCGGTTGGATTGTGCAGGTCGGCGATCAAATCACAATCCAACTTGATCCCGACGCACCGACTTCAGCCATGCCGGAGAAGATTCCGCTTGAAGTGCTGTTTGAAGACGAAGATTTGTTAATCGTGAACAAGCCTGTCGGATTACTCTCGCATCCGAGCCATAAGGAAAAATCCGGCACGTTAATGAATGCGATTGCGTATCATTTGTTGCACAGTCCTAAACGACCAACTTCTGTTCCACGTCCGATTTTATTGCATCGTCTCGACCGCGATACTTCAGGCGTGATTGCCCTCGCCAAAACCGAACGCGCCAACCGCATCGTGTCCAAGGCCTTTCGGGAACGCCGCGTCAAGAAACACTATCTGGCCCTGGTTCATGGCGTCGTCATGGAAGAAACCGGAACCATTGACGCGCCCATCGGACATAATCCGCAAACGTGGCCGCGCTGGGGCGTCTATGAAACCGGCGATGCCTCGCAAACTAATTTCACCGTCAAACAACGTTTCGCGCAGCATACCTTGATGGAACTCGAACCATTGACCGGGCGCACACATCAACTACGAATTCATTGCACCCACATCGGGCATCCGATTGTCGGCGATCAGGTCTACAAGGGCGAGGAAAAAACCGGGTTGCAATCTATTCCCGGTTTCAGATTAAAACACCAGTTGCTACACGCGCACTTATTGGCGTTTCGACACCCTTCAACTGGCGAGGAAATGCGATTCATTGCCCCTATGCCAACCGCTATGGTTGAAGCAATTCAACAACTTTCTCACGGCTAGCGCTCGTCCGCTGTTCATTCGTCGCTGCATCCATTACAATGCGGCTCTTCGGTTAGCATCCCCATAAAATTTAACGTGCAAGTGATCTCAACTGCGCTATACTGCGATTTAAGGGTCGCCTGCGCGTTATCCGCAGGATTGAGCGGGTGAGTTTTACAAATCAAAATTTATGACCGGAATCGTGATTCGACTGGCTGGGGTGGAACAGCCAGAAACCAGAGTCTTCCATCAGAAAACCATCACCATCGGCACATCCCCAAGCTGTGATCTGAGCTTTCGTGATGAGGATCTTCACTTTCCTCCAACCGCTGTCCTGCTGACGTTGAGCGCCGAAGAAGGCCCCTATCGCGTCACAGAAATGCTCGACGAGACGCAATTGATCCGCGATGGCGAGATGGTTGTCATTGGCGAAGCGATTCGTGACGGCGATACATTCAGTTTTGGGACAACGGGTGTGCGCCTGCGATTCTTTTCTCTTTCGCCTTCGTTTGAACTAGCGGAATCTTTACAACTCGGCACGGCAGTCCTCTCACGCACTCGCACTGAAACCGAAACCGAAACCAAAACCTTACCCGCCAATCAACACGCCAGAGCGCCTCGCACGGATGTCGCCATCGTCTTCGTCAAGCAACTGCTACGCGAATTGGCGGCTGAAATCCCGCGCCGTTATTTGTTCATTGGACTCGGCGTGATTGCACTGGCAATTGGTTCACTGATTTATGTCAATGTACTAAATTTCTTGGCGGTACGTATCAATACCAATCAAGCCGCCAAGCTCAACAACGATGTCAACGCAATTCAATCGCAGATTGAGAAGATGCGTCAGGACATTCTTGAGGCACAAACGCAAGTCAAAGATGCGCAAACGGCACTGGCCTTGCCGTCCAGCCTGGTCGAACAATATGGAGCGGGCGTCTGTTTGGTTTATGGGGTGTACACCTATTATGACCCGCGTTCAGGACGTGAAGCGCGATATAAAGACGGCGGCGAATCCGGCAATTTGTTGGGGCCAAATGGTGCAGTAAATATCAGTGTAGACGGCAACGGTCCGCCCAGCGACATTGAATTTATTGGGACAGGGTTTCAGGTTTCGACCGGAATGATCCTAACCAATCGGCACGTCATTCAACCCTGGGACGATGACCCGGTCACAGGTGTCTTGCGCAATTACGGATTGCGGCCCCGGTTGAAAGAACTCTATGCCTACTTCCCCAAAGTGAAGCAGCCGTTTTTACTACATACTTTGGAAGTTTCGACAGCAGACGACGTGGCATTGTGTAGCTTCCAATTAGGCGAGACTGACCTCAAGTTGCTGCCAGTGCTGCCACTCGATGAGGTTAAAGACAACAGCACAATTAGTGCGGTCAGCGGCCAACCGATGGTGTTAATTGGCTATCCAGCGGGACTGGACGGTTTGATGGCAAAGGTGGATGACAAAGAGCGCCAGGGCTTATCGCTGAATCGGCGTTCTTCGCTCAAATCCGTCCTGAATGAATTGGGTGCGCGTGAGCTGATTCGCCCACTAACCACGCAAGGCCATATCAGTGATTTGTTGCCGCGTCGTATCGTTCACGATGCCGCCACCAGCGATGGCGGTTCCGGTGGCCCGATTTTCGGCGCGAACGGCAAAGTCATCGGCATCAATCAAGCCGTCCTCGACAATTCGCCCGCCAAGTTTGGCGTCCCGATTCGCTACGGAACAGAGTTGCTACAAAAACAAAAACCTGAAGCCGTCGCCTCGCAAGCCGCCGGAGCAGATGGCAGCAAGCAGTAAGAGGGTGTTGGGTGCTAGGTATTGGGTGTTAGGTATCAGGGATTGCCCTAACACCTAGCACCCAACACCTGACACCTTTTATGATTCCGGCGGCGGCGTCACACCCTTCAATCGCAAGTACAGTGTCGTTTGCCCGCGATGATGGGTTTGATGATCCAGAGCGATATTCAAGACCGACATCCGCGTATATTTTCGACCAAAGAATGTTGTTTGCTCAATGAGCTTTGCCTCAGTCAGTCCCGCAATTTCCGCCAGCACGATGTCATAGCTTTCTGCCACCACCTTCCGAAGCGCCGCTTTCGTTTTCATGTCATCGCGTTTTTCCAGGTCCTCCTGTTTCTTGCCATACGGATTGGCTTTGCCGCCCGCGCCTTCAAGCAGGCCAAAGTTCCAAAACGCGAGGTGCAGCATTTGTTCGGCAAAGCTGCGGACTTCAGGCGTTGGCTTGAAGTTCATCGCGCTTTCCGGCATTGCCTCAATGTAATCCAAGGTCCATTTCTTCGCCCGTTTCCACGCAGACTCGGTCTCTTTTACAATCGGCGCGCGATTGTCTTCCACCGTCTTTTTAGCGTCAGATTGTGCGAAGATGCTGGTTGCCAACAACGCAACCACAAACATCACGCCAAACAATTGGGTCGTTTTCCGTTTCATAAAGTTCCTCATGGTTTGAATAGTTAGTGAAATTTAGCGTGGCAGACTTCTGTACGCTGGCACTGGCGAGGAAGTTCGGAAGAGGATTATTTGCGCAGCGCGATTTTACGGAGCGCGAGTACACGTCGCATATCGGCGACCGTCACACCCTGCCAATGGAAGTTTCGCAGCAATCTGATGGCACGTTTCAGCTTGCTGGCAGGTTGATGTGCGGCAGCAACGTGATCGCCTGTTTTCGCCGCCGTCAGGAGCGCATACAAATGCCTGAGTTTGGCTACAGGTTGCTGGCGCAAATCCAAATACTCGAATAAACGCGCGGCTTCCATCGTGCCTGACATCGCCTCACCGATGGCCGCATCCAGCAACATTCGCACAAATGAACTCGCGTGTTCGACGCGCACATCCTCCAACACCTGCAACGTTTCGAGCGCAAGCGTGGCCGCACTGCGCAATTGAAATTCGTCCGCCCGCGCCAACAACTTTTCTCGTGTTTGAGGCTCCGCTGCAAAGAGAAAATGCAAATCGGCGAGCGTTCGCCAAGCCGTATACGCGCTGCCTAAATCCACGATGGAATGCTGAATTAAATGTAACGCGATGTCTTCAGCAGCAGGCAATAACACATCATTGCGAGTCGTCGCGCGCGGTTGCATATCTGCAAACGTAAAATCGCGTCCGGTGCGCAGATCGTGAAACGCGCGGTAGTGCATCTCCATCAACACGCCATGTGGCCCGCGCATAATCGGCAAGTGACGCAATTCATGTGGCAAAGGCAACGGCACACGCACCGGCTTCGGCACGTGATAGCGCACAAATCCAAGCGCCTCCGCTATCGCAAACGCCGCGTCCGCTTCACTTGGAGCGACCAGCAAATCAATGTCCACTGCCGAACGCAAACCGGGCAGCGGATAATAATTCCCCAGCATCAACGCCGCGCCTTTCAACGGCAACGAAGCGATTCCCTTCTCCTGCAAGGCCTGCATCAAGCGCGTCGCTTCTAACACATAGACTTGCTGCTTCGCCGCCCACTCCTGACTTTCCGTCGCCAGGAAATCGCGCTCGGCGGTTGGCACGGCATCCAGCAACGAAGCACGCGACAAGTTGTAGCGCAACAGCGATGCCGTCCCTCGTGCCTTGCTGCGGGCCACGATCATCGCCCAATCCAAATCGGATGATGACGCAAGCGCCCGCAACCGGAGCTGATTGGCTTCGGTCGGCAATAAAGCACTGCGCAGGAATTGATCGGTGGGCGTCAAGGATTTGTCTTTCTAAGTAAGATGAACCACGGGGAGCACGGGGAACACGGGGAGTAAAAAACGAGACGAGAAGAATACGCTCAAACAGCAACTGCAATTCATCATCAATTTTTTTCCCCGTGTTCCCCGTGCTCCCCGTGGTTCAATAAGAAGTCTTCCAACAAATTCGCCGCGACACGCAAACGATACGCCGCCGTCGAACGCACGTCATCAATCGGCGCGATTTCATTCGTCAACGCAACACGCGCCGCATTGATCGTAGCATCATCCATCACACGACTGCGCAACACTGCTTCGGTTTGCATACATCGCACCGGCACAGGTGCAACGCTGCCAAGCGCAAGACGAATGTCTTGGATCGTGTCATTTTCAATGTTTGCCAGCACCGCGATGCAGACTTTGGAAATTGCCTGCGCCTTGCGTGTCCCGACTTTGCGCGAATGCTGAATCCAATTCGCAGTCGTGCGCGGCAAGCGAATCGCTTTGATCAGCTCATCGCTCCGCAGCACCATTTGTTTGTAGCCCGTGTGAAAGCTTTGATACGGAATCCAACGCGAACCGCTCGCCGAAACAAGTTCGAGTTCCGCTTCATACACGAGCAACGCAGGCAACGAATCCGCCGCTGGCGAAGCGTTCGCAATATTCCCGCCAATCGTCCCGCGATTCTGAATCGCCACACTCCCCGTCCAACTCGCCGCCTGACAGAGCAACGGGAATTCGCTTTGCAAAATCGGATGCGCCTGAATCTGTGAATACGTCGTCATCGCACCAAGCGTGATGGAATCGTCGGTGACGGCAATGCCACGCAGTTCGGGCAAATGCCAGAGGCTGATGAATTGTTTGTGGGCGAGCTTGCCCGCTTCGAGCAACACCATCAAATCCGTCCCGCCTGCAAAGGGTTTCCAAACGTTTGGCGCATCCGCGAGTAGGTGCAGAGCTTCCGCGAGATTGGCGGGCGTTTGTAAATCGTAAGCGGGAAGATAAGCGCGCATAATGCCAAGTTAGGCAGTATTGGGCTAAGAAAACTAAAACCCAAAAACCTTCGATAAAGGGGAAACCAACGATTTCTCTTGTGAGCCAACCAACAAGGTGATTTGAATTTCAAGCGGTGGGCGAAAGACATCAGGAAGCCGTTTATTAAATGTCCATATCACAGCCGTATCGGTTACTTTTTCATTAACCCGATAGAGGTTTCTTTTTTCCAAACTTGCGCTGTATGTTTGATCAGATGTCTTGAGAATCACGCTTTTTATCAAAATATCCGTATCAACTTTCGGAGTTAGAGTAATCAGAGAATTACTGTATTCGTGATGCAACATTCCGCCAATTTCGGAAATTTCTATTCTGAACTCCTCGTAATTCTTGGCCCAAGTAGTATGGTCTGTTTTCGACCAACCTTCAGGCGCATATCCGACCGCAGGCTCACACCCTGTCATAGCCACTGTCAATGAAAAGATGACGATGAGATAAAAGATACTTTCCCTTTTTCTAGAGCCTGTAATTAACTTTAAGGTAAAAGAACCAATGAGTTAGCTTTTTGCCTTGTACTTTATGCTAAGGTTTTC
>JAEUQN010000162.1 GCA_016789725.1 Blastocatellia bacterium | reverse complement strand
CGAGGAAGTGAAGACTTCTGACACCTAAGGAGCTTGCCTTAAGTAGATAGTATTCGGCTTTACCGAGAACAGCGGCTTCCCGCTGATGAAGACGCGCCCAATCTTTCGGCGTAAGGTGCCACCACATCGCTAAACCTGGCAATAACGCACGAAATAAACAGCCAGGGTCAAGCCTGCTTTTCCGGTGTCTTCAGCATATATCCAACGCCGCGAATCGTGTGAATCAGCTTGGGTTCGCGGTTGCGATCCACTTTGTTGCGAAGGTAGTTGATGTACACGTCAATAACGTTCGTCAGAGCATCGAATGTTTCATGCCAGACTTTCTCAGACAAGGTTTCGCGCGACAGGATTTCATCCGGGTGCCGCATAAAAAATTCGAGCAGATTGAATTCCTTGCCAGTCAATTGCACTTCTTCGCCGCCTCGCGTGACCTTGCGATGAATCAGGTCTAAAACAAGATCGCCGATCTGCAATTTGGTGATGTCTTCAGCGCGACGCAACAGCGCACGAAGGCGCGCCAACAATTCGGCAAAGGCAAAGGGCTTGGTCACGTAATCATCAGCCCCACTGTCCAACCCTTGCACTTTCATGTCAGTTGAATCGCGGGCCGTCAACATCAGAATCGGTGTTTTGATATTCGCGGCACGGAGTTCACGGGCAACCGTAAAACCATCCATCCCCGGCAGCGTGACGTCAAGCAGAAGGATGTCAAATTTGCGTTCTTTTCCGGTTTTAAGCCCAGTGTCGCCATCGTAAGCCACCTCGACCGAAAAACCTTCTTCTTCCAACCCGCGTTTTAGCAGGTCGGCCATTTTTTGTTCGTCTTCGATTACTAAAATTCGCATGTGCTTCCCCTATTTTCGTTTTTTTTCGGCTGAGGGGAGGTGCAGATAATTTACCACAAGGCAGGGGGATTTGACTTATGTTTTGACGGAAGTTGTCAGCCACGTCAGATAATCGTTGGAGGCCGCTTCGACCGGAAGCGCGATCACTTCAGGCGTTTGGTACGGATGATTGGCTCGAATCAAGGTTTCAAGCGTCGGGTAAGTTTCACGAGTGGTTTTGATGAGCAACAACGTTTCTGTCGCTCGTTCAATCTTCCCCTGCCAGCGATAGATCGAAGTCATGGGCGGCAGGATTTGGACGCAGGCAGCAAGTTCACGGTCAACCAACAAATTCGCAAGCTGTTCGGCTTGCTGCGGCGTCTCCGTCGTAGTCAAAACAACCAAGGCATTCATCGAATCCACTCGCCAGAAAAAACGGCCCGCGCTTCGCCGGTTTGTGTCACAACATCATCGGCGCGCCATTCGACTTCCATCGCGCCGCGAGCGGTTTTCACCTGGACCTTGCGTTCGACCAATCCGTTGAGCATTGCGGCCAATGCCGCACCACAAGAGCCGGTCCCCGAAGCCAGCGTTTCACCAACGCCCCGCTCCCAAAATCGCACTTCGATTTCATCACGGCTCAGCACGCGAACAAATTCAACGTTGGTCCGATCCGGGAAGGCGGGATGAGTTTCAATGATCGCGCCCAGTCTGCGCCAATCCAAGGCCTCAAAATCATCAACGAAAATACTGCAATGCGGATTGCCCATCGAAGTCGCAGTAAATTCAATTTCCTGCCCATCCACCTGGAACCGCTGTCGAATGACCTGGGCAAGCGGCGGGTCAATATTGAGGGGGATTTCAGAACTCGCAAACTTCGGCGTTCCAACTTCCATTCTGAATTCGCAGTATCCACCTTCCCGATCCAGCAGCGTCAAGGTTTTTATGCCAACGGCAGTAGCAATGCGGATTTTAGGCTTCAGCCACCGCTCCGCCACATACAAAAACGCTCCGACGCAGCGCGTGCCATTGCCGGAAATCGGGGTCTCTCCGCCATCTGCATTGTAGAGGCGGATTTCATAATCAGCATCGTCAGCCTTCTTGCGATCCAGCACAACTTCCATGCCATCTGCACCGGCACCGAAATGACGATCACAGATGCGTTTGGCAAATTCGCCGTAATCGGTGGTGACGGTTCGCAGTTCCGATTCACGAATCACGATGAAGTCATTACCGAGAGCCTGGTATTTGTGGAATTGCATAGTGTTTGGTGGTCGGTGGTCGGTGGTTGGTCGCTTACAATCAGCCGATCACCAGCCACCAACCACCAGCCACCACCTAAAAATGAGTAAATTTCCGAAATTCATCGACCCGATCAGCGATTTCCGGGCGCGTCAAACGGCGCAGCCGATCACAACTGAATTCTTCGACATTGAACGACGCCATCACCGAGCCGTGAATGATGGCACGACGGATCGTGCCTTCGTCCAAATTGTCGTGTTTGGCAATGTATCCCATAAAGCCGCCCGCAAAACTGTCGCCTGCGCCGGTCGGATCGAATACGCTTTCTAAAGGGAAGGCAACGGTAGCAAAGTAGGAATCCTTCGTAAACAAGGCCGCGCCATATTCGCCGCGTTTGACGATCAACATTTTCGGGCCAAAGGTTAGAATCTTTTTGGCCGCTTTGATCAGGTTCGATTCGCCGGCCAATTCGCGCGCTTCTGCGTCATTGATAATTACGCAATCCACGACGGCAAGCGTTTTCAATAACTCTTCGCGTGCGCTCTCGATCCAATAATTCATCGTGTCCATCGCCACGAATTTGCAATCCACCTGTTCGCGGACCTCTCGTTGCAACGACGGTTGAATGTTGGCGAGAAACAAATACGGCGATTTTTTGGCACTGTCAGAAAGCTGCGGTTTGAAGTCGCCAAACACATTGAGTTGCGTGTCGAGTGTCTTCGCCGTATTTAAATCGAAGCCATATTCGCCCGCCCAGAAAAACGTTTTCCCGCCTGCAATGCGCTGGATATTTTCCGTATTGATGTTGCGTTCCCGAAAGACCGACATATCGTCATCGGTGTAATCTTCGCCGACCACACCAACGACCGCGACCTCCGAAAAATAGGAAGCCGAAACCGAAAAGTGCATCGCGGCCCCGCCGAGGCTCCGCTCACGCACGCCGAACGGGGTTTTGACTGAATCAATAGCTACTGAACCAACGACCAATAATGACATTAGCTTTTTTCTTTCCCTTCTTTATTTGGGGCTGAATTTTGGATTTCTCCCAGGCGCTTTTTGGCATCCCCGAAATACTTGCTGTCGGGTGACTCTTTCACCACGACGCTCAAATAATGAATCGCCTTGTCTTTGTCATTCAGGCGATTGTAAATCTCGCCGAGCAGGTAATTGACCTCATCAATTCTGGAAAAAGCAGGATTTGTATCCAGAACTTCGAGCAAGCGATCAGCAATGGCTTTGCTTCGTCGCTCGGTTGCGGCGGGGTCAGATTTATCTACTTTCTTTTTGAAGTATTGCCACGCCACATCCAGATGATGCGCGGATTCTTTTTCGAGCAACGGATCACGCTTCGGCGCAACCGGGCCGCGATTAACCTGCGCATAGACCTTGCTCACGGTGCAAAAACCGTCCGCACAATCATTGCCGACCAACGCGCTCGCCCCGGCAAATGCCAGTGCAAGCAATGACAGAACCACAAAATTCGATTTCGTTTTCATAAATACCTCCCAAACGAACCAATCGAAATGGACCTATTCAAAATATTTGCCAACGATGGCCGCCAGCCGTTGTTTGGCTTCAGCGGGAATCGCGCCGGGTTGCGTCAGCACGGCGTGTTTGAGCGCCGACCCGCATTTACAGGTGCGTTCCTGCCCTGAGACGACACGCACGGCTTCCCGAATCAATTGCTGGGCGTTCTTCGCATTTTTGTTCAGATACTCAATCACCATTTCGACGGTGACATCGTCGTGATCGGGATGCCAGCAATCATAATCTGTCACGAGCGCCATCGTCGCATAACAAATCTCCGCTTCGCGCGCGAGCTTCGCTTCCTGTAAATTTGTCATGCCGATCACATCCATTCCCCACGAACGATAGAGCCGCGATTCAGCCAGCGTCGAAAACGCCGGGCCTTCCATACAACAATAGGTGCCGCCGCGATGAATCGTGATGTCGGTGGTCACTGTTTTGCCTGCCGCTTCCAACACATCACACAATGCGTCACAGACCGGATGCGCGAAGGTGATGTGCGCCACAATACCGCCGCCAAAGAACGTAGATTGCCGCCCGCGTGTGCGATCAAAAAATTGATCAGGAATCAAAATATCCGTCGGCGCGTATTGCTCCTGCAACGAACCGACTGCCGAAGCAGAAATGATGCGCTCAACGCCGAGCAGCTTCATGCCATAAATATTCGCGCGAAACGGCAACTCTGAGGGCTGCAATTTATGCCCGCGTCCGTGCCGCGCCAAAAACGCGACGCTCTGCCCTTCGAGCGTGCCAAGAATGTAATTGTCGGACGGCTTACCGAACGGCGTGTCCAAACTCACTTCGCGGACATCGCTCAGGCCCTCCATTTGATAGAGGCCGCTGCCGCCGATAATGCCGATTTTTGCTTGTTCCATCACTTCTCCTGATAGTAGTAGTGAGTGGTAACAGCAGAGATGAAAGACACCTCTCTGCTGTTACCACTCACCTTCGAGTTCTTACTTTTTCTCTGCTGGCGGCGCGCTGGCACCAGGCTCGGGCAATTTCAAGCTGGGCGTTTCTGTCGAGCGCAAGCCTTTGACATTGACCAGAAAATCATTGGGCGCGGCCACCGGATATTTCAAGGTGGCATCTTCAACCGCGCGCGTCATTTTCTTTTGTTTGATTTTGTTTTCGGCCTCATCCACAGCATTCGTACTGATGAGAATGTGGCGCGCTAAAACTAATTCCTGTTCTTTGTCATCGGCCACATCGTCTTTCCCCTTTTCAGGCTTGCGCGTGACTTTATCCTCAACGCGAATGATGTGATAACCGAATTTCGTTTTGACTAAATCGCTGGGTTGTCCTTTGGGCAAAGAGTATGCTGCCGCTTCAAACTCCGGCACCATCCGGCCTTTCCCAAACCAGCTCATCAATCCGCCATTGGCAGCGGAGCCATCCGCCGAATATTGCTTGGCAAGTTCCTCGAATTTTTCGCCAGCCTTGACGCGCTGGAGAACTTCTTCGGCCTTCTTCTTGACAGTTTCCGGGTCGGCTTCAGGATTCGTTTTATAATGCTCTTTCAACTCTTCCGGCGTCGGTTTGAATTTTTCATCCAATGAAATCTGGTACGCCGTAGCAAGGGATTCGGCAAGCTGCATTTTCAGTTGCAGTTGAATACCGGGTTCTTTGTCCAAGCCTGCTTTGCGCGCCCGGTCAGCTCGAATTTTGATTTCCGCCCAGCTTTTTTTCATGCCATCCATTTGTTCTTTGGTGGGAGGTTCTTTCTGCCCCTCTGTCATAACCTTAATCAGTGCATCAAACTCTGCGGCGTGCGCTGTTCCATACGTCGTAATCTCGGCGTCTGTGACTTCGGACGGCTTTTTGCTTTCCCCTTCGCTGGATTTCCGCGCTTCGGTTTCTGCTAAAAGCTGATCGGCCTGGATGGCAATCTGCTGCTTAAACTTTTCAGTTTTATCTACTCCCGCGGCCTGTCCAGCTTGCGCCAGGGCAAAGATTTCTTTGACCTTTTTGATGATTTCCTGACGACGCTTTTCATTCTCGGCCAATTCACGTTGCGCCATTGGCGGCAGTGAATCCGCCAGCGTAGTCAATTCCTGACTGGTGATTTCCTTATACTGATTGCGGCAACCACTCAGCCCCGCAGCCAGCAGCGTTACCATAAGAATCATTGCGATACGTGTTTTCATGCTCAAAATAAAACTCCTGTTTCAGATTTCAAATTTCGGGTTTGGAACTTTCCACCAGTTCCACTAAGACTCCGCCTGTGCTGGCCGGATGAACAAAGGCGACGAGCATTCCGCCCGCGCCACGTCGGGGCTGTTCGTCAATCAACCGGATGCCTTGTTCTTTCAGTTGCATCAGCTTCGCCGTGATGTCTGCGACTTCGATACAAACGTGGTGGATGCCAGGGCCACGTTTTGCCAAAAACTTTCCGACCGGGGTTTCGTCGCCAGTGGCTTCCAACAATTCGATGCGACTTTCGCCGAGCGGCAACATCGCCGTGCGCACGCCCTGATCTTCGACGACTTCGATTTCATGTAGCTCCAACCCCAACCCGTCGCGCCAGAACCTGAGGGCGTCATCAATGGTCGAAACGGCCACTCCAAGGTGGTTGATTTTGCGCGGCGAATCTGATGCGGCGTGCATCATTGAGGTTGGTGATGAGGCAGAGATTATTTCTTCCACAATGCTATAGGGATCGCGCTGTCGGGTCGCCACCAGCGCGGCAAAGTCTTTTAGTTGAGAAGCACTGACCGATTGCAACGCCCGTCTCAACAATCGTTCACGCAGAATCTCAAGAATACGATTTTCCGCAACGGCGCTACGTCGGGACTGCGATGATTCACCGTGGCGAACAAATTCTCCATACTTTTCAATCGCCGCCACCAAATCCGCAATGCCGCGATTTTCAGTAGCAACGGTGCGAACAATCAGTGGTTGCCAACCATCGGGACGCATCGTCATTTCCAGCAAACCAATTAACTCGCGCTCAGTTTGCTCTACGCCATCCCGTTCGGCTTTGTTAATGACAAAGATGTCGCCGATCTCCATGATCCCGGCTTTGATCGCCTGAATGCTGTCACCCATCCCCGGAACCAGCACCACAACGCAGACATCCGCCGTTTTCACAATGTCTACTTCATCCTGTCCGACCCCGACGGTTTCGACAAGCGTCCTATCGTATCCGGCAGCCTCTAAAACCGCAACCGCATCTACTGTCGCCCGCGCCAATCCACCCAGATTTCCGCGCGTTGCCATCGAACGGATGAACACCTGGGGATCGGTGGTCAACGCCTGCATCCGAATGCGGTCACCAAGCAAGGCCCCACCTGAAAAAGGGCTGGACGGGTCCACCGCCACAATGCCAACGGATTTCTCCTGCGCGCGATATTGCAGCGCCAGCTTGTCCACCAGCGACGATTTGCCCGCGCCCGGCGCACCCGTCAACCCAATCACCAAGCCTTGCCCGGTGTGCGCAAACAGTCCTTTGAGCAATTCAGAAGCAACGGGAGATTCGTTTTCGATGGCGGAAATGGCCCGCGCAACCGCGCGAACATCACGTTGGAGGATTCGTTCAATTTGTGTTGATGCATTCGTCATCAAAGCGGAATCTGTGGGCAGAGGTCGTTCGGAATTTCGGAATTAGAGAGGAACTATAAACATAAAGAAGGGGAATTTCCACTCGCGGAAAATTTTCCGGGAAGTCACAAACTTCGCATCGCTCTATCACAACTTAACCACATAACCGGGTTACTCTCCGGCCTGTACTTGATACGGCGTTGCGAAGGCAAACGCGGATTTTTGGTTTTCTTAACTCACCCCATTTCAACAGCAAGAACAGTCAGCCTCATCCTGACTGTTCTTCACTTTTTTCAGGTGGCCGGTGATTTGCCCCCTCCCTTGTCGCACGTCTGGAAGTATTCTTTATCGCCAACAAACCTAAACTATACCGAGGATAACAATAAATAAAGAGCTTACAGTGTTTGCGTTTCAGAATTCGTGAGACAACAAAATACCCCATTTATAACCGGAATAATCGCTCACGAAGGAGCCGGGATTGCAGGCGGCTCACGGCAAGCTTTTGTCCGTTGCGTAGCGTTATATTGTATGTGCCTCCTGGCATCTGGCTGACGACGGTCATCATTTCGAGATTGGCAATTGTGCCGCGCCCCAGACGCACGAATTGGGCGGGGTCAAGTTTGGCTTCGAGGTCTTTGAGACGATAGCTGAGCGTGTAAGTTTCCAATCGTTCGGTGGTGATGTGCAATAACTCTCCTTCGGCAATAATCGAAGCAACTTGTGCGACGGGCAATAAAAGAATGTCGTCCCTGCGGCGAATCGGGATGCGCTCAATCAAGGTGCAGCTCTCCGCTTCATATTCCGCAGCGACTGTGCGCACACGCTCAATTTCGTTTTCTATGGTTTCCGATTGCTCCAGACGCTCCATCGCACGATGCAAGGTGGTGCGCAGCCGAGCGCGCTCCACAGGCTTCAATAAATAATCAATCGCATTCAACTCAAACGCTTTGACGGCATATTCATCATACGCAGTCACAAAAGCTACGAGCGGCATCCGATTTTTCTTCAACATACGCACAATGCCCAAGCCGTCCAGTTCGGGCATCTGCAAATCCAGCAGCGCCAAATCCGGTCGCTCGCGTTCGATTAACTCCACGGCATCCATTCCATTGTCTGCCTCACCGATCAATACCACATCTTCAAAATCGCGCAACAGCGCCGCTAAAAAAGAACGCGCCGGACGTTCATCGTCGGCAATCACCACGCGCAGCTTTTGATTCACGCCTGTCTCCTTGATGGATGGTCGGCCACCGCTTTTGTAGCGACTTCAGACCGTTCGATTTGTTCGAGCGGGATTTCCAATTCAACCGTCATTCCTTGTCCTTTCGCTGTTTGCGTCTTCATTATCGCGCGGTCATCATAATGCACCCGCAAGCGCCGTTCGACGTTGGCAAGGCCGATGCCATAGCCCAATCGAAGTTGTTGCGGATCAGTTCCAGCCCCAGTGTCTTTGACAGCTAAATACAGGGTCTTCGCGGTTGCATCTATCCGAGCCTGAACCGTCACTTCGCCGCCCACGCGCAATGGAGCGATGCCGTGTTTGATCGCGTTTTCAACTAGCGGTTGCAAGAGCAGCGCCGGAATCCGCAAGGCGCACAGTGACACTGGAACATCAATATGTACACGCAAGCGGCTTTCAAATCGGGCCTGTTCGATTTCCAAATAATCGGCGATCAATTCGATCTCTTCGCCCAGCGTTGAGAATTCGCCTTCTGACCGCCGCAGCACGCCGCGCAATAACCCTGTCAACCGCAGCAAAGTTTGCACCGCACGGTCAGGTGCTTCCTGAATCAAATAGCCAATCGTCGTCAGCGCATTGAACAAGAAGTGCGGATTGATTTGTGCTCGCAGCGCCCGCAATTCGGCTTCGGTCGCCAGCGTGTTCATTTCCTGTTCGCGCAATTTGTGTTCATATCGTTCGCGCGTGACGCGCATCGCATCAATACGACGCGCGATCATCAATGCCACGCTTTCCAGCATTGCCAAATCATCCGACAACAACCGTCGGCCACCGGTCAATTCGCCGACCAGCAATTGATACGCCGGTACGTCGGTCGTGGGAACCGGGATCACCGCACTGATTTCTTGCGCCGGGGGAGGTGTCGCACTAGCCATTTGCAAAGCTGCTTTTTTCCGACGCAGCAAATTCATCCGAGGCGAAGCCGCATAAACGTTGGGCGCATCGCCTTCCTGCCAACTAACGCGCCGGGCTGTTAAGGCGTGTGCAATGCGTCGGCAAACGTCATCCAGCAATTCTTCCGGTTCTTCCAGCTTCGCCGCTGCCTTCGTAATCTGGTCGCGCAAGTGATCATAATCCACGCGTTGTAACAGAACGGCATCCACCAACCAATACACCCTGCGCCGCAACATCGGATACAGCAACGCGGTCAGAATCCATAACGTCAGCAACAGCCCTACGACGCGCGGATCGGAGGAAGCTCGCTGCGTCATCAATGGCGCAGCGACAAGGAAATATAACGATGAAGCTAGTGCCACAAGGCCCAGCAACGACAGCGCGCGTTTGAGAAAAATATCGGCCAAGGCAAAGCGGTAATCCTGATACAAAATCACGAGCGCCAGCGGCAACGACGAGTGATGCCCTATCAACTCGACCCACCACGTATAATCATCCCCTTCGTGATGGCTCAGGTGCGCAGCCGACACGGCAAACACGGCCAGCGCAATAACCCAACCGGCACTGCGCCACCATCGCTCTCGCAGTGTCAACAACATCAGTACAATCAACCCGCCAAACCCAAACGTGAGCAGATGTAACGCGACATGCGCTGGCACCGGTTGCCCGGCAAACGCATTGACAAACTGTAAGGCCGAAGCGACCGAACTCACCCCATAAGCCGCAGCGATCAGCCACCACGAGCGCCCACGCACGGTCTCACCACCGCGCAACACTGAATGCACCACCACCGCCGGCAAAAAACCAAGTGCGGTAAACGCGGTGGCTTGAACCCAGACGAGCGAAGCGGTTTGCCCCAGCACTTCCAATCCAAACACAACAAATGCACCCAACGTCCACACCACCCCCAACAACGCCGTCGCCAGCGGCAGTTTATTCGACGTGGTCGTTGATTCGCTCGTGACGGGGTTGCCTCCGAGCAACATTACAAGCAACATCGTGTACAACGCGATGCCTGTAATGAACGCCAAGAGATTGATGAGAGTTGCTGCGGCCTGTGCGGTCATAACAGTCGGATACAATTAAAAAGCCTTATTGAATATAAATCCAATGCCCTCTGATCGCCAGGAAAACGCTCAAGCAAAGGGACAGCATAATTTGTGCCGTGAAATAAAACTGACTATCAGGTCTGCGATAAAAGTAAAAATGAGTAACGGTTTGCTTTGTGATAAGGCCCGCCCCTAAGCCGGGAATCAGACCGCCTGGCTCTTTGGTTCTTTCTGGAAACTAAATAGAAGATTGCCACTTTGTCAGGCAAGCTTGAAGCCTGGGAGCCTTTTTCAACGGATGGTTCGCTTGCGACGGTGGATGGCTACAATGAGCCTATCAGCGGATCGAATCGCTTTTGCTCTATCAATAACCGATGCCCCCTGCCGCAAGAGTAAATCATAGACGTTTCGGTGATGAGTTGAACGGGATATTTCAGCCATTCATCGCTAAAAATCAACTATTCATAAAAAAAGCTTGGCGCAATTTTATCAGCCAGCGTTCACTGCGCCGTTGCTTCCATCCGTGATGGTCGAAGCGCAGCTCAAGGACCAGACGGTTTCACTGAAAATTCATCGCCAAAGTAGTATGCAATCTGTGCTTTTTCATTCTCTCATCATCATGCTCGGCTGCGCCGCAGTTGGAGTCTCACAAACAACACACCACGCACCTATTACTTTAGGAAAACTCACTGCGCCGCCAAAAATTGACGGCGTGATGAACGAAAGCGAGTGGAGCGGCGCAAGCAAAGCAGAATTAAATTTTCAGATTGAACCGGGCGAGAACATCACAGCCTCGGAGAAAACCGAAGTCTGGCTCGCCGCCGATCACGCAACGTTATACATTGCTTTTCATGCCTATGATTCTGATCCGTCCGCGATTCGCGCCCGTGTCAGCAAACGCGATGACATTAACGACGACGATTTGGTCGTGTTGTTAATTGACACTTTTAATGATCGCCAACGCGCCTATCGCTTCACTTTCAACCCGTTCGGCATTCAACAAGATGGTGTGTTCACTGAACAAACCGTAGACGAATCCTGGGACGCGCAATACGAATCAAAAGGCCAACTTGCTAAAGACGGGTTCATTGTTGAAGCCGCAATTCCCTTTCAATCTATCCGCTTTCGTGCCGGCAAAGATGCGAAATGGGGCTTGCATTTGCGCCGCGTAATCGCGCGTAAAGCCGAGCGCACTTCGTGGCAACCTGTGCGGCGCGAGGTGAATTCATTGCTGCTGCAAATGGGCGAATTAAGCGGGCTGGCAGATGTTTACACGGGTCGTACATTGGATATTATTCCGACGCTGATTGGTTCGGTAACCAGCGAGCGCGAGGCAATTCCAATCACGCCGCAAAGACCAGAAGGCGTGCGCAACAACACGGTCAATAAACTTGATCCGGGGCTGACGGCGATTTATTCGATGACGCCAACGCTGACTTTGGCCGCGACCATTAATCCAGATTTTTCGCAGGTCGAAGCCGACGTGCCGCAGATCAATACCAACCAACGTTTCGCGCTGTTTTATCCCGAACGCCGCCCATTTTTTCTTGAAGGCATTGATGTGTTCGAGCCGACTTTTACCAAAGGCTTCAAGCTGCTCAACACACGCACCATTGTTGATCCTGATTGGGGTTTGAAACTGACGGGAAAATTAGAGCGCAACGCCATTGGAGTGTTAATCGCCAGTGACCGTGCGCCTGGTTTACAAGTTCCAGCAAACGATCCGAATTTTGGGCAAAACGCGCTGGTTACTGTAGCGCGCTGGCAACGTTCATTCGGACAGGATTCAGCCGTTGGCGGATTTTTTTCTGACCGACGTTTTGGCAACGCGTCGAATACGGTGTTGGCAGGCGAAACGCGCGTGCGTGTATCAAAGGCTGCAAATGTTGGATTTCAATTGGTCCGCACGCGCACGACCGATCAACACAGCAATACGCAAAGCGATTGGGCGGCGAACACCCGGTTCACGAATTACGGTAGGCATTGGCGGATTTTTCTCAATGATGAATATGTCGGAGCCAATTATGCGGCGCAGGCAGGCTTTATTCAGCGACGCGGATACCATCAGCAATACGCCGACATCGGACGCGTGTTTTGGGCAAAGGAAGGAACAAAGCTCAATAAATGGCTGGTCAACGTGTGGCCTTACGTGTTTATGCAACGCTCCAAACAACCCGATGGTTCACCAGAAGTCGAGTACGTTAATCCAGCGGTTGACGTCCAATTCCAACGCAACATTGCGCTCACCTTTTATCATTCGCGCGACCGCGAAGGCTTTGCAGGCAAACAGTTGTCATATCGCTTCAATAAAATTTCGCTGAGTTCTTACGCATTAAAAAAACTGAGCTTCACCACTAAATTTGTGTTTGGTGAAGGGATTTTTTACGATTTTGTCAAGCTACAAGTCGGGCGCAAAAATGATATGGAAATTGATCTCACCTATCGCCCAAATAATAAAATCAATGTGGGTTTGCTATATCTCAAAAGTACACTAAACAATCCGCGCACAGGCCACCGGCTTTTCAATCAGGAGATTCTGCGCAATGGCACGACGTATCAATTCACGCCGTACCATTCAGTACGCAGCATTTTTGACTACGACACATCACTCCGGCAATTCGGCGCAAGCCTGTTGTATGCTTACGTGCCGCGCCCCAACACGACGTTTTATCTGGGCTATAACGATTTGCTCTTCAATAGCTATGACCCGATTGCACAACGCCGCGTGACCGATGAAGGATTGATACGACAACGCCGCGCCTTGTTCTTTAAGCTATCGTACAACTTTCGGTTTTGATCCATTGAGCAATAACCAACGGCCGTTCATTATTCGATGGCACCCCTTCATATCTCAATTACAACCATTCATTGAAAATCGGTCGTTGCTGATTGATGACCTGTCTACCATCCAGCTTTTCCCAAACAACGAGTTATTCATTGGAGAAGGCTTTTGTAATGTTCAGATTATTGATTTTTGTCATCACGCTACTATCGGTTCCAGAGGCGCTTTTCGCACAAACATCGGGAACGCTCAAAGGACGCATCTCAACAGACAACTCACCAGCCGCAAGCATCAACGCCAAATTGGAGGCAACCTCGCATGAGACTACGACCAATGCGGACGGACAATTTACGCTCACTAACGTTGCAGCGGGCAAATATACGCTGATCATCAGCGGCGGCGGCTTTATACCGCAACGATTAGAAGTAACCATTGCTACCGGACAATCAACAACACAGGATGTACGACTGGAAAAAATCAGCGCCAGTATGGATGTTGTCGCCAGCTTGAAGGAATACCATCTGGAAGAATCCAACATCGCCACGCGCGTCAATGCGCGATTGCTTGACGTGCCGATGTCGGTGCAGGTGTTTCCAAATCAGCTCATCGAAGACCGCGCCATCCTCGAAGGCAACGAACTCTTTCGCAATGTCAGCGGAATGAATCAAAACGTGTACAGTGCGATGACGTTTCGAGGCTTCACGCAACGCGAGATTTTGTACAACGGCACGCGCGGCAACCCGTTCGGCTCGCTGGAAGGCGATGTGAACAACGCGGGCTTCAGCACGTCGCAGATTCGCTTAACAAACATTCAGCGTGTCGAAGTACTGAAAGGCCCAGCCTCGTCGTTATACGGTTCGACCGAAGTCGGAGGCTTGATTAACTACGTCACGAAAAAGCCGAAAGAGGTTTTAGATGGCGAGATGCAGGTGCGCTTTGGCAGCTTTGCGCAAAAGATGGTGAATGGCGAATTGACCGGGCCGATCACCGACAAGCTGCTGGCGCGCGGCGGCTTTTATTTTGAAGACCGCGACAGCTTTCGCAACAACGCTGGTTCGCGCAATTCGCACGCCGTTGGCAATCTGCTTTACAAAGCGAGCGACAACCATCGTTTCAGCGCCGAATATGAATTCATCAATCAGCGGTTGCCCGGCAATCGTTTGCGCGGCGTGCCAGTAGATACGAGCGGCAACTTTCTGACCAGCACAAAATGGTCAGCCAACGAACCGACCGACTTCATCAAAATGATCGCGCGCGTGTTGCAATTGCGGGGCGAACACAACCTGACGCGCGCATGGAATGCCGATTTCACGTTTCGGCATCTCGAATACGAAAACAATGACAAATATCACGAAGCGCGCGGCCTGAATGCAGCGACTGCGACAGGCCGCACGATGCGCCGCGAGTTTCGCAATTTCTTTCGCTGGAATAATGACTGGAGTTTGAATGGCAACCTCAGCAAGGTAGCTTCGGCAAATGGCTTCGGCACACATATGTTGATCTTTGGTGTCGAACACGTCGCGCAGGATCATGCCTTTCGACAGGCGCGGGCGCGCGAACGTGAAGTCGCGGGCGGCACAGTTCCCGCGCTTGATCTTTTTAACCCAGTCTACGGTTTGACGAGTGAACGGAGTTATACGTTGAGCGCGGTTGCCACGAGTACGGCACAAACGAAGCGCACCGGTTTTTATGCACAGGATCAAATCGTGGTGAATCGCTTCGTGCAGTTTTTATTGAGCGGGCGTGTGGATCGTTACGACGACAAAGGCTTCGCGGTTGTGCCATTGAAGTACAACGACACGGCGTTGTCCGGTCGCGTCGGCGTGGTCATCAAACCAGTCGAACAGGTTTCGTTTTACGCGAGTTATGCGAATAGCTTTATTCGCGCGCCGATTTTTTCACAGGCTCCACAAGCCAACGGCCCGTTCAATCCCGAAACCGGCGATCAGGTAGAAGTCGGCATCAAGACCGAACTCATCAATCGCAAGCTGTTTGTGTCAGGCGCGTTTTTCCAGATCAACAAAGAAAACATCCTGCGCCCTGATCCGTTGTTCGGTCCCGGCGGCAATAATTTCAATGCGTTGCTGGCGGTGGGCGAGGCGCGCAGTCGTGGTTTTGAATTCAACATCGAAGGCTTTCTGACGCGGCGTTGGTACACGGCCTTCAATTACGCCAATGTCAGCACGCGCATTCTAAAAGACAACGTCGCATCGTTGATTGGTAGGCCATTAGCCAACGCGCCGAAGCACACGACGGGCTTGTTCACCCGTTACAACTTCCTCGAAGGCACGGGCATCGGCTTCGGGCTGGAAAGTGTCAGCGAACGTTTTGAACCATTCGCCGGAATTCGCGCTGACGGTTATACGATTGCGGATGTGAGTTTTTATCAGGACCTCACCAGCCGTGCGCGTCTGCAATTGCAAATCACGAATATCACCGACAAGCAATACGCGGCGAGTTCGCTGTTCGCCGCGCGCGTCGGCAATTTACCCGGACAGCCGCGCACCGTGATGCTGACGTTCGCGTGGACACCCTTTAGGAAATAAAGCAAAAGGCAAATATCAAAGGGCAAAAATGAAGAGACGAGCTTTTTTGCAATTCACTACCGCAAGCGCGTTGAGTGCGACGTTGCCACTGCAATCCGCACCCGAAATCATCGTGATTGGAGCAGGCGCATTTGGCGGCTGGACGGCGTTTTACCTCCGTGAAATGGGCGCGCGCGTGACGTTGCTGGATGCGTACGGCGCGGGCAATACGCGCGCGAGTTCGGGTGGCGAAACGCGACTGTTGCGTGCCGATTACGGCGAGCAGGAAATTTATACGAAGCTTGCGCTGCGGGCCTTTCCACTCTGGCGGCATTGGCAAGAAGAATGGGGGCAGAAAGAATTCGGCAAGCAAATGTTCCTGCCCTCAGGGCGGTTGCTGATGGCGCGCGCGGAAGGCCTGGCGAATTTCAAAGAGCGGCAAACACGGCTCGCCAAATACAATTTCAAAACCGAAATTCTCAGTCACGACGAATTAAAATATCGCTGGCCGCAAATCAATTACGAAGACATCGCGGGCGGCATTTACGACACAACGAGCGGCATTCTCAAAGCGCGTGAAGCTTGTCGCATCGTGGCCGAACAATTCCAGCAACGCGGTGGCAAAATGCAAATTGCGCACGCGCAACCCGGTGATGCGGCGAATGGCGAAATGCAGGGGTTGAAGCTTGCGAACGGTGAAATATTGCGTGCGTCGTTGTACGTGTTTGCTTGTGGCCCGTGGTTGCGCAAAGTGTTTCCGGCGCTGCTCGGCAAGCGTTTGCGCACACCGCGCCGCGATGTGTTTTTCATTGGCACACCGCCGGGCGATGATCGTTTTTCCTGGCAGCGCATGCCGTCGTGGGGCTTTGGTGGCCCGTCAAACGAACCGGAGTTCGGCAAGTGGTACGGTTTTCCTGATGTGGATGAACGTGGCCTGAAAGCTTGTCCTGTAGATGACGCCAACCAGATTGATCCCGACATGGACGAACGCCTTGTGAGTGCGTATCAAATCAAACGTGCGCACGATTATTTGGGCTGGCGTTTTC
>JAEUQN010000161.1 GCA_016789725.1 Blastocatellia bacterium | reverse complement strand
TGCGCGAAAAGGTTGAGATAAAATCCGGAGATACGTTTTCGATCAGTCGAATCAAGATCGAGGCGAACAACGTCTTGCAGCAATACTATGACGAAGGTTATGCCACAGCCTCAGTTCTGGCGCGCACGTATGAAATGGGCGGCGAGCGCATGCGCGTGATTTATGAAGTCACTGAAGGCCCACAAGTGCAAATCAATCGCGTCTTCATCAATGAAATCGGCGCGCGGCAACGCACCGTCGGCGGTCGCGTCCGCAATTACTTACGCTTTAAAGATGGCGAATTGCTCAAGAATGACGAGCTATCGCGCAGCGAGCAGGATTTATACGGCTCCGGTGCCTTTCGTCGTGTGCAAATTCGTACCGAAACGCTGGGCGAGGAAACAACGACGGGCGAGGCCAAACGCAACGTGTTTGTAGACGTCGAAGAAGGCAAGTCACGCGTGTTGGTGTATGGGGCAGGCTTTCAATCGGACGAAGGGCCGCGCGGCATTTTTGAAATTTCTGACCCGAACATTTTTGGGCGATTGACGACCGCAGGGTTTCGTTTGCGGGTCAGCCCACGCAACATCCTGGGTCAGCTTTCGTACACCGACCCGCGTCCGTTTAATCGTCGCCTTCCATTATTGTTTTCGCTGTTGGCGCAACAACAAAAGCGTCCGGCGTTTGATTCGACGCGCTTCACCGCTTTGTTGCAAGTCGAAAAGCAATTGAGTGAGCGAGCCTTGTTGTTGTTTCGGTACAATTACGACGGCGTTAGCGTGCGTCCGCCTTCGACGGGCGGACAAGCGTTGGATTTTAATGATCCCCTCACACAATTGGATCGGCGGGATCGCCCGATTCGCCTCTCGCGGTTATCGGCTTCATTGGCCTTTGACGGGCGCGACAATCCGTTTGATGCAACCAGCGGGCGTTACCACACGGCGGACGCGACGATTGCGTTGCGTGCGTTTGGGGGGAACGGACAGTTCGCCCGTTTCTTTACAGAAAACCAGGCGTATTACAAATTGTCGAGCAAAGCTGGTGGCGCAGTGTTGGCAGGGAATATGCGCATTGGATTGGCGGCCAATATTGGCACGCCTATCGCCAAGATTTTGCCGAATAACCCGACCGATTTGGATCGCAAACTGATTCCCATTACCGAGCGATTTTTTAGCGGCGGTTCGACGACCTTACGTGGTTATAACTTTGAATTGGCAGGGCCACGCAATTGTTTGCAGGTTATTCCTGACCCCAATGACGCGACGAAAAAAATTGTTCAGAACTGCCAGAACACGGCCACGGTTTCGGGCAGCAATCCACTCTTTCAACTCGGCGGCGGCAATGCGTTGATTATTGCCAATGCGGAGATTCGGCAGCCCGTCTATCGGCAAATTAGTTTGGTAGGGTTTTATGACATGGGCAATGTCTTCGCCAAAATTGATGACATCGCGCCGAAGAATTTTACGCACAGCGTCGGCCTTGGCATTCGCGTCAAAACGCCGTTAGGGCCGTTGCGGTTGGATTTGGGATATTTGGCGAGCGACCCATACAACGGGACCGGATTGCGACCGGATTTGCACCCGGATTTCAAAGCCTCGCGCGTTCGCTGGCATCTCAGCTTTGGGCAGGCGTTCTGATGGCTTCAGGATTCTGAGGGATTATGGCGTGGCAGTCGTGACTTTCAGATTTTCAAGCCACATTCGATTATCAGCCGAATTGTAAATGAGTGTGGCGGTGATCAGATCACCCGCTTTTACTTGCTCGAAATTCGCATCATCTTTGACTGTAAAAAACATCGTCATCGCTTCCATAAATCCTTCGATGTTTTCGTGTGCCACCTCGATACGTTTTTGTGCCTTCTCGACTTTTACAACTTTGCCTTTTAACTCGTAGCGCCGGAGTTCGCTATTGCCACCCGGCGCATTCACTTTTCGCTCGCAGGCAGCGAACAAAAAACAAAAAAGACAGGCAAGAATGCCCAGATTCCTGGTCATAGCGGTTTCGTTTTGGAAGTGAAAAGCAGAAGTGCAGAGACCTTCAGTTGCGCTGCTGCTTTTCCCCCGATGTTACTTGATGCGACCGCTGCACCCGGATGTGAGTTCCCGATGTGCGGCGTGGCAGGCAGTGCAGGAATTCGTAAGATTTTTCAGGGCCACTGCCGCCTGATCGTCTTCGCTTTTCTTCGACGCTGTCACGATGGCGCGCGCCGCATCCTGCGCTTCCTTCGACAACTTGGCAGCATCACTGGTCCCGCGTTTGGTCCAGAATTTTCCTTCCTGTTTGAAGATGGATTCCAGTTCTTTGGCGGCGCTGATGACCTTCTCTCGATTGTTGGATTTGAAGTTTTCCCGGAGCATTCGCATGTAACCACCTGTCCGCTTCATTCGCTCCTGATACTGTTGCTCTTCGGTGGCGGTGGTCGCAAAGACAAAAGTTGTCATTAACACAAACATGACAATCGCAACTAATTTTTTCATATTCCCTCCATTTTCGGTTGAGTTACCGGTTGATAGTCAAAATAAACGCAAGCCAGTACACCTGTGATGTTTTGTTCTGCTTGAATTGTTCTCAGGTTTCCCGCTTGGTGAAATACTCTCGTGCGCGCGAATAGTTGTCGCATTTCCGCCACTAAAATGCAACTGCTTGGAAGCCCTCCAATCAGACGGCGCGCTTGTTGGTTGTGGTTCTGGCAGGTGAAAGGCGGTTATTTACAGGTCGTTCTTTTGCGCGGCCTTTCGTTCGGCTACACTGACGACGCGTCATCTTCCAATACGGAGGGCAACAATTTTTCTCAAGGAGTCATTCATTGCAGCAGCTATTACAAACGTTTCAGGACTTGTACGGGACCTCTGCGCGCCTGTATCACGCCCCAGGCCGTGTCAATTTGATTGGCGAACATACAGACTACAACGATGGCTTTGTGATGCCTGCGGCAATTGGTTTTTTCACCTGGGTGGCGGCTGCGCCACGTGCGGATCGCCGGCTAGTGATTCATTCGGCAAATTTTGAAGAACAAGTCGAATTCGATCTGGATGTCATCGCCACACCTGCTCGCCAACATTGGACTGATTATGTTTATGGAGTTGCTGTTACATTGGAACACCACGGTTATCGCCTGAGGGGCGCAAACATGCTGATTCGTGGCGAAGTGCCGATTGGTGCAGGCCTCAGCTCTTCTGCGGCGATTGAAGTGGCGACCGGTTATGCCTTGCTGGACACGGCGGGTTACACGATTGACCCCATCGAATTGGCTACGCTGTGCCAACGTGCCGAGAGTGATTATGTAGGCTTGCGTTGCGGCATTATGGATCAGTTCATTTCGTGCTGCGGACGTCGCGGACACGCCGTCTTGTTGGATTGTCGGTCACTGGGTTATCGGTTGTTGCCTTTGCCGGAAGAGGCGCGATTAGTCATTTGCAATACGATGGTCAAGCATAGTCTCGCCAGCGGCGAATACAATCAACGCCGCACCGAGTGCGAAGCCGGCGTGCAACACTTGCGACAGTTTCTGCCGGAGGTGCAAGCGTTACGCGATGTTTCGCTGGCGGAATTGAAACGATACGGGCGCGATTTGCCCGAAGTGATTTACCGCCGCTGTCATCACGTTATCAGTGAAAACGAGCGAGTGCTGGTCAGCGCCAACGCGCTTGATCAAGACGATTTTATAACGTTCGGGCAATTGATGAACGAATCACATCGGAGCCTGCGCGACGATTATGAAGTGAGTTGCGCGGAGCTGGATTTGCTGGTTCAGTTGGCGAGCGAAATCGAAGGCGTGTACGGTGCGCGGATGACGGGCGGTGGCTTTGGCGGATGTACGATCAATCTAGTCAAGGCCGAAAACGTGAGGGCTTTTGAACAGGTCGTTGCGCAGGAATATCAACGCAGGACTGGATACACGCCGGAAATTTATGTTTGTTCGGCGGCGGATGGCGCAGAGCGGGTCTAGGCAGCGATTATTGCCGCCTTCGAATCGCACGCCATCTTCAATGAGCTTTTCGTTTCCCAGCGAAAATTCACTTCAGCGTCATTGCGCGCGAGTTACCCGCAAAAAGATGAGCCAGTGTCTTGCCTCAAAGGACAACACACTGGCTCAAAATACAAAGGAGAAATTTTCCTAAAACACGAGCTTCGCGCGCAACTGAATCATGCGGCCCGTGTAATTCCCAATATTGTAGTTATTGAAGAACGTATTGCCTGCTGTGGCGAACGCTGCCGTCAAAGCGCCAACGCCTGCAACGGTGCGCGGTTGTTGATTGAAGACATCAAAAAATTCCGCGCCAATGCGGAAGTTCTGTCCGCGCTCGCCGAACACAAACGCTTTCGTCAGATTCAAATCTGTGCGATTGAATCCAAACGTGCGGAAGGTATTGCGTCCGGCTGTCGGACGCGCTCCGATTCCGGCCACGAGATATTGTGCGTTTGGATTGTTGGCGACATAGCCGACAGTTGCGTTGTTGCCCATTGCAACCGTTTGTCCGGCAGCATTGATCGCCGTGACACCGCTGGAAACGCCTGTTGATCCGGCGGCATTGAAGATCGCGCGGTCGCCTGCATTGTCACGGTTGATGTTGCTATCAACGCCTGACAAGACGGTGATCGGTTGTCCCGATTGCGCCTGGAAGATACCGTGAACTTGCCAGCCACCGAACGACATCCGCATCCACTTGTTCTCCAGGCTTTGGAAAAACGGCAGGTCGTAGCTGAACGACGAAGCAATGCGATGCGGAACGTCCATTGCTGAACGACCACGATCCGCACGTAGGTTGAAGAAGTCCTGCGGGCGACGCGGATTGATCGCGCTGCTGTTCAATTCAACAGTCGAATCGTCAATCGTCGTGCTCCAAGTGTATGCCAGATTGAAAGCCAGACCGCGATGAAATTGGCGCGTCAGGCTGACCGAACCGGCATCGTATTGCGAAGCGCCTGCGAATTGGTACGACGTGAGATTGGTCGAGAACCCATACGCTCCCAATGGACGCGCATTCACGCCAGACATTGCCCGCACATCACCGAGCGTAGGCAAGCCTGCAAGCTGTGTTACATCCGGCGTGCTGAGGTACGTCGGCAACACCATCGCGCTGTCAATCACGGCAGGCGCGTTCAGCCGTAATTGCACGGGCAAATGACGACCGCGCGTGCTGAGGTAACGCACTTCCAAGACAGTGTTCGGCATAATTTCGCGCTGATATGCGAGCGACCACGACATCGAAATCGGCGAGGTTTGATCGGGTACATACGCATTCGTTGCGGCGCGCGCCGAATTCGCATCGGTCAACGGAATCAATTGATTCGGGATGCCGCCGCTTTGCAAAAATGCACGGGCCGGGTCAAGCCCGAACGCGGCATTCGCAGCGGCTGCCGTCAATGTTTGTTGAAATTGCGGCGGAAGAGAAGTCAGCACAAGATTGTAGAAATTCTCGTAGTAGCTGACACCAAAGTGGCCACGAATCGCGCTCTTGCCGTGTTCACCAAACAACCAATTTCCGACACGGCCTTTCATCGTTGGTGACCAGGCAAACCCAACGCGCGGCGCGATGTTGTTTTTGTCGGTCCGTGGTTTATTGAATTCCAGCACGCCCGGCACGCTGGCAATGGAGTTCAACGCCTGTGCCGCCAAATCGCGTGGCAAGGTTGAGTATTCATAGCGCGCGCCGAGATTCAGCGTGAAATTCGGTTTCACTTTCCAATCGTCCTGCGCAAACGCCGCATATTTGAATTGATTGCCGGTAAAGCCATCGCTGCCCGTGCTGCGGAATGAGCCATTCACCAGCGGTGATTGATCGAGCAGCAGGCTATCAAAGCTGGCATAGTCATAGTAGCCACGCGCTGCTTGCAGGAAACGTTGCGTGAAAATCTGACGACGCATTTCGCCACCGAATTTGAAGGTGTGCGAACCACGCATCCAGCTCAAAGCATCTGCGATTTGATAGCTGTTGTTGACGGGCGAGCCTTGCGGCAAGACCTGATTCGGACCGAGATTCAAATTCAATTCGGTCACGATTAGGTTCGGGAAGTTGCTGACGTTGGCATCTTTGATCGGATAATTTTCTGTGATGCGGCGATACGCGATGCGCGCATCATTGACGACGGTTGGGCTGAAAACGCGCACCCACGTCGCCGAAAACAAACGGCTGTCGTAGGCTTGTAAATTGTTGAAGTTCGCATTGCCTCCGCCCGGTTGTTCGGCGCGCCGTCGCTCAAAACTGAAGCGGTAGCGGAACTGATTTTTATCGTTTGGCAAATGGTCAATGTTGGTTTGGAACAGATGTTCGCGCGAACCGGCGGGAACGCTCAAGGCAACTGTGCCAAAAGGAACTCCAGCAGTTCCTAAGACCGTTCGCGTGGTTGTTGAAGTAGGGGCGAGCGCCAGATTGCTGCGCAGCATACCCACGACAAACGGGCTGACACCTGCGAGTCCGGCGATTTGCTGCAATCCCGTTTCAGTTGGTGCCAGATAGGTTGACGTCACAGCATTTTGCTTGATGCGTTCGTATTGATACGCGCCGAAATAAAACAGCTTGTTTGCAATAATTGGCCCGCCAATCGTGCCACCAAAGCGATGATCGCGGAAATACGGGCGAGTCGCATTGCTTGCCCGTGCGTTCAGGCTTTCGTTTTGCACATAGCTGAACAACGAGCCGTGCATTCTATTCGTGCCGGACATGGTGATCGTATTGAATTGTCCACCTGCCGCCGAGCCGAACTCCGCATTGAAATTGTTGTTGAGAACTGTGAATTCCTGAATGGCATCAAGAATCAATTTAGTAGACGGCCCGGTCACGCTTGGATCGTCGTTGTTGACGCCGTCAATATTGAAGCTGTTGCCGCGTGGACGCACGCCGCCAATCGTGCCGCCTGCGCCGACGACGCCTGTTGAAGTGGCGACGGCATTAGGTGACAACAACGCCAATGAGTATTGATTGCCAAGGATTGGCAGTTCCAGTGATTGGCGTGAATTCCAACTGCTGCCCAATTGTGAAGCGTCGGTTTGTACCAACCCGCCCGCCGCTGCCGTGACGTTAACCTGATCGGAGACCTCCCCAGTTTGCATTTGCGCATCCACGACAGATTCCTGGTTGAGCGTGATGACGATTTCGCTGGCGGCGACTTTGAAGCCGTCAGCGGAAATCTTCACGCTGTAAGTACCAACGGGAACGTTGGGGAAATGGAAAGCACCCGCCGTCGTCGTCTGCATCGTTACGGTTTGCCCGGTCGTCTCGTTTTTCAACGTGACCGTAGCGTTGGGAATAACAGCGCCGGAAGCGTCTGTGACGGTTCCGCTGGCACGCCCGCCAGTCGCCTGCGCAAACGCGCTGGCCGCTGTTAGCAAAAGGATTAAAAGGCTGTGAAAGACAAATTTAGGATTCATAAAACTCACTGGTTATGAAGCGCAAGTGCCGCTAACTCGGCTTCTCGGTTTTGCAGTTCAGCGATTGAGGCTGCTCAATCTATTCTCGTGGGCTGTTGGGGAAAGTATGAGGCCGAAGCTGGAGGGGCTGCCGCAAGGAAGGATATTAGACCAGCCGAGGCCCTCCGACTCAAGCGACAAAGTAATGACAATTTAATGACAACGAGTTTGGCGGCGGCTGAGTTTCTCTGTGCTGGTTGTCGCTGCGTGGTGAATCGTCTTTTCAGGGCCTTAAAGACCGTCGCTTGAACCAACCAGTGAGACTAAAACGTTTGCGGGTGGCAGGTAAGACTTCGTGATAGATCGCATCGCTGCGAAAAATCGCAAGCGTTCCGGCGTGTGGGTAGATTTCAATGGGATTCTCGCCTTCGTACAATCGCAACGCGCCGCCATCGGCTTCGTCCCAGCCCGGATTCAGATACAACGAGCACGAGATGATGCGTTCATCCGCCGTGCTGAAGCGGTCGAGATGCTTTTGATAAAATGCGCCCGGCGGATACACGGCATAGTGCGCTTCCATCTCTTGTACACCGACAAACAGTTGCCCGTTAAGTTCCCGCCGTAGCGTGTCCATCGCTGTCCGATATTCAGTTTGCGGCGCAGTCAACTTAGTTTCATCGAGCCACAAAATGTGATCGCTGCGAATGTTGGCGCGGACTTGAAACTCTGCGCCACGCCCCACGCCCGCAGCTTTGAATGCAGCGTTCGCCCACAACGATTGCACTTCCTCGGTGAGCGCGGCGACAGTGGATGGCGCGAGCAATTCGGCGGTGACCGCCCAGCCGTGTTCTGCAAGATGGTCAATGAGGGGGGGGAAGTCCGGTTTATCTGTCATTGGATGTTTTCAGGTAAGTAGAGCCATAGCCGAACTCTAAATCATACGTTGCATTTCGGTTGGACGTGGTTGCTAATGTAAGCGTTACTTTCATTGTTTACTACGGATCATGGTCGTAAGTTCTATTGTTGAGAGGGCCATCAAACTATACCGTATCTGGCCTGTTACCACGAAGCTTGTACATTTCTTTCATCAGGTTATAACAAGCTACCGTCGTGATCTGTGCAGCGAGGCTGCGGTGATCGCTGCGAAAGCCACCCTGGATAAGGTTTTTGATCGCCCATCTCTTGCCAAAGTTGGCTTAGTATGAAATGGTTCTGGATGCAGTCGGCACGAGACGAAGTTAGGAGAACGACTGGGGGAGTATTCTCTTAGCCTTTGTTCTTGTGCCGCTGTAATAAGAATTCAATGCCCCCCTCCTGAGGCAACGGGATTTCTTAGCCACACTTACCACTACACTTTGGCACAGAGCGATGAGGACCTTTCCGGTAACAGGGCGGATTGACCTGACCGGCAATTTTTCTGATGCCTGTGAGTCATCAAAAAAATTGTCCCTCGTCACCAGCGCCAACGATGGCAATATGGTCACAATCCCCGTGATGAATTATCATCTTGCTTTCTGGTTGGAAAGCCCGCTGGAATTCATCCGGCGCGATATTGGGTCGGCAACAAAAACAAAGAGTGGCGAAGGCAATTCAATAACCACGTAGGAAGTCAGAAATCGGAAGTCGGAAGAAACGTCGGCTCCGTTCCTGCTGACTACTGACTACCGACTTCTCTTCTATGTTTGTGACTTATCTTGAATGTGCCAAATGCGGCACAAATTACGAAGCCAACAAAATTTATAATCTCTGCACAAACTGCGGCAAACCGTTGCTGGTGCGCTACGATTTAGCGAAGGCGGCGGAAACGCTGACGAAAGAAAGTCTAAAGAATCGCGTGTCATCGCTCTGGCGTTACCGCGAAGTACTGCCCGTCATTCACGACGAAAACATCGTTAGTTTGGGCGAAGGCTGGACGCCGCTGCTGCACGCGAAACGATTGGGCGCGCAAGTCGAATTGCCACACCTCTTCATCAAAGACGAATCGCCAAATCCGACCGGCTCGTTCAAAGCGCGTGGGCAAACGACAGCGATTTCGATGGCGAAAGAATTGGGCGTGCAAAAATTAGCGATCCCGACCGCAGGCAATGCGGGCGGAGCGATGGCGGCGTATGCGGCGGCTGCGGGTATTCCCGCCTACGTTTTTATGCCGCGCGACACGCCTGCCGCCAATCGAATTGAATGTGAACAACTCGGCGCGCACGTCACGTTGATTGACGGCTTGATTACGGATTGCGGAGCCGAAGTCGCCAAGCGCAAGGAAGCCGAAGGCTGGTTCGACGTTTCGACCTTGAAAGAGCCATACCGCATTGAAGGCAAAAAAACGATGGGCTACGAATTAGCCGAACAATTCAACTGGGCGCTGCCTGACGTGATCCTGTATCCGACGGGCGGCGGCACGGGCTTGGTCGGCATGTGGAAAGCCTTCGACGAAATGGAGGCGATGGGTTGGATAGGTAGCAATCGTCCGCGCATGTTTTCCGTCCAAGCCGCCGGATGCGCTCCCATCGTGCGCGCCTTCGACAATGGCTGGGACGAAGCGCCGGAATTTGAAAACGCGCACACGGCAGCATCGGGGCTGCGCGTGCCGCGTGCGATTGGCGATTTCATCATGCTCGACATTTTGCGCAAGAGCGGCGGCGGCGCGCTTGCCGTAACTGACGAAGAAATGATCGCCGACACCAAAGTCGTCGGCGCAGCCGAAGGTTTATTCTGCGCTCCCGAAGGCGCGGCGTGTTTTTCGGCGCTGAAGAAAATGATTGCTGCTGGGACGGTATCGGCGCAGGATCGCATCGTGCTGTTCAATACCGGAACAGGTGTGAAATATCTTGAGGCGTATGGTTTGTAATGATGCTTTCGACCGAACTGAACAATCCGGCGGCGATTCCTTACTTTTTGTGGGATGAGCCGATGACGGTGGCGGAATTCAAGCAACGGCTGAAAACCGCTTCGCTGCCGGAACAACGGCGCTTGCTTGCCAAATTGCTCCGCGAAGCACGCGACACGGATGTCTGGCTCTTCACAACGCCGCAGGAGGTATGGCGACGGTGGAATGAATTGTTGCCAATGCTGGGACGGCGGCGTGCGTTTTGGGAGAGCTTGTTCCAGCGTTGGCAGAAGGCAGGCTTGCTTGGCTAAGCATCACCTCAGTTCGTTGCAGATGGAGTTCCTGACCGCGTTTTTTCAGCAGGAACACCGGTTCTTTCTGACAGGCGGTGCAGCATTGGTGGGCTTTCATCTGGGGCATCGAGACACACACGACCTTGACTTGTTCACACTGGTGGATGTCATTGCGGAAGGATTTGCTGTGGTGAATGAAGTGGCACAGCAACTTGGCGCGACAGTGGAGTCCGTGCAAACGTCTCCTGATTTTCGTCGCCTGCTGTTGCGTCGAGGCGCTGAGGCCATTGTCATTGATCTGGTGCGGGAGAGAGTCGCGCAAGCAGTTCCTGAAAAACTGGTGATTGGTGGAATTCGCGTAGACCCGCCGGAAGAAATTTTGGCGAACAAACTCTGCGCCCTGCTTTCGCGTTCGGAAGTGCGCGATTTGGTAGATGTTCGCGCACTTGAATCTACTGGCCATCGTGTCGAAGATGCCCTGCCTGCGGCACATCAAAAGGATCGTGGCCTGACCCCAGCACAACTGTATTGGGTGTTGGAGCAAATCGAATTCGGCGAAGATTTGATTCCGCCCGGCGACGTTTCACGAGAAGAGTTGCAGAGTTATCTTGATGATCTCGTTGCTCGACTGGCAATGATGTCGTTTCCTCAAGCTGGAGATTCACCATGAAAAGACTGATCCTCACAACTTTGCTAATGCAAACTGTTTTGGCAATTTATGCGTTGCCGAGTCAATCAGAAAAATATGCCGAAACAAGAAGGCTTTTACTTGGTATGGATCGGAGTGTGGGTAATAAACCACTCAAAGTATTGTTTGAAGAGGCCGACGAAAGAATGGCTGATCTGAAAAAGGCATTGTACGACGCTGAAAAGCAAGTAAACCTTAATGCCCAAGTCATATTGAAATATTTTGCTGCTCCTGATGGATTAGCTGCGCTTGAGGAGTGGTACAGTTTTCGTAGAAAACAAGGGCAAGAATACTGGATGCCAAAGATCACACTATCTGCTGAGAGCATATACCTCGAAGGTAACGATGATGACCTAATACGGTCGGTATTGAAAATCCTGCATCCTAGCACTACTGCGTGGGCAAAGATGGTCGCTAAAAATAAAAGGACAGACACTGTCTTGATTGAGATTGTTTACGGAGAAATTTTTACAGAAGGATGGCATGTTGTTGTCAGAAAAGAAGAGGGTAAATGGCGTGTTATTTCAAACAATCTTGTTTGGCAAACATAATTTCCTGTCAGCGATTCAGTCCTCTTTCGCAGCAAGTAAAGTAACAGAGATCATCTATGAAAAAATCTATCTCTTCCTTGTTGTTCATCTACGTGTTTTTCGTCTGCGCCCAAGCACAAAACCTTTCGCCTGTGCGCCAACTTGCCTACGACATTTTCAAACAACTTATCGAAATCAACACCACCGATTCTGTTGGCAATTGCACTGAAGCAGCGGAAGCAATGGCGGCGCGGTTGAAGGCGGCGGGCTTTGCTGCTGAAGACATCCAAGTCCTCGGCCCCAACCCGCGCAAAGGCAATCTCGTCGTTCGCTATCGCGGCACGGGCGCACGCAAGCCGGTTCTGCTGCTCGCGCATTTGGATGTCGTCGAAGCCAAACGCGAAGACTGGTCGTTTGATCCATTCAAGTTTCTCGAACAGGACGGGTATTACTACGGGCGCGGCACGTCGGACGACAAAGCGATGGCGGCGATTTTTGTGGCGAATCTGATTCGCTTCAAACAAGAAGGCTTTGTGCCGGATCGTGACATCATTGTCGCGTTGACGGCGGACGAAGAAGGTGGCGATTTCAACGGTGTGGACTGGCTCCTCAAAAATCATCGTGCGCTGATTGACGCGGATTTCGGCTTGAACGAAGGCGGCGGCGGTGCGATGCGACACGGCAAGAAGCTTTTCAATACCGTGCAGGCGAGCGAAAAGGTCTATCAAAGTTTTCGCCTCGAAGTGAAAGGCAAAGGCGGTCACAGTTCGCGCCCCGTCGTCAAAGACAATGTAATTTATCAACTTGCCGAAGGCTTGCAACGCATCGCGCAATTCAATTTCCCGGTAAGCCTGAACGAAGTCACGAAATTGTTTTTTGAGCGCAGCGCCAATTTTGAATCAGGCGAGACAGCCGGTGCGATGCGTGCTTTAGCAAAGAATCCCTCAGACACTCAATCCATCGCGTTGCTGAGCCATCAACCTGCCTACAACGCGACGATGCGCACGACGTGTGTAGCGACGATGCTCGAAGCCGGACACGCCGAAAACGCTTTGCCGCAAACCGCGCGCGCGACCATCAATTGCCGCATTCTGCCGACTGAAATGGCGGATCAGGTGCGTCAAACGCTCATCAAAGTCGTCAACGACAATCGCATTTCCATCACGCCGATTCGTGAACCGAAGCCGAGTCCGCCTTCGCCGCTGCGACCCGATGTCATTAGCGTTATCGAACGTGTGACAACTGAACTGTTTCCCGGTGTCCCCGTCATTCCAACGATGAGCACGGGCGCGACCGACAGTTTATATTTGCGCAAAGCTGGTATCCCGATGTACGGCACTTCGGGCATTTTCGGTGACATTGACGATTCGCGTGCGCACGGCAGAGACGAGCGTATCGCGGTGCAATCGTTTTTTGATGGACAGGAATATTTGTATCGTTTGGTCAAGGCGTTGGCCGCCGCGTCAAACCATTGAATTGGAGTAATTTTATGCGCCCCGCAAAACTACTGCTGTTCGTCTCCGTCATTTTTTTGATTGTCCAGCGCGCGTCGCTACCTTCTGCCGCGCACGAAAACGATCAGGTCAAACTCTCGCTCAAAAATCGTGCGGGCAACGCCATCACCTCGGTCACTGACGGCGACCTCCTCAAATTAAGTGTCACGCTGACCACTGCTGCCGGGCAAGCGACCGAAGTGCTTTTTGAACTCGTGCCGGGTAACAAACCGATTGGCAAATGCACGATGCCCGGTGGCGCAAAAGGTTGCGACTCCGAAGGCATTTCCGCGCTGGGCTGGTTTTGGGGCGAAGGCGGGAAACCACAGCTATCGCGCACGATTCGCGCGGTGTCGGCGTTGACCAAAGAACCTGTCACGACCGAGGTTCGAGTTGCGCCCCGTCCGGTTGTGATGGTGCATGGCTTTATGTCTGCTGCGACAACCTGGGACAGTTACAGCAAAACTGGCGGCTTTCTTGCGCCGCTTGGTTTGACCGGGTTTGCCGTCGGCGATGGCAAAGCGGAAGGCGTGATGAATACGGGCGACACGTCAAAGCCAACGTTTCGTACCAATACGCTGGCCGAAAACGCAGCGATTCTCGGTCGCTACATTGCCGGCGTAAAGAGCGCAACAAAAGCCGAAATGGTGGATATTGTGGCGCATAGCATGGGAGGAATCATTTCTCGTTATTACATTGATCGGCTGATGTCGGAACGCGATGTGGCGCAACTTGTGATGCTCGGCTCGCCGCATGGTGGTTCGGATTGTTCGGGCTTGCCGTCGGCGCTGGGGTTTTATGCGCCTGCCTCGCTCGAACTGCGCCCAACTTATTTGCGTGAAGTCTTCAATCGGCAAATTACCCATCGTCGCGGCGTCCCGTTTTTTATGCTGGCGGGCAATCCCATTATCGAAAGCTTCAAAGCGCCTTGCACTGGCGTGCCGAGCGATGTCGTCGTGGCGAAAGAAAGTGCTTCGGCGATCACCGGGCCGATGGTCGAGATGCCGATTTTGCATACCGACATGACCAAATCTGAAGCGGTGTTTCAGAAATTCGTACGCGGTCATTTGCAAAAACAGATGGGCGAATTTCCGAGCGAAAGCGATCCGCCTTCGGCGACGAATTCGATTGAGCCAGTACAATTCACGCAAGTCTTCAAGGGGCGCGTAAATGCAGGCGGGACGAAAGAAGTGAACGTCAATTTGGATCAAGTTGCCGTCGCCAGCTTTGCGCTGTTTGATCCGAGCCGTTCGCTGGATTTGACTGTGCGCGGTGCAAGTGGAAACGTGATTGAATTGAAGCCGGATGTGAACGGCCTTATCAAAGTAGATGATCCGGCCACGATGGTGCATCTCGGCTACGGCTTTGAAAATCCGAAGCCGGGGCCGTGGAAGGTAACACTCACCGCAACGGCGAAAACGCCAGGCGCTGGTGCAGATTTTGCCCTGTCAGCGCGCGTTGTGGGCGGCGCAATCCTGCGTGCCAATGCCAGCCAGCTTTTGCCTGCGCTAAATCAGCCGATCACCTTTGCGGGGGCGTTGGAATTGCCGGGCAAAGCGTTGACGAACACCGCGATTAAAGCGGTGATTCACAAACCCGATGGCAAAGAAGAAGAGCTTGTGCTGAGCGGCGGCAAAGTTGATTGGATGCCCGCCGAAACTGGTGTTCACGGCGTTGACATCATTGCACAAGCCAATGCGCCCGATGGTTCGCCGATTGAGCGGACAACGTTTTTATCGGTCGAAGTGCAACCTGCGGCAGAAAAAGGTCGTCGCAATTTGAACCTGTTGATGGCTGCTGCCGGAGCCTTATTTTTGCTTGTGCTGTGGTGGGGCTGGGGAAAATTCCGAAGGCAGAAACAGGCCTGAAAAAACATTCCCGGCGCAAAAAAATAGACGCGTTGCGGCCTGCGAGAAAGAATCACCAACTGCCTTGGGAACCGAATTGCGTGCAGCGAACTGCGACCTATGAAAACCTATCCTCTTTATCTCAATGGCGAATTTATTACGACCGAGCAAACCAAAGCGGTCATCAATCCCGCGAACGGCGAACCCTTTGCCCATATCTCCGCAATTGATCGCGCCCGCGTCGCGCAAGCCATCCGCGATGCACACACTGCGTTTACGGGTTGGCGCAAGTTGACGGGCAAAGCGCGCGGCGAATATTTGCACGCGATTGCGAACTACCTCGAAGCGCGCAAGGACGAAATCGCCAAAGTCATCACGATGGAAAATGGCAAACCGCTCGCGCAAAGCCTGATCGAAGTCGCAGGCACGGCGGATCATCTGCGCTGGTTTGCCGAGGAAGCGCGACGAGCCTACGGACGCATTGTGCCGAATCAAGTGGATGGCAAACGACATCTGATCGTGAAATCTCCGATGGGTGTGGTCGGCGCGATTAGCCCGTGGAACTTCCCGTTGATTCTGGCGGTGCGCAAAATGGCTCCGGCGTTGGCGGCGGGCTGTACGGTGGTCCTCAAACCCGCTTCGCAAACGCCAATTTGTGCGGCCTTGCTGGCTGAATGCGTGGACGCGGCGAAATTGCCGAAAGGCGTATTTCAATTGGTCGCGGGCGCGGCGGCAGACATCGGCGCGGAGTTTTTGCAAAATCCGCTTTGTCGCAAAATTACATTCACGGGCTCGACCGAGGTTGGCAAAACCTTGATCGCGGGCGCAGCGGAAACGGTCAAGCCTCTGTCGCTTGAACTCGGCGGACACGCACCTGTCCTGGTGTTTGATGATGCTGATCTCAACAAAGCCGTCGAAGGCGTGATGCTGGCGAAGTTTCGCAATCTCGGTCAATCGTGCATCGCCGCGAATCGCATTTATGTGCAGCGCGGGATTTATAAAAAATTCCTGACCGCATTCGTTGGGAAAACAAGCGCGCAGCAAGTCGGTGATGGTCTTGAACCCGGCGTAGAGATTGGGCCATTGATTGATGAAGCCGCTGTCAGCAAAGCACTCGAACATATTGAAAACGCCGTTGCCCAAGGAGCGCGCGTGTTGTGCGGAGGTCAGCGAAAAGCCGATAGCAAAGGCACCTTCATTGAGCCAACGGTCTTAGCCGATGTGCCGAAAAACGCGTTGTGTATGACCGAAGAAACATTTGCGCCGATTGCGCCTGTCACCGTTTTTGACACGGAAGAAGAAGGCATCGCGCTCGCCAACGATACGATTTACGGTTTGAGCGCATACGCCTTTACGACCAATCTGGATCGCGCGTTTCGGTTGATGGAAGCATTAGAGGCCGGAACCATCGGCCTCAACGACGGTGTGCCTTCCACCAGCCAATGTCCGTTTGGCGGCGCGAAGCAGAGCGGTTGGGGCAGGGAACTCGGCATGGAAGGAATGGACGCGTTTCTGGAAACGAAACATGTGTCGTTGGGAATGCAAATCTAAGTAAGTCGAGAAAAGTGCAGGAAAGTCTCGGGAAGTCTCGGCAAGTCAGAAGAATTCTGGGGACAAGTGTTGTTAGACTTTTCCAGACTCAGCAAAAACTTCCCCAGACTTTTCCAAACTTACTTAGAGCGTGTTTGGAAATTAGCTTGCGAAGCAAGCGG
>JAEUQN010000160.1 GCA_016789725.1 Blastocatellia bacterium | reverse complement strand
AATCTGCACAGCAAATGTTTGCATTTCCTGCAAAGCCGCGTCGTTCACACCTGTTACGACGGCTTCCAATTCATTCGTGCGACTCTTCAGAATATCGGAAAGTTTGCCGGCTTCGATCAAACATCCCTTGTTCATAATCGCCACGCGGTCGCACAAAGCTTCGACATCAGAAAGAACGTGTGACGAGAAAAAGACGGTCTTGCCGTGATCGCGCAGGCTCGTAATCAAATCCCGCACTTCGCGGCGCCCCAGCGGATCAAGCCCGGACATCGGCTCATCCAAAAACAATACGTCCGGGTCATTGATCAGCGATTGTGCGAGCCCGGCGCGCTGCAACATACCTTTGGAGTATTTGCGCAATTGTTTATCTGCCGCTTCAAACAGCCCGACGCGTTTGAGCAATTCGTCCGTTCGTTTCAGCGCATCAGCTTTATTCAGCCCGAAAATTTTCGCGCAGTACACCAACAATTCACGAGCGGTCAGATAATCATAAAAATACGGTTGTTCAGGCAAATACCCAATCCGCGCGCGCATCTGCATATCATCCAGCGGTGCGCCTAAAATGCGAGCTTCGCCCGCGCTCGGATAAATCAGCCGCATCAGGATTTTGAGCGTCGTCGTTTTGCCCGCGCCGTTGGGGCCAAGAAATCCGAAAGATTCGCCCATTCCAACCTGCAAACTTAAATCGTTGAGCGCACGCACCGGACGTTTACGCCAAAAACCAACGATGTAATCTTTCGTCAAATTTTGAATTTCAAGCGCGAGCATATTTATCTCCTCCAACGCACAATAGTCGAATCATTGGCTAAGGCAACCGTGCAAGTTGCGGCCTCGAACGTGTAGGCAAAACCGTGCGGATCCAGCGGGGTCAGGCTCTCATCGAATTGCATCCCAGCCTGTTTGAGTTGCTGCAATGCGTTTGGTTGGAGCGTGCGAATCAAGTTCGGCAAAGAAGCTGGGCAACTCCCTTTTTGTTCACGATACCCCGCCAACAACCGATTCAGAAACGTGACCTCATCTTCGGCCTGATAGCTTTGCAAACGGCTTAAACTCGTTTTCTTCACCGTCGGATCATCGGTTGTTTCATGAATCCGAAAGAACATTTGCTTAGCCGTTTCGCGGTCGCCACCATTTGCGCGCATAATGGCCGCCATCTGTTCCATCCACTTCGGCGCATCGGGCAAACGACTTCCCTGTAAATAGGCTTCACTGGCTTCCTGATAGCGTTTCAGCTTCCAAAAGATAAACCCCAGGTCTTGCTGCAACCGCCAATCCGCTGGATTGTCCGCAATCGCCCGCTGCGCCAATTTGATCGCGCTCTCAGGATTCAAGTCGGGCAAAAACAAGGACCCAAAGCGATAGGCCGAAACATAGTTCGGATCAAGTTCAGTGGTGATATTGATGAGCGGTTCGAGCAGGTTTAGTTTCCATTCGGTGACGTTGCCGATGTTGAGATCGCCTTTGATTTGTTGTGATTTCCCGCCGAAATATTGAATGGTGCGCAGCCAATACAAATCCGCAATCAGGCCGTCAAACCCCAGGCTGGCGCGCTTGAGCGTTTTGCCGGAATTGATGTACAAAGCCTCTTCAACCGCCGATCCAACGCCGCGCTGTTCATCAATCCAGCGTTGCAGTGCGACGCTCGTGCTTAACCCAACAATCAGTAATGCAATCCACAAATGAGATTTCATATTTGCAATTTGAAAGTGGCGATCACTTGAAATTCCGCCGCTGAAAAATCATCACCGTCGCCGCCAGCAACGCCGAGATATACAACACGGCATAGAGCGTGGCAGCACCCACCATCTGCAAGGGCGGAGTGTTGCCGTGGGCGGTCGCCATGATGAAATTGAAGTTGTCCAGATTCGGCAACACGTAATACAGCGACTGGCAAACGACCTTGACCAGACCTGAACTGAGTGTTGCTGCAAACAATTTCAAGTCGGCGCTGCGTGTCCCGATAATGAACAAAAAGAACGTCAGCAACGCAGAAAGTGCAGGAGAGGAAAATGATGAAAACAATAAACTGATTGCTGTCATCACCATCAATTCCAAAAAAATCAGATAAGCGGTCGGCCAGATTTTGATTTGCATCGGATCCGCCCCGCCCTTCACGAACATCAACGCGAGCGAAATCCCCAGCGCCATCACCAATGAATTCACAAACAACGTCAGGCACAAGCCGAAATACTTGCCCAAAATGAATTCGTGCCGATGCAATGGTTTTGCCAGCAGACTGTAAATCGTGCGTTTGTCAATTTCTTTGTAAACCAATCCGATGCCAATAAAGATGGCGATTAAAACGCCAAAGAACCTCATCGCATAAAGTCCAATATCTACAATAATCTTTGCTTCCTGCGACATCGAAAGCTCACCCAGAAAAATAGAAGCACCGACCAACAACAGCACAAATAAAATCAGGTTATACAGGACGCGATCCCGAACGGATTCCCGGAACGTATTGAGCGCAATCGGAACAACTTTCATAATGGAAGATGAGGGGCTGATTTAGTTGAGCGTGGAGATTCGAAATTTGCGATTTGAGGGTCTTAGCTAGTGAAAAACTGAGAGGAGTCTGAACGGTGGCACGTTCCTAAGCCCAAATTTCAAATCTCAAATCTGCAAGAATTTGAATTCATCAATCACGCGAAACTCGCGGCGGTAGGAGGCGAGGCTTTCCCCGACTTGGGCAATGCGGCGTTCAAGAATTGGTTCGCCGAGTTGTCGCATGTAATTCAGATGAACAATGCGCGTGGGATCAAGTCCCATCAGGCGTGTCGCGGTGGCATCCGCTGCCGCCAGATTGTCACTCATCACGATCACTTGTGATTGGACGGTTTCGCCGTGGAGCGGGCCATTTCCTTCCATGCCCTCAATCCCGTCAATGATGGTGAAGCCTGGCTTGACGGTCGTAGCAATATCCGCGATAGATTCGTTGATCCCATGCCAGTGCAAAACGTTCTTGGGCCAACCGTAATGCACGCTGGGGATCACCCCGAATAAGTTTTTGAGCGAAAGAGTAACGCCCGCCCAATGATGCGTTTTCAGCTTCGGCATCGAGACAACCAAATCCGCATTCAGAATTGTTTCCGGCAACCATAATTCCTGCATGGTGGTGAATTGCGTGGCCGTCGGTACGCGGTAAATATTGTCGAGATTCAAGTCCACAAATTTCGCTTTTTCGCTTTTGAGGACCTCATCCAGGCCGGATAATTCCAGCAACATTTCGGTGTCGCGCTGATGCCCCGGCCCATCGGCAACGATGACTTCTTTTGCGCCAATGCTACGAAAAGCATCAATCGCAGCGGCAATAATCAAGGGATTCGTATTGATGGTGTGCGCGGCGTGGTATTCCACCAAATTCGGCTTGAGCACCACGCGCTTGCCACTTAAGTTAAGGCCATAATTTTTCAGACCCTGCCGCAGCAAATCACTGAGGTTTTTCTCATAAGAACTCGCGTGCAAAACGGTCACCCGCGCGGCCAGAGCCAACGGATTCCATTCACGAGCGGTTGAGCTTAATTTCGAGCAGGCAGCCGCACTCAAGCCCGCGACGCCAGACGCCGTGATCGCCGCCGCTTTCATAAAATCGCGGCGTGTGAGCAAGGATTTTAATTGTTCTTTGCGCGTTGTCATCGTTGGTGATTTGAGACCCAACTTGGACTCAGGTCACAGCTCAAAGCTTAAAAACATTCTTCTTGTGGGCTGCCGATTGTAAGGCCAGCGCCGCCAAAGCGGTGACGTGAACGTTATCACGCCAGCTCCCGTTCTCTTGTTGCCGAGCGAGCAACCCAGCCAGAAGTTTATCCAGCGGGCGGGCATAAATATCAAAACATAAAATCCCTAAGGACAGCAGTAAGGATGATTGCCGTTCGGAAAATTCTTTTTCCAGATAAGCCACCGATTTGGTAATCACTTCGTGTTGGCGATCCGCATCCTGCAATGCCAATAACGCAAAACAGGTATTGGTAGGCATCGGTTCCAACACGACGTTCAGCACCTCCTTGTTACCGTAATTCCAACCACCGTCGTAACAGGCACGGTCGAACAAAAACGCCTCGCCTGTTTTGACGCGTTCGTGATCCCGGAGTCCGTTGGCCTTTAAGCTCAACAAGGCGTAGGCTGTTGGCTCTACCCAACTCGCCGTCCCGCGCGCCCATGACCAAGCCTGTAAATCCGGGTTGAGATTCAAATCCCGCCCCACTTTTTTATCCAGCAAATTGCCGCGCGAATTCAGCAGGTATTTCAAATATCGTCCACGCAACTCTGCACCAATCCCGATCCGTTGCAACGTGAACGCCGCCAGAATCGTCCCCCAGTTATCAAAGAGATTCAGATCTGCTACACCATTCGTTTGGTTGACGACTGTAAGGGACCCGATTTGGTTCGTATGTGAGGTCAACCACGATAGCGCCCGCGATTGCAACTCCGTCGGCGTCTCAGTCAGATGATTGCTTAAAGCCAGTGAGGCATAACAGGTCGGCTCCGCATAACTATGCTTGCCAGCAGCATAGCCCCAACCGCCATCGTTTCCCTGGCTCGCGGTTAGAAACGCAACTGCATTTTGAAGGCTGTTCTGTAGCTGTATCTGACTCATGCCATAAGTATAACGCGTTTCTAATTCTTCTCGATAATCAGTTGATGGGGGGCGAAGTCACGGTTGCAGCGGTTCCCATTGCATACCGAATGATCCCCGATTCATCGCCGTAAAAATATCGCATCTGGCTCGCCAAATCGGCCCCTGGAGTGGCCGTAATGTTGTACGTGATCGGCGAGGTCAGGTTCACCTGAAACGTGTAATAATTCCGCGACTCTGTTAATAACTCAGCATCAATACAATTCCGCGCGACTAAGTCATTCAGCGTGCCGTAGTTCGATTGATTACCATAGCTCGAAAAATACATCCCTTCGGCCTTGACCAGCGATTTTACAATGGCGATGCCCGAAGCCTCCTGGGCCGCACGTCGAGCCATCAGCAAATTTGGAATCGCAATGGCGGCAATGATACTGATAATCGCAACAACAATAATCAATTCAATTAACGTAAAGCCTGCCGCCTGCCTTTTCGGATAGTGAGCAACCATGATGTTTCCTCTCTGCAAACAAGGGCCAATCAAAATTATGCAGCCGAAAGATATTGACTATGTATGCGAAATTTGTGGCATTTGTTTGGCTCTGTGATTACTCACCGTGCGGCCTGCTCATCAACCACGATGATTCGCCGCGACTTCGCGGAGTTGGCCCGTCAAATGGCGAATTTCATATTTATCTAAACAGTGTCGCAGGCTACGCACCGTCATATTTAAGAGGGTCGCAGCTTTCGTTTGATTGCCATTCGTGCGCCGCAGTGCTTCAAGCAAATAGCTCTTTTCCAGTTCGCTCAAATACTTCTCCAAATCAACGCCTTGTTCTGGAAAATGTAATTCGCCGTTGGCTTTTTTGGGCGAATACCGCAGGATGCGTTCCGGCAATCGCTGCAATTGGATTTCGTCGCCCATTTCCAGCGCCACCGCGCGTTCGATGGTATTTTCCAGCTCGCGGACATTGCCCGGCCAATCATATTCTTCCAAATACCGCAGCACTTCTTCGGTGCAATGTTTGGCAACTTGCCCCGTTAAATGACCAAACTTATCAAGAAAATGTTGTGTCAAATCCCGAATATCGGCTTTACGCTCGCGCAATGATGGCAACTCCAAAGGAATTACTGAAACGCGATAATACAGGTCTTCGCGGAACTCACCTCCCTTGACCATTTTTTCCAGATCGCGGTGTGTGGCCGCAACAATGCGCGTATCAATCGGAACTTCCTCAGTACCGCCGACGCGCCGAATCCGACGTTCCTGCAACACGCGCAGTAATTTCACCTGCATCGTCAAACTCATTTCCCCAATTTCATCCAGGAAAATCGTTCCGCCTTCGGCTGCTTCAAACAACCCTTTACGATTCGACTGTGCGCCGGTAAAAGCCCCTTTGACATAGCCGAACAGTTCAGATTCCAGCAAGGTTTCGGTGAAAGCTCCGCAGTTGACCGAGACAAAAGCACGATCACGACGCGGACTCATGCTATGAATCGCACGTGCGACTAACTCTTTTCCGGTGCCAGATTCACCGACAATCAAAACGGTACTGGAATTGGCAGCGACGGTTTCAACCATTTGATAGACGGCTTGCATTTGCGGACTGCGACCGATGATGTCGCCCAGGTTACCGCGTTTGAGCAATTCGCGTTTGAGTAACGCGTTTTCCTGCCGGAGATCAAGCTTTTCGAGCGCCTTGCGCACGACCAGTTTGAATTCATCTACGTCGAATGGTTTTTGAATAAAATCATCGGCACCGAGTTTAAAGGCTTCACGCGCGCTGTTAATGGTTGCAAATGCGGTCATCATAATGACCATCATTTCGGGCGCTTGTTCACGGGCTGATCGTAACAACTCGATGCCGCCGACGTCGGGCATTTTGACGTCCGTAATCAGCAAATCGAAGTTGGTTTTTTGCAGCACCTCCAACGCTTCACGTCCGTTCGAGACAGCCGTCACCTGATGACCTTCACGCCTGAAAACCAGTTCCAGCAACTCGCGCATGCTACGCTCATCATCTGCTACTAAAAGTTTTGCCATACTACAACTTTTCAACTCCACACGGGGGACCAATTGAGATTGTGAGGGACGCATTTGTGGACAGCGACAAATCGGGTGAAGGTTGTCACTGATCACCACAAATAGGGATTGCGTACATTTCTACGTCGCCAGCGTTTATGCGATCCAGAGGGTAAACCTATGCGCGTTAGGCATAGGCAACGCTAACGGCTTTCTCTTCGGTGTGAGTTTCAATATAAGCGGCCAAACGGAGCGTAATCGTTGTGCCTCGCCCAGATTCACTCTTGATGTCAATTTTGCCGCGATGCTCATTGATGATGTGATACACCACGCTCATCCCCAGCCCCGTTCCGCCTGCGCTAAACGAGCTGAATGGCTCGAAAATTCGTTCGATTTGTTCTTCGGTCATGCCGATGCCAGTATCGGCAAAATCCACTTGAATCAGCGATCCATCGTGACTGCGACGAATGGCAATCGTGAAGATTCCCCCATCCGGCATCGCCTTAATCGCGTTGCGGGCCAGGTTCCAGAGAACCTGCCGCAGTTGCCCCGGATCAGCAAAGGTTAAAGCCGGGGTTTCGCAAGGTTCGGCCAACAACTGGTATTTGCTGCTATCAATTTCTGAGTTGTATCGCAGTAAGGTCAGAGTTTCTTCCAGCAAATGGTTTAAATCTACGACCTCTTTTTCCGGTTGGCGGGGACGTGCATACATCAGGAAGTCGCTGATGATGCGGTCAATGCGATCCGATTCGCGCAAAACAATATTCATTAACTGGGCATCGTCATCTGACAGACGAGAATCGCTGCCCAACACCTGCACAGCGCCACGCATTGAGGCCAGCGGATTGCGAATTTCGTGCGCGATAGCAGCGGCCACGCGGCCCAACGCAGCCAGGCGATCCTGTCGCCGGACGTCACGTTCCAAACGCATCACATCGGTCAAATCCTGAAAAGGCAAAACAAATCCCGTGATTTCGCCAGACACCGCCGTTAACGGAGAAATGCTGAATCCCAGTTGAATTTGCCGACCTTCCGCTGTCGTGCAATCCAGATTCAGACGCGAAAGGCCATGTCCGCCCAGCAGAATTTCTTTTCCCGCTTCAAGCTGGTCCGAAATGGTTGGAAAGAGTGCATTGAGGTGCTTGCCAATAACTTGCGATGCCTGAAATCCGGTAATCTCTTCGGCGGCGCGATTGAATGAAATAATTTGATGCTGCAAATCAATCGTCACCAAGCCGCTGCTGATACTGTCAATCACGCGCTCACTGAAGGCGCGAATGTCATTGAGTTTGCGATTGGCCAGCGCCAGATTTGCATCTGTCCGCGAAAGCTGTTCATTAAATTGACTGCTCAAAAACGCTACCGCAAAAAAGGCAAAAACATAAAACCCTATCGCGGTCTGATGCTCGCTGACATCACTCGGCAACCGATCATAAACTTGCGTCACCAATCCCAAATAACAAGCCGTAATCAGGAGCGTTAGCACATAGGTACCGTACTTGGAGGTAAGGCAGCTAATCGTAAAAATCACGATCAGGTATAGCGCAATGAAGGGCGAGCGCACTGCGTCCGTCAAGTGTACCAACCACGTGACCAAGGCGATGTCCCCCATCATTTGGACGTAGGCCTGAAGCCGGGTCTGCTTTGAAAAAAGACTGAACAACGCATAAACCAGGGTCACACCAAGCGTTGCTCCCGTAATCCAGACCACGCTTTCCAGCAGCTTCTCAACGGCTTCCGGCTTCACGATGTGTCGCAGAGCATACGCGGTTGTCAGCAACGTCAACACCACACACGGACGCCCGATCAAAAGCCAGATCAGATGTTTTTTAAACCGATAGAGCGGGTCCGTACGAACTAGCTCTTGTTTGGGTTGTTCCATAAATCACCTCACGCCTTATATCGCTACTTGCCATTCGACAGCTTCCCGATCAAGCTGAACAAGGGCAGGTACATCGCAATCACGATACCGCCAATGCTGACGCCGAGAAAACCAATCATCAAAGGCTCAATCAAGGTCAAGAGATTTGCCACTGCTGCATCTACTTCCTGCTCATAAAAATCAGCGATCTTACCAAGCATCGTATCCATTGCGCCGGTCTGCTCACCAATCCCAATCATCTGTCCCACCATATTGGGAAAAATCCCGGTCGCGTTCAGGGGTTCGACCAGTGTTTGCCCCCGTTCAACGCCAACTCGCACTTTAAGAATTGCCTCCTGAATGATGACATTGCCCGACGTGCGGGCGGTGATGTCGAGTGCTTCAAGAATGGACACCCCCGAAGCAAGCAGCGTCGAAAGCGTGCGGGCAAATCGAGCAACCGCCACTTTCTTGATTACGGATCCGAGGATGGGTGCCTTGAGCAATAGATTGTCAATGACGCGATTGCCCTTTGGCGTCGCGTAATACATTTTGATCCCGTAACTAATCGCCGCAATAACAATGGTCAGCAACCACCAATATCCCACCAAAAAATGACTGATGTTGACCACGATTTGCGTCGGCAATGGCAACCCCTCATCACCACCCAGCAACTCTTTGAAAATTTTGGTGAAGGACGGAATCACAACGATCATAATCACGGAGATCACGATGACCGCCATGACGACGACAATAATCGGGTACGTCATCGCGCCCTTGATGTCCGACTTCAACTTCACGGCCTTTTCAATGTAAACGGACAAGCGTTGGAGAATATTGTCGAGAATACCGCCGGTTTCGCCTGCCGCGATCATATTTGTGTAGAGCCGATCAAAGACCTTCGGTTGTTTTTCCATCGCCGCTGCCAAGGTGCTGCCGGCCTCAACATCGGCTTGCACACTGCTAATCGTTTGGGAGAAAAACTTGTTTGGTTGCTGGGCCGCCAAAATGTCAAGACATTGTACCAACGGCAATCCAGCATCAATCATCACGGAGAACTGCTTCGTAAAAACGGCTAATTCCTTAGCATTTACGCTCTGTCGGCGACCGATTTTCGGTAATGCAATCTCACGACCTTTTTCACGAATGTTCGTGATGGTGATTTGCTCGCGTTTGAGGATGCGCTCCAACGCATCCCGATTCTCAGCGGTTTTTTCTCCGCTCACATTCTCATTTGCCCGATTGCGGCCCTTATAAACGTAAGTTGGCATGATTCCCTCAATAACAATTTCGCTATCATCTAATGCTGGCTTTAAGCCCAGGGCCATAGGGCAGCGAGCAGCATTCTAATTCGTAGCTCAACGTCGTCCCGGTGATGCAAAGGGATTGGAACCACCTCCCGGCGGCGACGGTGAGAATGGACTTGCGCCCGGAGTCGAGGGCGCAAATGGAGTCGTGCCGGGCGAGGGTGACGCAGGAGGCGCGACGGTCCCCGGTTGAACCCCTGCCGATGGCAATCCCGGATTCGCAGGCATCCGGTTCGGCATCGTGGTTTTCGGCGCGGTGGATGAACGATCTATCAATCCAGCACCACGATTAATCAGGTCTTGCAATTCTTCGGGATGGGCAGAACGCTGAATCGCCATTTCCAGCGAAATATGTTTTTGGAAATAGAGCGTGGCTAACGACTGATTGAGTGTTTGCATCCCATATTTTTCCTGCCCGGTCTGCATCATTGAGTAAATCTGGTGAACTTTATCTTCGCGAATCAGATTACGAATGGCAGGGTTTGGAACCAAAACTTCCAATGCCATCACACGCCCGCTGCCACTGACTTTGGGCAACAACGTCTGACACATCACGCCTTCCAAAACCAAGCTTAATTGCGCCCGAATCTGCGATTGTTGATAGGCTGGAAACACATCAATAATACGATTGATCGTGGCTGCCGCCGAATTTGTGTGCAACGTACCAAAGGTCATGTGACCAGTTTCGGCAATCCGCAGCGCGGCTTCGATGGTTTCTAAATCACGCATTTCGCCGATCAGCACGACGTCCGGGTCCTGGCGCAACGCCGAGCGTAGTGCGTTTGAAAAACCCAGCGTATCTGCTTTCACTTCGCGTTGATTGACCAGACAATTTTTGTGCGGATGCAAAAATTCAATGGGGTCTTCAATCGTGAGAATATGTTCGTGGCGATCATTATTGATCTTGTCGAGCATCGCCGCCAGCGTGGTGGATTTGCCGGAACCTGTCGGGCCAGTCACCAGAATCAATCCGCGTGGCTTTTCACAGAGCTGCGACACAATCGGCGGCAGATTGAGTTGCGAAAAGGACTTGATTTCATAGGGAATGGCGCGGAATACCGCAGCCACAGCTCCTTTCTGATTAAAGAGATTGGCACGAAAGCGCGATAGCCCTTTGACGCCGAAGGAAAAGTCCAATTCCAAGTCTTCTTCAAACCGATGTTTTTGTGCATCGGTCAGCACTGAATAGGCCAACGATTTCGTATCTGCGGCATTCATCGCCTCAAACTCTGTCAGTGCATGCATGTGGCCATCTACTCGAATTTGCGGTGGCGAGTTGAGCGTGATGTGCAAATCCGACCCCCGCATTTCGGTCATGCGTTTGAGTAATTCTGTCAGCGTAAGATTTTCATTAGCCATAGATTTCGATTCTTATAAAGAAACTCGCCCTGACAGGCCTATTTGACGGTTTCGCGTACAACTTCTTCTATTGTCGTGATGCCTTGCCGCACTTTTTCCATCCCGCTACCGCGCAATGTAATCATTCCTTCATCAATCGCTTGTTTACGTAATTCGATGTTCGACGCGCCGACCAAAATCAATTCGCGCAAAGCATCGGTCATTTCCATCACTTCATATAAGCCGACCCGGCCTTTGTACCCGGTGCCATTGCACTTCTCGCACCCCTTGCCTTTGTACAACTTCATGGCCTCTGCTTCTTCCTCCGTAAAGCCAACTTCTAATAATGCCTGTGGCGGAAGTGGAAGCTCTTCCTTACAATTTGCACAAATCCGGCGAATCAGACGTTGCGCTTGAATGAGGTTCACGGAGGTTGCCACCAGAAATGGTTCAATGCCCATATTCATTAGGCGTGACACAGTTGAAGGAGCGTCGTTGGTGTGGAGCGTAGATAACACCATATGTCCGGTAAGAGCGGCTTTGACTGCAATCTCCGCCGTTTCAAAATCGCGGATTTCACCAACCAGGATGATGTTAGGGTCTTGGCGTAAAAACGAACGCAGCGCCGCCGCAAACGTCAATCCGATTTGATCTTTGATTTGCACCTGATTAATGCCCATCAAATTGAACTCTACCGGATCTTCCGCTGTCATGATGTTGGTTTCCGGCGTGTTCAGCGATTGCAAAGCTGAGTACAACGTATTGGTTTTACCCGACCCTGTCGGCCCTGTAACCAAACACATCCCATATGGCTTCTCGATATTGCGCTTGAATTTTTCGAGACTCGACGGCTCAAATCCAAGCCTCGTCATATCAAGCATTAACTTCTCTTTATCGAGCAAGCGCAGAACCACTTTTTCACCGAATAAGGTTGGAAGCGAGGACACGCGGAAGTCCAATTCGCGGGACTTGCCTTCAAATCTTAGCTTGATTTTGATGCGTCCGTCTTGCGGCAAGCGTTTTTCAGAGATGTCGAGCTTCGACATGATTTTGAGGCGTGAAATCAGCGCGTCTCGCAACTTGAGCGGCGGATTCATAATGTTGTAAAGAATGCCGTCAATACGGAACCGGACGCGAAATTCACGTTCATACGGCTCAATGTGAATATCCGATGCACCGCGCCGCAAGGACTCCACCAAAATGACATTGACCAACCGTACGACAGGCGCTTCCTGGCTCGTGCCTTCGAGAGATCGAATATCAATTTCTGCTTGCTCTTCTAAAACCTCCAACGCTTCTTCGGCGTCGCCAAACTCTGATTCAAACTCTGAAACTAAATTTGCGGCGGCTGCAAGATCATTGGAAGAAAGCCCTTCTGGCTTGGCAGGTTCATTTTTTTCCTTTTTCAAAGGACGATTGAGTTGCGCTTCGGCTGCCGCCTTTTCCAAAGGGCTGATAATTTCTTTGCCCGTATGCAAATCCAGCGCACGCACGCCACCATATCCGCGCTCAATCGCTTGCCGCACACTAAGCTCTGACGCCACCACCGGCTCAATCGTGAAGCCGGTGACGAACTTAATGTCGTCCATAGCGTAAACATTGGCGGGATCAGCCATCGCTAATGTAAGCGTCGCACCACGCCGCGAAACTGGAACAACACAATATTTTTGCGCGACCTCACGCGGCACTAAACGAGTGACGGTTTCATCAATTTCGACCGTCGAAAAATCAATGGCTGGCACGCCATATTGACGACTCAGTGCAGCAGTGATTTGCTGTTCGGAGACGGTTCCCAATTGTACCAGGCTAGCGGTCAATCCTAGATTGTTGCGCCGTTGATATTCGACCACCTCTTTAAGCTGGTCGGGCGTAAGCAGATTCTGACGGATGAGGATTTCGCCTAGTTTGCCTGACATTGGTTTTCGGTCTCCGACGACGCCAAGGGGCAGGGCGTGATGATGAATTTGAGGTTGAGGCCGCCAGATCAGAGGGGCAATCCCGCTGCTTTAAACAGCGTCTAACGCACAGGTCGGATACTACGGCAGGTGACAATTCTTGTCAAGAAAAATGCTTAGTCGTAGCAGGATCAAGCAGTTACAGGTGTGGGGTTGATAATTAGGGATGATTAGGAAGTGATCTTGCCCGTCGTTCTAGTAAAAGCATATCCAGGCCAATTGACTTGACCCCAAACAAAGGCAAGGTAACGACCGGATTCAAATTGAGCGTTGGTCAAGTGAAAGTGGACGAGGTGTTCACACCTGTATGTATTACGTAGTTATGTGGTGTGACGCCAACGTTGATATTTCAGATCTTCCAATCGCGCTGGCGGGAAACGCCGAAGATAGCGATTCTTATTCGCACTCGCAGCAGGGCTTTATTTCCCTGCGGCTTTGACGTTTACTTTTGTTCCCGCGCGCAATTCATCTGTCCCGCGCACAGCAATCACATCGCCGTCCGCCAAATCGCCGAACACTTCGACCAAATCTTTTCCATCTTTGTTGATCGAAGCCCCGCGCTTCACGTCCACCCATTCGGCCACATCGTTTCTGATGCGAATGACAAACGAGCGTTCGGTGGTTGTCGCCACAGCCGACAGCGGCACAAGCAACGACGGACGCGGGCGCGCGGAAGGCCAATTGACGTTTGGAAACATGCCGGGCGCTAATTTCTTGGCAGGATTGTTCACATCCAATTCCACCGGCATCGTGCGCGTCTTCGCATCTAACGCATTGCCAATGCGCGCTACGGCTCCGGCAAACGTTTCGCCCGGAAACGCGGGTACAGTGAATTCGATGCGCGTGCCTTTGTGAACCCCTGCGAGTTCGGCTTCGGGAACCGCAATGACCAAGCGCAAACGATTGATTTGCTGCAACCGCAACACTGGCTGTGTCGTTCCGCCAAGCGCGCCGGGATGCAGAAAACGTTCGGTGATCGTGCCTGCGAACGGCGCGGCGATTTGCAAATAGCTTTGATTCACGGCGACAGTTTTGACGGATGCCTGCGCTGCTTTTTCACTTTCCGCGAGCGCGTTCATCTGTGCGGTGATGGACTTTTCTGATTCCTGGTAAAACTTCACGCGCGCTTGCTCGGCTTCTACTGTGCGTTGCGCGTTTTCGAGTTCGTTGCCGGAAATCACGCCGGGCGTGGCGGACGCGGCTTTCAAGCGATTGTACGTCGCAGTGCTCGCCGCCAGCTTTGCTTCCGCTTCGAGACGTTGCGCACGCAGGCTCGCAATACGCGATTCGGCTTCGAGCTTTTGTGCGGCAGGAATCGTAGTTCTCGCTTCCGCTTCGCCGCGTTGGGCCGCAAATTCGGGTGCGGTCAAGCGCACGAGCACTTGTCCCGCTTTGACCTCAGAGCCACGATCCACGCCGATCCACGAAATGAAGCCCTGCACTTTCGGAAACAATTGCACATCCTGATACGGCTGCAATTCGCCGGGCAGACGCAGGTTGCGCGAAAGCTCCTGCGCAATGACATTCGTGACTGCGATTGTCGGGGTTTGCGGTGCAGCGGCGGCGGCAGGTGACGCAGGCGGTGTCGCTTTGTTGCAAGCACTCGCGAGCAATATCAATAAGAACAAAATCGTGATTCGCTTATCGTTCATAGTTCTTCAGTATCTTTTAAATTCGCATTGTCATCAGGATGCAACGAAGCCGCTCCAGCCTTTGCCTTGCGTTGCACAACCGCAAACAACAACGGCAACACGAGCAATACCGCAAGCGTCGAAGCCAATAATCCGCCAATCACCGCGCGACCGAGCGGAGCGGTTTGTTCGCCGCCTTCGCCCAGCGCCAAAGCCATCGGGATCATCCCCGCGATCATTGCTAACGTCGTCATCAAAATCGGGCGCAGTCGCGTCGAAGCCGCTTCTATCGCGGCTTGCATTGCAGTTTGATTTTGTTGTCGCGCCTGTTCCGCAAACGTCACCAGCAAAATCGCATTCGCAGTCGAAACGCCAATCGCCATAATCCCGCCCATAAACGATTGCACGTTCAGCGTCGTATTCGTGAGCCACAACGCAAGGCTCACGCCTGCCAACACCGCAGGCACGGCGGCGATGGCAATCAATGCGACACGCAAGGACTGGAAGTATCCCGCCAGCAACAGAAAGATCGCCACAATCGCAATCAACAATCCGAGTCCCAAACTGTTCAGCGTATTTTGCATCGCGGGAACCTGCCCGCGCACCGCAATGCTGACGCCGCGAGGAGCTTCGCCTGCGCGTTTGATGGCGGCGTTGACTTCGGTTGTCACGCTGCCCAAATCGGCGTTGTGAATGTTGCCCGTGATCGTCAGCATGCGCGCCTGATTGTAGCGGTCAAATTCGCCCTGCATCGAACCGTAGTTGATGCTTGCCACGTCGCCAATCATCGGCGCGTTTTTGCCCATCGTGTTGCTGGTTGCGGGCAGCGTTTGAATGTCTTCGATGGAGGCGATGCGTTGTTGTGGGATTTCGACCTGGACTTGATACGCGACGCCGCTCGCGGGATCGCGCCAGTAATTCGGTTGCGTGAAACGGCTCGACGAAGTCGCGGCGACGAGCGAACGTCCGACTTGATCCACCGTCACGCCCATTTGCCCGGCGCGCTCGCGGTCAATGTTGATGTTGACGGTTGGATAGTCGAGCGGCTGCGCAAATTGCAAATCGCGCAACGTCGGAATCTTCTTCATTTCGGCGAGAACTTTTTCGGCGAACGCACGATTGGCGGTCAGGTTCGGCCCGCTCAAAGCAACTTCAATCGGAGTGGGTGCGCCGAAGTTCATGACTTGCGTGACGATGTCGCCTGCTTCAAATGAAAACGAAGTGTTGGGCGCGGCTTTCGTCAGCTTTTCGCGCAATCGTTCTTTGAATTCGTTGATGCGAATGCCGGAGCCGGAGTTCAATTTGACCAATAAGATCGCCTCGTGCGGGCCGCTTGTCCATTGATGAATCGTGTTCACGGGATAGCTCGCGGGCTGTGTACCGACGTAGCCGATGGTGATTTCGACCTGGCCTTTGGCTTCTTCGCGGATCGTTTTCAGAACGTTGAGCGCGATGACTTCGGTGCGTTCGACGCGCGTGCCGGAAGGCGCTCGCAAGCGCAACGAAAACGATCCCGTGTCTACGTTCGGGAAAATGTCTGTACCGAGGTTGCGACCAATAAAGACAAGGGTGAGCGCGGCGATGACGATGTACGCGGCGAGCACGATCCAGCGCAGTTTCATGACTTTTTCGAGCAACTTGCCAAAGCGTTTGCGCGCCGTTTCTTCTTCGTGCTTTTGCGGCTTCAACCACCACACGGACAACACAGGCACGAGCGTATTTGATAAAAAATACGACGCGAGCATCGCAAAGCCGACCGCCAACGAGAGCGGCACAAACAAAGCACGCGACACGCCCACCATCAAAAACGACGGCACGAACACAGCTAAAATCGAAAGCATCGCTAACAAACGCGGCGTGATGGTTTCGCGCGTCGCATTCAGCACGGCTTCGGCTTTTGCTTCGCCGCGTGCGAGGTGGGAATGGATGTTTTCAATGGCGACGGTAGATTCGTCTACGAGAATGCCAATCGCCAGCGCGAGTCCGCCGAGCGTCATAATGTTGATCGTTTCGCCCGTCAGCCACAAACCGACAATTGCCGCCAGCAACGCGACCGGAATTGTGATGACGACGATCAACGCGCTGCGAATATCGCGCAAGAACAACAGCACCAT
>JAEUQN010000015.1 GCA_016789725.1 Blastocatellia bacterium | reverse complement strand
AGCCAAATCGGCAGCGACGCCATACTCATTTGAATGAAGTATCCGGCGTGGTCAATGATTTCAGTCAAGGGGGCAGTCAGTACGATCAGCTTGCCACCATCTGCCGGAGGCTCTGCCGTCTGAGTGTTTTCGGTTGTCATTTCTTTTTATCTCCAAGTAAAGCTTTCAATTTCTGCGAAAGCCGGTTTGAGAACAGTGCGCCGATACCGCGCAATAATAAACGCTCGGTCTGTAGGGTGTAGGGATACCAGAGCATTTCGCGTTTGAGTCCGAAGCGATCTGTAATGATAACCTGTTCATGGCAAAACCGTCGAATGCCATGCGCCCCGTGTCGTTTACCGATACCACTTTCTTTCAAGCCGCCCGAAGGTGCATCCGTCACCGCAAAGCCGACGATCACATCATTCACACACGTGATGCCTGCTTGAACTTGTGCCGCGATATGTTCACCTTTTGTTTTGTCTTTCGTCCACACGCTGGCATTCAGTCCATAAATCGAATCGTTCGCCAGCCGCAGCGCCTCAGCTTCATTCTTGACGCGCATAATTGGCAGGACGGGGCCGAAGGTTTCTTCGGTCATAATTTTCATCGAATGATCTACATTGGCGAGCACCGTTGGCTCGTAAAAGCGACCGGGCAAATTCGGATTGCGTTGGCCGCCGGTCAGGATGGTTGCGCCGTGGACTTTGGCATCGCTGACGTGATCTTCGATAGTTTCGATTTGACGCGGAAACGTCATCGCACCGACATCCACTCGCTGTTCCGCATTCTTTTCGTCAATTCCCTGGCGCAACTGTTTGGTCTTTTCGACGACGCGCTTGGTGAATTCGTCGGCAATCGCTTCGTCCACATAAACACGCTCGACCGAAATACAAACCTGCCCCGAATTCGTGAACGCGCCCCACACCGCAGCATTCGCCGCACGTTCAATGTCTGCATCACGGCACACAATCATCGGGTCTTTGCCGCCGAGTTCGAGGCTGACGGGAATCAATCGCTTCGCCGCGCGTTCGGCAATCATCTTGCCCGTGTTCACGCTGCCCGTGAAGGCGATCATATCGGCTTCATCCACGAGCGCGCCGCCCGTTTCGCCGTAGCCGTTCACGACCTGCACAATCTCCGCAGGCATCCCCGCATTCGTGAATGCCTGCTGCAAAATCTCGCAGCCCAATTTTGCAATCAGCGGCGTCCATTCCGAAGGTTTGATGATGACCGCATTGCCCGCCATCAAGGCCGGAATCGCTTCGCCAATTGTCAGGATAAACGGAAAGTTCCACGGCGTAATCAGACCAATCACGCCGCGCGGTTCGTAATGCACGGTGACTTTTTTGTTGCGCAACAAATGCGGCGTGACGCGCTCCGGCTTGAGAAACCGCTTCGACTGTTTGGCATAAAACGTGATGACATCGCAGACATAGAAGAATTCAGAAATTGCTTCAAGTCGTGGCTTGCCGTTTTCGGCACAAATGGTTTGGAGGATGTCTTCCTGTCGTGCGAGCAACAAATCGCGGGCGGAGAGAAGCACATTCGCACGTTGCCTAATGTCGAGCGCGCTCCATTGACGAAACGTCGCGCGTGCGGTGGCAACTGCTGCGCGCACGTCTGCGATTGAGTCCACCGCAACTTCGCCGATTTTTTGGAGCGTCGCGGGACTATGGATTTCGATGACGGGTCGTGGTTCAAGTCGAAGTGGTTGTGCCATAAAGACCTCAGAATTTTTGACAGGATTTACAGGATTAGTTCAGGATTTACAGGATTGCTTTTGGGTTTGTAATCACGATATTTGCGTCGAACTTGAACTGAAGGCGCACCAAAGTTGATTAGCAAGCCTGTCTCAACTTTAGTTGCCGTCAAATAGTTCACTAATTGGATTTCATGTTCCCTGGTCAATGATTGAACCGCTTTGAGTTCGACAATGATCCTCTCTTCAACCCATAGATCCACGATGTAATCGCCAACAACTTCTCCTTCAAAAAACACTTTAATCGGATGCTGCTGTTTGACTGTCAGCCCGGCCTTCGTCATTTTGATGCGGTGTGCATTCTCATAAACTTTTTCCAGAAAACCTGCTCCCAAAGAGCGATGAACTTCATACGCACAATTGATAATGATTTGCGTTAACTCGCTATCTGTCATCCTTATCATCCTGTCAATCCTGCCTAACTCCCCGTCGCAACAATTACAAAACTCACTTTTAATTGATCGCCAATCTTAATGGTGCCAAATCCACCGGAATAGGGAGTGATGCCGAAGTCGGTTTGTTTGATATGTTCTTCGCCCGTCGCGCGGAGTTGGTTGCCATGGATCGTGACTTTGACGGGGAACGCCACGCGCTTTGTCACACCGCGCAACGTCAAATCGCCATTGAGCGTGAAGCTGCGATTGTCGCCGGATTTTTGGACATTCGTGATGGAAACAGAACGAAACTTGATGGTCGGATGTTTTCCACTCGCCAGCACTTCTTCGTGCAAAACTTTGTGAAAGCCGCTGCGCTCGAAATCGCTCATGCTCTTGTCAATATTGACGAACGACTTCGCCTCGGCGTCGAGTTCGGCGGACGCTTTGCTTTCGTCAGCGGGGAGTTGAATGCGACCACTGAAGCTTTTGACGCCGACGTGATGAGTCGGATGAACCTTGCGCAGGATGCCTTCTTGAATCAGTGTGATGGTAAGCTGGCTCTGCGCATCAACAATAGAGTAGTTTTTGGCGGTCATGTTCGGGGGCTTTTTCGGCGCGCTGCGGCGCTGAGCAGAAACGACGCTGAGCGATTGAATAAACACCAACGTCATTAGTATCACGAATAAGCTAGATTGGGGTCTCAGCATAATTCAAAGGTCAAGTCTGATGCCCGCGCCCAAATGATTGTCAGGAACGCCAAAGCTTACGGCTTACGCTTGATAACTTGCCGACTCAACAGGTTGCACAATTACCGCCGTACCGTAAGCCAGCACTTCAGTGACGCCGCCCATCAATTCGTTGGCATCGTAGCGCGCGCCAATGATTCCATTCGCGCCAATTTCAGAAGCGTGTTGAATCATGATGTCAAATGCCTCTTCGCGCGCTTTCTCACAAAGCTGCGTGAACAGCGAAATGTTGCCGCCGACCAATGTTTGCAGGCTTCCACCAATCGTGCCGAAAACGGAACGCGAGCGCACCGTGATACCGCGCACAACGCCGAGATTGCGCACAACACGAAAGCCGGGCAATTCAAATGCCGTTGTGACCATGTGATGCGCGACGGAGTAAGTTGGCTTCGCAACTTGATAGGGCGTAGGTTTGTTTTCCATAGTCATCGCTCTTGGCACGCAGTAGCAAATTTATTTGCTTACCTCTCAAAGTTGAGCAAATGAATTTGCTACTACGTGTAGTTCTCAAAACAAATTCGGCTGGTTGGCATCACTTGCTTCAGCCTCGTATTCGGGCGGCGTCCACAGATATTTTTCAAGGTCGCATTTGCCTTTGTCATTGAAGACGATGCCTTCGCCTTCGAGCAATCGTTGCTGCAAATCGGGCGGGGAAGTTTGCCCGGCGGTCGAACAACCACCTTGTGAATTGATGACGCGATGCCACGGGATATTGCGACCATCATCCGGCGTCGCATACATAATGTTGCCAATGGCGCGTGCATCGTAGCCGATCCCCAGAACGCGCGCGACCAAACCGTAGCTCATCACGCATCCCACAGGAATGCGCAGCACCAATTCATACGCGCGTTCGCGGAAGCTTGGATCATCCTGTGGTCGGTTTTTTACGGCGTTGCCAATGATGTTTTTTGCCATTGTATTGCCCAAAAAAATAGACAGGATTGACAAGATTTTTACAGGATTAACAGGATAAAGAATTCATCCGACGAAACCGTCCTGTCAATCCTGTTTTCAAATCCTGTCAATCCTGTCTAAAAAGCCTTTAGCCAAACAGCGGCGGGCATTCACATCCAAGAATACGCAAATACGTATAAAGCTGACCGCGATGATGAATTTCGTGCTCAAGCATCACGTTCATCAGGAAAGAGCGCGGCATCGCTTTTTCAGGCCCAAACGGTGCAACCGTTTCACTCATTTGCTCTGGCGTGAGCGCGGCGATTTTCGCTACGCCGTCAGCGTGCAATTGATCGAAGGCCGCAATTAACTCTTCGGTATTGTTAATCGCCTTGGGCAAGTTTTCCGGCTTAAATCCGCCGGTCAGCGCGGAGTCAATGAACAACGATTCGGCGATGTACAAATGATTCATCAATTCGCCGAGCGGCATCGCCGTGTCTGCGGGCTTCCAATCGTATTTGTCGTTGGGCGCAGATTTCATAATGCTAATGCTTTGTTTGTGAACGCGATTCCAGTTAGCGATAAATGGATCAAGATGTGATGCGGGTGCAGACATGGATTTTCCTTTCGTTATGTTGGACTGAAAATAAAAATGGATTTGCGACGGCAGGGATTATACCGCTGATGAGAATTGATTGCGATGGCACATTCAAGCTTCAAGTTGTTTTCCGCGTGTTTCCGGTAACGTCAGCATCAAGGCCGCGCCTGCGAGTAAAAACAGTGAAGTCACGCCAAGCGCACTGCCTACGCCTTTGCGTTCCGCGATGGCACCAACCAGCCAGGGTGCAGTCGCGCTGACAGCACGACCAATGTTGTAAATCACGCCGAGCGCCGTTGCACGAATTCGTTGCGGAAATAACTCAGAAACCATCGCGCCGAAAATGCCGAAATACCCCGAACCGAAAAATCCCAGTACCGGTCCCAACGTCATCAGCAACGTTTGATTCGTCGCGTTCAATCCATAGATGGGCGTCACAATCGCAGTGATGAGCAGATATAAAATAAACGCGGGTTTGCGCCCCAGCCAATCCGCAATCACGCCAAAGCTTAAGTACCCAAAGAACGCGCCGATTTGCACGGGGATAATCCACCACGTGCTACGAACAATGCTCATCCCCGCGCCGCCGCGTTCGACCGGCGAGGCGAGAAACCCCGGTAGCCATGTGAACACGCCCCAATATGCGATCAGCACACAAATCGCCACACTGCCCGCGCGCCAGGTAAATTGGCGAAACGCGGGCGCGAAAACCTCCAACGGTGAAGCCGGATGGCGCAATTGCTCTTCATCCAAGGTTTCTGGCACGTGTCTGCGCACCCACAAGGTGAGCAGTGCTGGGAACAAGCCAATCAAAAATAGTAACCGCCAATTCGGCAAAAATGCTGCTGCCAGCAGCGCCGCCAGAATATACCCAATCGCCCACCCCGATTGCATAATCGCAATCGCACGACCGCGCACTTCTGCCGGCCAACTTTCTGCCACCAATGCTGCGCCGCAAGCCCATTCGCCCCCCATCCCAAAACCCAACAACCCGCGCCAAAAAATCAATTGTGCGAGCGGCGAAACTGGAATCAACCCAACCGTCGCCGTACCCGCACTGGCGAGCGAATACAGCAATAACGTCAGAGAAAGCGATGTTTTGCGTCCGATGCGATCCGCCAGAATGCCAAAGCCGATGCCTCCAATTGCAGCCGTGAACAACGTGGCTGAAGCGACGCTACCTGCTTGTGTACTGCTCAAACTAAATTCGCGCATCAGCGTCGTCAGGGCAAATGAATAGAGCATCGCGTCCATTGCATCCAGCATCCATCCGGCCTGCGCGGCAAATAAAGTGTTCCATTGAGCACGGGAAATTTTCATAGCAAGTGAGCAGTCCTCATCCTCTGGCTTTTGACAGTAATTTAGAATTCAGATTTTGGGTAACGCGGAGAGATTGTAAACGAACAACGGCCAATCGCTAATGGCTGGCGGCTAAAAGCTCATTTCTGATTGAATTCAGCTTTGATGGTGGAGATTTTGCCCCCTGAAAGAAAAAACCTGGACTCGAATTGCCCGTGTCCGGCGGCCACAACTAACACGGAATGGACGCCCATCATCAATTGGACAGTACGCGGGGCCGTGCCGCTGTATGCGCCATCAATGTACAACCGCGCGCCGGGGACGGCACATTCAATGACTAATTCGCCCACGTTAGCAGCAGCACCAACCAGGTCGCCCGTCACCGATGCGACAGCGATTCCCTGCGCGACGGCAGCCTGTTGTGCGCGGTCATTGGCACTGGGGCGAGGCACCGCTTCGACAGGTGGAGCAAGAGACGGCGAGGGGGTCAGAGAGGCAACGTCTACCGCAGGCGCAAGCAGCCGATTGATACTTTGCAAATTCAGGTCACGGGTTTCGATGTCACGTGAAAACCGTAAAATTACGCGCGGGTCGGGAAGTGCTTTGACAGACTTCGGTGCTTTGGCAATCAAGGCTGATTTGGGGACTCCGACGGTTGCATCAGAACCGAGTGGACCGACCGGTGATAAAGCAGGCACGGGCGAAGTACTTTCAAAGGATTCACTCAGGTGCTCGCCATTAAAACGAACTTCAATCTCTTTGTTTTTGAAACGGAGTTCTTTGATAAGAACCAATTCGCCGGGTTGTACGGCTGCCGTGAGCTGTGGCAATGGATAGACCTTGAGTTGCCCATCAAGCACCTCAATCCCGCGCTCGGTGGCTGGAATAACAATCTTCGCCCGCACAGGTTTGCCAATATAGTAATCGTTGAGGAGAAGCTTGAGATCAGCGTCGAGTTGTCGCTCGGAAATCACTTGCCGTTTTCGTTCCGATTGATCGGATTGTGCAATTAGAGGAGCCTGTGCGCTGAGGCAGACAAGACAAAACCAACCCCACAATGTTACTCCAGCGCGTTTGGGAAGAAAGCAATGAGCGAGCCGCATAACAACCGTATCTTTCTGAGACGCTGCACTTTCGGCAAGGAGGAAAGCGTGTAAGTAGGGGCAGGTTGAGAGTGAAGGCAGCGAAAAGCGGATTGCAAAAGCGCATTTGTGGCTGCTGCAATCCGCTTTCAACCGTCTCTTAACTAGGCTTGACGACAGTAAAAACTTCCTTGCGGGTGAAAGTCTTTCCTGCCACGTTGTCCGTCACTTTCACAGCCACGTCATAGGAGCCGGGCTGAAGCTGTTTGAGTGAAATCATACGAGCCAACGTAATCTGCTGACCATTCAAAGAACTCATGCCGGACTTACCATCTTCTTTGAATTTGACGACTTCCTTGTCTTTCCCCGAATGCGTGATGACATATTCAATATCAACACTGGGGCGCAGCGTCGCCTGATCAATGGCAACGTTATAAACCTGCATATACAAACCCAGTGCCTGATCCGATTTGTATTCCGCTGTCGCATTCGGAATCACCTTCATCTGTCCTCGAATAAATTGTCCGGTCGCCAGACGTCCATTCAAAGGCTCAAGCCGTGAGGCCAGGACTAACGTTGAAGAAGACAATTCCCCTTCACTATAGCGCGGCACCACAAAACCTTGATGCTTGATGTCCGTGCGACCGCTATTGACGTCTCGTACCACAAGATCAATTTTGTAGGTGCCAGGCGGCAACGGCAGGTCTTTTTGATAGACAGATTTTGATTTCTGCCCCGCCTCTAATTGTTCCGGCAAATAGCCTGAAGTCACAACATCTTCAAACAATCCGACGCGACGCCCGGAAACATTGGTGATGCGCGCGTGAATGTTGGCTGCAGCTTCCTGAATCGGTCCTCTGGATTTGTACACCAGATCAGAATTTTCCAACTGTATCGTGAACGACGTCATAATGGCTGAATCCGTCACGCGGGCAAAGTTGATCGCCAGTCCGGTCGCCAGCACATCCACGTTCACTTTCGGGTCTTCTGAAAATCCAAGCGTGGCTTCGAGGTCTTTGAATTTAACTTTAGGTGCGCGCTGCAACGCCACCAATTGTGCCAACCGCTCAAACGGCTGATCCTTGGCGCGCTGCCCGAAAAGCTGATTACCATTGGTGTTGTTCGCATTGTAACCTGCGATGCGATCCGCCTTCGTCGTCAAGCCTAATTCTTCGGAAAGCGTTAGCCCCGCGTTCGGAACATATAAGAGCGCGTCTTTTTCATTCGCGTTGCGCGCAATTCGATATTCGCCGGAACCAGTGGGGTCAACGAATTCAATCTCAATATCAGAGCCGACGCCCTCAAGGTAGCGATACCACCAGGTTTCAAATGGAAAGGTCGAAGTAGTGCCGCCACCTTCCCAAATCGGGCGATTATAGGAACCGCCGGACGGATGCGATTCTTTTTCGTCAGGCTTGCCGAACATAATGTAAATGCGCCCGCGATCCGTTTTCCAACCGGGGATACCGCTGGCAAAGTTTTCGTTAGCATAGGCAATGCGCTGGTAATATTCCTCGCGGTATTCGTTGACGTCGGTGTCGGGGTCAGGGTCACGCCGCAGCCAGAACTGCTCAATGAACTGTTCACGTTCGTCATCGGTTTTCAGCGACTTGAAGATTTTCTTCTCTTCGTCGGTGATGATGTACGCGACGTCTTCGTCCATCCATTTTTTGTACACGCTGCCCATCTTTTCTTTTTCAGAGGCACGCTGTTGGTCTCTCTTTCTTTTTTCCCGCTCTTTGTCTTTTTTGGGATCGTCCTGTGCGAAGACAGTGAACGACGAAGAAAGTAAGGTGAAGATCAGAACCTGCGCGATTCGGCGCAATGTTGAACGATTCAAGTTAAGGGACATAGGAATTCTCCTCGGTATTTCAGTGGGTGCCGCATCATGCGCCCCCCAATCATCTAGCTCACATCAGCTTCATCAAACAGCATCCGCTTCTTGTCAGCCTCGGCTTCATGTGCCTCGCAAGGCATCCGCCTTTCACAGGGCTTACCGAGTTGGTAGGAGTAAAGTGCAGCAAATTCTACGCGAGCGAGATGGCTGGCGTCAATCGCTGGTTTTCGACAAGCCTAAATTGCCCTAGAGAAATTCACTGACCAAGCGTTCAGTAAATGCAGGCAACTCACCGGTCATACACCACGTCTTCTGCCTGCTCATATCCAAAAATTCGTATTCCGTTCAGAATATTGGATAAGAATGAAACTTCTGTTTAAGACTATCGGGAGTAAGTGACTATTTGTCAGTAAAATACTTCCCCCAATCGGTTGGCATAATGATTGCCTACTTTCTTTACATTGGCTGTACAAGGTTTCAGTAGTATCAAGAGCAATGCGTGGCAGGCACTCTGATTTGTTTGATTTTCCTCAAGTGGTACTGAAGAAACTCTCTTAAATTGTGTTCGCGATAAATTAAGAAGTGTTCCAGCATTCCTCGCAATTTAGATTAACTTTAATTCCCAGAGACTCACTCGCAGTCGGCACTGTCACAGTCCGACCAAACGACCAATTTTCAGGAGGACCCAACCCATGAAATCGTCGCTTAGGCTTATTGCCTTTCTTTTTCTAATCCTAGCCAGTAACGTGCTGGTTTTTGGACAAACATCCTCGCTTTCCGGCACAGTCCTTGATCCTTCGGGGGCCGTAGTTCCAGGGGCTTCAGTGTTGGCCAAAAATATAGCGTTTGGTACTGAGTTCAAAACAACCACCTCTAGCGCGGGGACTTACACGATCCCAGCCTTGGGTGTTGGTGTGTACACTGTAACAATTGAGGCGCAAGGCTTCAAAAAACTGGTCATCAGCGATGTCAAAATTGATGCCGCGACACCTGCCACCGCGAATGCCACGTTGGAGGTCGGAGCACAATCCGAATCCGTCGTAGTGCAAGGTGGCGGCGAAGTCCTACAGACTCAATCCGCCAACGTTGCCACCACGATTACTGGACGGCAGATCACCGAATTGCCCTTCACCTCGCGCGATGCCTTAGACCTCGTGCTGTTATTGCCGGGAACGAATACGCCCGGTCGCCCGCGCACGTCCACGATCAATGGACTGCCCAAAGGCGCACTGAACATTACGATGGATGGCGTCAACGTGCAGGACAACATCCTGAAATCATCCGACGGCTTTTTTACCTATGTCCGTCCGCGTATTGATGCCGTAGACGAGGTGACAGTTTCGACCGCAACACCGGGCGCTGAAAGCGCAGGCGAAGGCGCAGTCCAGATCAAATTTGTGACGCGTTCGGGTTCCAACGAATATCACGGCAGCTTGTACGAATATCATCGTAATCCTGCCCTGAATGCCAACTATTGGTTCAATAATCGAGACCTGACTCCTAAGCCCGGTTTCACCACTGCGCCCCGCGATTTTGTGTTGCTCAACCAATTCGGCGGTCGCCTTGGTGGCCCGATTGCATTGCCCGGATTTGGTACGGGAGGATCGCCGATTCGCGTGTTCCGTGATCGCGCATTCTTCTTTGTCAACTATGAAGAGTTTCGCATTCCTGAACAAGCAACTCGTCAACGCACAATCCTGAGCGATGATGCGCGCAATGGTATTTTCCGTTACAATACGGCCAGTGGAGTGCGCAGTGTAAACTTATACACATTGGCAGCCGCCAATGGCCAAACCTCTACGCCGGACCCAACCATTGCCAAATTGCTTTCCGACATTGAAAACACCACCCGGTCAACGGGCGGCGTGCAGGCTTTGACCGATCCCAACCTGGAACGGTTCACCTTCCAAAACACAGGCAATCAGGCGCGCTTCTTTCCGACGGTTCGTCTGGACTTCAACTTAACGGAAAAACACAAACTTGAAAACGTGTGGAATTACCAGAAATTCACTGGCACAGTGGACTTCTTGAACGGTACAGACCCAGCCTTCCCGAATTTCCCGAACCAAGGCTTCCAGGGATCGAATCGCTTCTCGAACACAACGGCTCTGCGCTCAACCATAACGCCCGCTATTGTGAACGAAGCGCGCTTCGGCTTAACGGGCGGCACGGTATTGTTCTTCCCGAACGTGAATATCGGACAATTCACAGGTTCCTTAGCAAATCAAGATGGATTCAATATCGGAATCGGGGCAGCAGGCATTACCAGTGCCACTGTCAACGCTGGACCGAGTCGCCGCAATGCACCAGTCAAGCAATTCACGGATACGTTGACCTGGACCAAAGGGTCGCACTCCATGAGCTTTGGCGGCTCCTTCTCTAATATTGATTTCTGGAGTTGGAGTCAGGCAACGGTTCCCGGCATTTCGCTGGGTGTTGATGCCACTGATCCGGCGGCCCCAATGTTCAGTGCTGCCAACTTTCCTGGAGCCTCGAACGCGGACTTGACGAATGCGCGCGCGATTTATGCCACGCTCACAGGCCGGGTGACAGCGATTAACGCCAATGCCATCCTGAACGAGAAAACCTTGAAATATACCTATCTGGGCGAAAACGTTCAGCGTGGGAATCAAAAAGAATATGGGATTTTCGCTTCCGATTCGTGGCGCGTGAATCCGAACCTGACCCTGAATTACGGCGTGCGGTGGGAAGTCCAACTCCCCTTCATCGCCAAGACCGACGTTTATTCGCAGACCACCTTTAACGAACTGTTTGGTGTCTCCGGCCCTGGCAATCTTTTCAAACCGGGTACGACAACAGGGCGCGCGACGCAGTTCACGCAGTTCAAGGCAGGCGCGCAAGGCTACAACACCGATTACAACAATTTTGCTCCCAGCATCGGTATTGCCTGGTCGCCCAACCTCCAAAATAATCTTTTGCGGAAAGCGTTTGGAGAAGGCGGGCAAACGGTGATCCGGGGGGGATATTCCATCGCATATAACCGCGAAGGACTGAACGTATTTACAAGCATCCTGGGAGCCAATCCTGGTCTCTCCATTGTTGCCAGCAGAAATCTGGCCTTGGGCAATCTCGGCACATTGCCGGTTTTGTTCCGTGATAAGAGCCGTTTGGGCGCTCCGTCATTCCCCACTGACCCTGTGTATCCGAATGAAGGCGCAATTACGAACTCGGCGAATGCGTTCAATCCGAATCTGCAATTGGGCTATGTCCAATCGTGGACCTTTGGGATTCAACGCGAAATTAACCGTGACACCGTGATCGAAGCTCGTTATGTGGGCAATCGCGGCATCAAATTGTGGCAGCAATACAATCTCAATGAAACCAACGTGATTGAGAACGGTTTCCTCAATGAATTCAAACTGGCGCAAGCCAACCTGCAAGCAAACATCGCGGCAGGCCGTGGTGCGAATTTCCGTTATGCGGGAGCAGGCACAGGAACAAATCCGCTACCCTTGATCTTGGCCTTTATGAGCGGTGTCCCGGCAGCACAGGCTGGTGATTCTGCCCGCTACTCATCGGCCAACTTTGCGAACGCTACATTCGTGAACGCCTTGGCTGCACAAGGTCCTGGTGTGGGAACTTTCACCAGCAACTTCATCAACACAGCAGGCTTCCGTAACAACGGCATCAATGCTGGATTGCCCGCGAATTTCTTTATCGTCAATCCCGGCAAACTCGGTGGAGCGTGGTCAATCGAAAACAACGGTCGTAGCTGGTATGACTCCTTGCAAGTCGAATTGCGCCGCCGCCTTTCCAAAGGATTGTTAGTACAGGGCAACTACACGTTTGCCAAAGCCTTCACCAATGCGTTTGCCAGTAGTTCGGTCGTCGCAGGACAACCTTCGACGCTGCGCAACATGGCGCTCAGCAAAACGATTTCGCCATTCAACGTAACCCATGCCTTCAAGGTCAACTGGATTTATGAGTTGCCCATTGGCAAAGGCAAGTGGCTGGGTGGCAATGCTGGTCGCGCCTTAGACCTTGCGATTGGTGGCTGGGAATTCCACGGTGCAGCCCGGCTGCAAAGCGGAACGCCCTTCAACTTCGGCAACGTTCAACTGGTTGGCATGACGCGTAACGACCTGCAAAAGGTCACGAAGATGCGGTTTGATGGGGCCTTGAAGGAAGCCTATTTCCTGCCTGCCGACATCATCCTTAATACACGTCGCGCCTTCAACGTCAGTGCCACTGATGCGACAGGATACGGAACATTGGGCGTGCCAACGGGACGCTACATTGCACCGGCCAGCCGTGGCACTTGCATTGAAGCCTTCACAGGTCAATGCGGTACGACCAATCTGGTACTCAACGGCCCACGCTTTGACCGGTATGACCTAAGTCTTATCAAGAAGTTCCGCATTACTGAAAAAACGAACTTCGAACTTCGAGCGGAGTTCCTGAACGCTTTCAATCATATTAACTACATCGTTGGTAATCCAGCGAATGACGTGAATACAATTGGTGGCTTCGGCTCAGCAACCTTTGGACAAGTCACACAAGCTTATCGTGACACTTCCACAACGAATGACCCAGGTGGACGCCTGATTCAAATCGTTGCCCGTTTCAACTTCTAAATCAATATCAATAGATTCACCCGTTTGGAGGGGAGAGATGCCCGCAAAGCCTCTCTCCCCTCTCTTGTTTTTGCATTCTGAAGTAATGCGATTTGGCAAATCGCGCTACTTTCTCGGAGGTCAATCGTATGGCTTTTGACCGCAGAAGTTTTCTCGCTTCGATTTCCTGCTCACTCGTCACAACCGTCGTCGGGCAGCCACCACAACGGTTGTTCCCTCTCGCACCTACTCAATCCTGCTGGCTGGAAGTGACAGCACCATTCATCATCGAAGATGCCGAGCGTGGCATTCATACCGAAGTGGTTTTGACTTCGGACACCTTTGCGGGCATACACGGACACGAAGACAACCACGCGACGACCGAATACGAAATCTATCTGTACGATGCCCACGGAAAGGCTATCGGCGAGAAAGGCATGGCGCACCGAATGACTGTTCCCGCCATGCAACCAGCCGTGATTGCCGCGCGCGATTTGCTGGGCGAGCAGAAAACATTTTGGGGCGGCATGAAAATTCGTTTGCGCCCGCAGAATCAAACGGTCAAACACGCAAGCGATTTGTTCAGCTCGGCCTTTGTGCGTTGGAAGACAGCAGCGTCGTTCGACAATGTTCACGCGAATCCTGATCCATTGGAATGGCAAAATACAACGAGTTTCTTTTATTCCATGCCGTTCCCCTCGCTGGATGAATACGATTGTTTGTTTAGCCTCTTCAACCCGTATGAGCAATCAAGCGTCGGCGAAATTGTGCTGCATAATCCCAGCGGACAGCGCGTGCAAACCTTGCGCTACGAACTTCAACCACATCAGTCATTGTTGTTTCATCTGAACACAGGTTCTTTGGTGAGCGACCCGTGGGCCATCGCAGAGGCTACGCCAAAATTTCGAAGCAATGGATTGCTCGCCATAACCAATAAAGAAGGGACAGCAAAAAGCTTTGGTTATCTGATGATTCGCCAGCCTCAACACAAACGCTTCAGCATCGAACATCCGATTCATCAAGGCGTTTTTGTACCCAAAGCTGCGCCGCCGCCATTTGATGAGCGGGAGCAATTTAAAGCGAAAAATGTGTTGTACTCACCGCTTCTGTTTCGCGGCAAAAAACTCGGTGGCGTGACACTGGAATCACGCGTCTTTTTGGGAACTGGTTTACCGCTTGAAGAATCACTCTGGCTCTACCCATTTGCGGTGAATGCCAAAGGCGAAGTGGCATGGTCAGCAATGACGGATGACAAGCTCAAAGCACATTTGCCAGCGCCGCAATGCGAGCGAAAAATCATTCGCCTCGCTTCGGGCCAAAGCTGCTCTCTGGATTTTGCGAAGCTGTCATTGTCACCCGATTTTTCCGGTGGCCTGGCGATAGCGGTTGCGCCCGATACCACACACACGCTGATGAAGGTTGAAGTTCGTGTGCCGGAATGGGGCGCGCACGCGTTCACACATTTTCGGCCCGGACTGCGCTCCGCGCGCCATTACCAAAAGCCCAAAGAGCGCGGCGGGCTGGCGACGGATTACATCGCGGCAGGTTCCAGAATTGAACGGGGAAAGTTCGATGAAATCATCGGTGTCATCAACATTGATGACCAAGGCATTGAGGGTCATCCGACGCTGGAAATCTTCAATGCGCGCGGCCTGTTGACCCGGATCAAACTCGGTGCAATTTCACCATTCGCCTGCCAACATTTCCGGCTCTCAGATTTTCTCAAGGAGAACTTTAAATCCGAGCTACTCAGCTTGAGGCTTGTGGACGAGCGGGCTACACTGCTGATGTCTACCTTACATCTGGACTATACACGACGGGATTTAGCTTTGGATCACGGTTCTGATCGCTTTTCAACTTTTTTGGATTACGGATGTTAGTGAACTATTGGAGGTCAAAACGATGAAAAAGATGTTGCTTGCAATCGCGGTTTTAGGGATGTTGATCATCGGCGTAGAAGCACAAAAGAAAATGAAGCCCTGGACGGAATGGTCCGAAAAAGATGCGCTCAAAATGCTGAATGATTCGGGCTGGGGACAAACACAAACCGAAACGAATACATCCGAAATGTTCTTTACGCCAACAACCCAATCGGGACGTGGCACAAGTTCAGATCGCACGTCGCAAGGGGCGACTAATCAGGCGGTGAATGTGAGCTATCGAATTCGCTTTCTTTCCGCGAAACCAATTCGCCAGGCTTTTGCGCGATCTATCCTCCTGCAACAAAAATCGCCGAACGCACAACTTGAAGAACAACTGAAAGCGTTTGCTGAACAGAGAACGCAGGAATGGATCGTGATGGCCGTCAGCTTTGACTCTACCGATCAGCGATTCTCTGGCCCGGCAATGCAAATTTTCAATAGTGCGAATACAGGTATCTTGCAAAACACTACCTACCTGGAAATCAAGGACGGAAAACGCGTATTTCTGAAAGAATATCGCGCGCCAATCAACGACGGGATGGGCGCGAAATTCATTTTCCCGCGCCTGGTAGATGGCAAGCCATTCGTGACCCCGGAAAGCGGTTACCTGCGCTTTTATTCGGAGATTTCCAAGGACATCAAACTCAACATGCGATTCAAAGTGCAGGAGATGATGTACGATGGACAGCTTGAATACTAAGTACTGATGGGGGCCAGGAAAATCTGCCCCCAATCATTCATTCTATCTTTTCTTTTTCAGTGTATTGTTGATTTTGCACCTCGCAAAGTAGGCGTTTCGGCGCTATCTACTGTATTTTCAGCCATGACCTACCCTGACGAATATCTTATTCAATAAATTATTCAATAAGATATTTAATATAAAGTTCTGCATGGATTTTCAAAAAGATGGATGATCCGGCGGGGTCATCCCTTGCCTTGATTCTGCTAAATTCAGATGAATCAATAAAAATACGATTTTGGCATATCCATTGCTCTTCCTCTTCTTCTCAACGATTCGCTCAAAGTGATCATTGTCCCTGATTCTGAAATTCAAGCTTCACCACAAGGCATTCAAAAATCTGAATGAAAATTCAAATTCTTGGACAATAAAGGGAAAACAGGGATGTCATCGCTACCTGTAAACGTCTTGAGTACAGCAAATATCCCTATTGTTATGGCTGGCATAATGGTTGCCTGTTACAACCTACTCCAATGATTCCCGACTTTGAAAACCATCTATCCGTACTCAATTTTGAGGTTAAGGTTGTGCTTACGGTGAATAATCACACCTCCCCACAAATATTATTTTTAAGGAGTTTCCTAATGAGAAAAGCTGCAATAGCGATCCTCGCACTATTTGTGTTCGCGCTCTCTGCACTGGCGCAGTCCAATACTGGACGTTTAGTCGGAACAGTTAGTGGGCCAGACGGCGTTGTGCCTGGGGCCACAGTGGTCATCACAGACGATAAAACCAATAAAGAGAAAACCATCGTCAGCGGCGGCGATGGGGGTTTCATTGTCCCGCAATTAGAGATTGGTACTTACACTATTAAAGTAACTGCCACAGGTTTTAAATCATTCACAGCGAATGAGGTAAAAATTGACATCGGGCGCGATTATTCGTTGCCTGTCACCCTTGAGGTTGGTGATGTGCAGGAATCTGTCACAATCACAGCAGGCAATGACGTTTTGAATGCGACAACCGGTGAATTAAGCAACACGATTAGTAAAAAGCAGATTCTTGAATTACCGCTGCTGGGGCGAAATCCACTGAACCTTCTCTCGATTCAGGCTGGCGTTTCACAAAACGGTGCGCAAAATTCCTCCATCAATGGTTTGCGTACCTCCTTCACGAATATTACCCGCGATGGTATCAACGTGCAGGACGGCTTTATTCGTTCCAATGCCACGGACTTCTCGCCCAATCGCCCTTCAGTGGATGACACTGGCGAATTCACTATTGTTTTGCAGAACTCTGGCGCAGACCAAAACGGTGGTGCCCAGGTTCGCCTGGTTACGCCTCGTGGAGAAAGCAAGTTTCACGGTGCGGGGTTCCTCTTCAATCGTAACTCCGCCTTGGCCGCGAATACGTTCTTCAGCAATCGCAGCAATATCCCGATTCCTTTTTTGAATCGGAATAACTTAGGTGGCAGAATCAGTGGGCCAATGCCGCTGCCCCGCTTTGGCGAAGGCGGTCCGGCAGTCTACAAAGACAAAGCCTTTTTCTTCTTTGCTTATGAAGGCATTATCACACGTCAATCGTCGCTCCAAACCCGCACGATTTTACTGCCCAGCGCACGACAGGGAACTTTTACCTACAACGATACCGCAGGGACGCAGCGTACCGTAAATCTGCTCTCTCTTTTGCCTGCGAGCGCGGGCATCACAGGCATAGATTCAACGGTCAATAGTCGTTTTCTGTCCCGAATCCCGACGACAGGAAATCGTCCAGATGTGGGCGATCAAATCAATACGACGGGGTATAGCTTCAATCAGAAAGGCAATCAGGATCGCAAGACGTACACCTCTCGCCTGGATTTCGACTTTACCGAGAAAAATTCATTTAACCTCGTCATCAGCTATAACGATGAAGCCAATATGCGGCCTGATGTGGATGGGGCCCAAGGGTTCAATACAACTCCTGACGTTATTCAGTCTTCCACCAATAAGCAAATTGTTGGCTCTTATCGCTGGACACCTGCCGGACGGTTCACCAATGAGGTTCGCCTTGGGACATTTCGCAGTGTCGTTCCCTTTACGAACACGGCATCTGTGCCAGCGTTTTATGTCACACCGACAGTCATTAGCAATCCTGAAGTAACCTTCAAGAATCAAGGACGAACGCCTTGGCGCTATGAGCTGCAGGACAATGCCGAGTTGAATGTTGGTTCGCATACGCTCAGGTTTGGCGGTGCGTTGACTTCACAGGCAGTGGATGCATACAACGATGCTCTTATTACCAGAATTTATGCAATGGGCACGAATCAAAACACCCCGAATTTGGTAGCAGGGCAATTTACTGGCGGTATCAGTGTTGCTCAATTGGGTACCGCGAATGGGATCATGGCGTTGTTGGGTGGCATCATCAGCGCAGGATCGCAATCCTTCAACGTTGCCAGCCGGACAGATACGGCGTTCAGTTCGGTGACTACGTTCCAAGATTTCCGCTATCAAAATCACTCCGCTTATGCACAGGATTCCTGGCGCGTACGGCCAAACCTAACCTTAACGTTAGGGCTTCGCTATGAGCTGTTCTCAGCTTTGAAAATAGAGAATGGCGTTGGATTAGAACCTGAAATCCCAAGCGGTTCTAATGTTCGCCAAGCGATTACGAACCCTAACGGACGGTATGTTCTGGTTGGATCAAACCTGAATAGTCCCGGTCAATATTACAAAACGGATAAGAACAATTTTGCTCCGATTCTAAGCTTTTCCTGGTCGCCCAAAGCGACGAATACATTAGGGAGAATTTTGGTTGGCGATGGACGCACGGTATTCCGTGGCAGTTATCGGTGGAGCTATCTAAATGACCAGATGATTACCGTTTTGAATAATGCAGTAGCGGGTAACAGTGGATTAGGGCGAACAGGCGCTAGCGCAATCAATCCGAACACTGGTAACGCCCTGCTCAATACTCGCATTGGCCTTTTACCGGACAGCGCACCGATCACCCCCCCGGCGATTTTGATTCCCCGTACCTATGCGCAAAATAATACAGCAGCGTTTGGGAACTTCGGAACCGTCTTCGCCATTGATCCTGATTTACAAACGCCTCGCGTTGATGAATACAGCTTCGGTATACAACGTGAATTCGGGGCCAACGTCCTCGAAGTTCGCTATGCTGGAAACCGCTCCAAGAATCTCTGGCGTGGTATTGATCTGAATCAAATTAACATCACCAGCAACGGGTTTCTGGCGGACTTCAATCGGGCCAGAGCCAATCTACAATTGACCGGAAACCCGGCGTGTACGACAGCACAAAATGCCGGTTGTCAGACGTTGACGGTTTTCCCCTTACTCACGAATGGGGGCAATCTGGGCAATGCGGCGATTCGTAATACGATCCAGGCAGGTAACGTTGCCGATCTGGCACAGACCTACGTCACAACTGGCGTGCGTGGGGGCGTCAGTTTTTATGCGAACCCTAATACTGGCGCAGTTGACCTCGTCACCAATGGCGCTGTTTCCTACTACAATTCGCTGCAAGTGGAATTTCGTCGTCGGATTTCCAGAGGACTGGCGGTTTTGGCGAATTACTCATTCCAAAAGGTACTCACCAACGGCGTAGGCACATCACAAGCATTGTTTGAGCCATTGCTGGACAATGCGAGACCCGAACTGGAATACTCACGCGCAGATTATGATCAAAATCACATCTTGAACTTCAGCGCAGTCTACGAACTGCCCATCGGCACGGGTCGGCGTTTTGGCAGTGGTATGAATCGGTTCGCTGATGCAATTATTGGAGGGTGGCAGCTCAGTCCAATCCTTCGGATGTCGAGTGGGGCACCCATCACAATCATTGATACGGGCGGAACCTTCAATCGTACGGCTCGTGCTGGTCGCCAGACTCCGCAGACCAACTTAACCGTAGACCAAATCAAAAAACTGGTCGGCGTTCGTGTTCAAGCAAGCAATGTCTGGTTTATTGACCCAGCAGTAACCAACACGACAGGGCGCGCTGCAGAAGGCTTCGGCACTACACCATTTAGCGGCCAGGTGTTCTTTAATAATGGCCCTGGTCAAACAGGTTCGCTACAGCGTGCGGTGTTCAATGGACCGAAGTTTGTCAACCTTGATGTGGCATTAGCCAAGAATTTTCGTATCAAAGAATCCGTGAAGTTTCAGGTTCGCCTGGAAGCGTTCAATGCTTTGAATCATACGAATTTCTTCTTCGGTCAATTCCAAAATATTGCCAGTACCAACTTTGGCAAGATCACCGGAACATTCGCCGCACGTGTTGTCCAACTTGGTGGCAGAATTGATTTCTAATCTACCGATGATCAGGTAGGCACAAAATACTTAGGGCTGGAGATTAACATCTCCAGCCCTTTTCTTTTCTAACCATCATTTGATCTGGCGAACCGTGATCGGAGGATAATCACTTTGCCTCAGTGTTATAGGATTCAGGAGGAATCGGCTGGTTGAAAGCAAAGCGAAGAAGCTTGATCTCCCATTCCTGTTGATTGGCTGAAACACCTTGCCCAAAAACCGTGAGATTCATTTTGTAACTGTGCGGCAACATCAAACCGCTTTCCTTTTTAAAATCTGAAAACTCTTCCGTCAGCCGATACCGGGTATCGCCGCGTTTAGCCGAATCGTCGGGGGTTGCGCCCTGAGTCGCAGAGAGAATCCGCGTAAATTCGCTGCGAACGTGCCTAAACTCAGCGTCAAAATACAATTTAATGGTGAAATCAGAACCTTTGTTTGGGATATAAAGTAATTCGTGTAGTTCTTTATCTTCTATTTTCTTGAGACCTTTATACTCTACCTTGGCCCCGCGAAACTTGGGATCAGATAATGCCCAGGCGGTTGAGAGCACACCTCCCAGCAACCCTTCGCGGAAAAACACAGGATTTGAGATAAAGAAGTCTCCCAGCGTTGACCGAACACCAGGTAACAAATACGCCGCCTTTAATAATTTCCCATCATAACCGATCTTTTCGTGCGGATAGTTAGTGGAACCGAGCGTCATGCCAATCAAATGCTTTTCCTTCTCCGAGGCCATGACAACCGGCCCTCCAGTCTCACCTAAACGCCCGCCTTTAATACGCAGCCTTGTTTCTCCGATCAACACATGACTCGTGATGGAAGCTCTCGTTTCTGGAGCGCCAATAGAGTCCAAATGTTTGGCGATTAATTCTTCGGTTTTCAGTTTCTGTGCCGTAACAGAATTCGTCAGGCAGCAGGAAAAAACCAAGGTAGCAAATATTATGACCTTGTTCATGACTCCCCCAATTGCTTCATCAAAAATCGAACGCCTCTTTCAGCTTATTTTTCCGCTTATCCCAGGCTAATTTGATTTCGGCCTTGATTGCGCCCCAGGTCGTCGGGTGCTCTGGTTGTCCTTCGTAGTAAAACGGGCAGGGCGCAGGGGCAACTTCGCGTTGCACTTCGCGCAAATCCCACGGGTCAACCGGAAAGGTGACGCACGGAGGAACCGCGTGTTTCGTGGTGTAAATCATGCAGGCGGTGGTTTTTCCGTCCTCATAAAAAAACGGGCAGTTGAACACTATCTTGCAGCACAATCCGCAACGATTGCAGCCGCCCTGTTGATAGGGCTTCCAGCGATACAGAATTTTATCCGGCAAGAACGTGGCCATTAGCCAGCGCCGCGTCGCACCGTACGAATGCGCGGTGTAAAAGAACCCCAGAACTTTGCGCATCAGCATGTACGTCTTCATGCTGTAGACCCAGGCATCCGAAGGCACAGGGGGCAGACTAATGTCCGTTACGGGTTTGGGGTTTAGTTGATTTTCAGTTGAAGATGAAAGGATTGAGACGTTTTTCCGGAGCGGCTCAATCTGCACAAGCTTCGTCGGCGGGATCGGATTTTGCATCGGTCTTCCTGAAATTTGTGTTCGATTTCCTGGATAGCGTGGAACAAGGCAACGGCATCTTAGCACCGCCCGCCACGAAATCCAAATTTGGCGAGAACTCTCTCCTCACTGCAAAATAGCAAGTTGTGAAAGTAATTGAGGTGACGGATTTGGCTCATGATAGCCAATCGCGTCATCCAGTTCGGCGGAGACATCCCCAACCGCAGCCGAAAGCGATTTGAAATCGAACAGTTTGGGATCAAGCAAATGCGTAGCAGTCGCATTGCCCAGGGCGGTCAACAGAGATTTGCGGACGTGGGGAAAATCTGTTTGCTCAATCATATCGAGAAATTGCTTGACCTTTTTGCGCTTTAGATTTTCCTGCGATCCACAGAGGTTACACGGAATGATGGGGAAATCCTGATCGGCGGCATACGCGGCGACTTCTTTTTCCCAGCAATAAATCAACGGGCGAATGATCGTGTTGCGACCGTCATCAGATCGCAAAATTGGTGGCATGGCCTTCAATTGTCCGACGTAAAAAACATTCATCAGAAACGTATTCACACAATCGTCCGCATGATGACCGAGCGCAATTTTGGTACAGCCTTCTTCGACCGCGACGCGATACAAAATTCCGCGACGCAAACGCGCGCAAACAGAACAATACGTACGCGGCTCTAACCGTTTGACGATGGAATAGGTGTCCTGCTCTTCAATCCGAAATGGTACGCCAATGCTGGTCAAATAATCAGGCAGCACCTGTTCGGGAAAGTCCGGTTGCTTCTGATCCAGGTTGACGGCGAGTAATTCAAAATTTACAGGTGCTTTGCGTTTGAGTTCAAGCAACAGCGACAGCAATGAATAGCTATCTTTGCCACCGCTCAAGCACACCATAATCTTATCGCCTTCGGTAATCATGCCGAAGTCTTTGATCGCTTCGCCCATCTTGCGCAGCAGGATTTTTTTTCGTCGTTCTTCAGGAGTTATCATTCGTTACTTCACCAATATTTGTGTCTCTGTCTCAGCGGCAAAAGTGATCGTAGCCTTTTACTGTGAGCAAATCAACGCTATCGGCTGTGCGCAAAAACAATTGCGGCTTCGCTTGAGGTAGGCGGCGAACAATGATTTCACCAATGCGCGTGAGACGCAGTTGGCATTTAGTCGCGAGATTTTGTAAGGCTGCTTCGTTGGCAGGGTTTGTGGTCAACAGCAACTCATAATCCTCACCCCCACTGATGCCGAGCGAAAAAGCCTCTTCTTTGACAGGTCGAACCAACCTGACACAATCCGCTATTGGTACGGCATCAAAATCAATAATTGCGTCAACGTCACTTTCTTCGCAAATATGCGCGAGGTCTTGCGCCAGCCCATCACTCACATCCATCATCGCGCCCGCAAGGCTGTTCAGCCGTTGTGCAAACGCGAGGCGAGGTTCGGGCAACAAATGCGCGCGAATCGCCGCTTGTCGCAAATCGTTTGTAGTTGCATCGTACTTCTCGCCGCGCAAAAGCAGCTCCAATCCCGTCGCCGCTGCACCAAGCTCTCCGGTCACATAAATTGCATCGCCCACTTGTGCGCCGCTACGCCGAATCGCTTTTCCAGACGCACAACTTCCAATCACAATCGAATCAACCACCAACGTATCAGGCGAAGACGACGTGTCGCCACCGATCAAGGTCACGCCATGTTTTCGCGCTAAGGCAAAATAACCGTCGAAGAAATCCTGCCACGCAGGATTGGCAAGCTGAGATTTTGGAAGACCAAGTGAAAGCAAGGCAAATTCAGGCTTACCGCCCATCGCCGCGATGTCGCTCAAACTGACGGCTAAGGCTTTATGTCCCAAACAGGCGAGAGGCGTGTAATCCAATTTGAAATGAACATTTTCAATCAGCAAATCCGTCGTGATGAGTCGTTCACGCCCTGCTTGTTCGCGCCAGATCGCAGTGTCGTCGCCGATGCCTAAGCTCAAGTTGGGCGAGGCTTGCAAAGCGCGCTGACGAATTTGTTGAATAAAGGAAAATTCGGAAGACATCTTCAGGCGCTTTAATGGATTCGTTGGATACGGTCAATGATTTCCGACGTCGAAACGCCGGGGACGAAATTCAGGCTCAAAACCTGACCGCCAGCCGCAGTGACTTCGGACGCTCCGATAATGTTCTCCACGCCCCAATCGCCGCCTTTGACCAAAATGTCAGGTAACAAGGCAGCTATCGTCGCTTGCGGTGAAATATCATCGAAGATCACGACATAATCCACGCATTCCAGCGCCGCCATGACTTCGGCACGTTCATTTTCTTTGAGAATGGGACGGGTTGCACCTTTGAGTTCACGCACCGCGCGGTCGCTATTCAGCGCAACGATCAGAGCATCGCCGAGGCTTCGTGCTTCCTGCAAATACCGCACGTGTCCCGGATGCAAAAGATCAAAGCAGCCATTTGTAAAGACTACCGATTTTCCCGCGTGGCGGAGTTGTTCGCGCGCTGGTTGAAGTTGATCAAGAGAAACTACTTTGCTCATCACTTGGTGATAGTAATGGACCCAAGCGGAGCGGGACAAGCGGACGGCAGCTTATTTGATACAAACAAAAATGAAGAGGCTCAGTAAGGCTAGATTAAAGACCACGAGCGCGGTGCAGAGGAAAGTTTCTTCTTGTTGTTGTTGGCGTTTGCAGGTTCCGAACATAAGCACTCCTATCGTGGGGGTCTTCGTTCGGAGAATTAGCAAGGAATGTGCCGCTGACCAAAATACTTAAAATATGCGATTTTACAGGGCTTTTTATCGAAACCGTCTTAAAGGTAAGAAATTTGCGCCCGATATGAGCATTCACCTCACACGATATGGTGCAACCTAATTTTGCGGTGCGCGATAGCCGGGTTTAGTTTTGGCGATGAAGCCGGAGCGATTCAGCTCAATCTTCAGCATCCGCCATTTGCCATCGCGCTTTTCATTTTTGGGGTAATAGCCGAGCGAATATTGGGTGCGCAGTTCTGCTGCAATTTGTGTATAGGCGGGTTCGATTTCCGAAAGATATTTGCAGGGGTAAACGCGACCACCGGTTTGGGATGACAATTCGCGGAGTTCCTTGCGGGCCGATTCATACAAGCGCCGATTGATTTGCATCCGTTCCAACCGGGACAAATCACAATGATCCTGGTACTGCGAATCGTCTGCGCCATCGGCATATTCCTGCAAATACTTCCTTAACTGTTTGCGCGAGAAATGAAAGCTTTTCTGGTCATTGCAATCCAGCATCATTCCTTTCTCGGTAATTGTTTCGGTACTGACTTCAAGGAAGTAAGTTGTAACGCGCGCCTTTTCAATCTCAGGCAAAATTTCGTCATACGTCGCACCACCCGTCGAATCTACACCATCAGTCAATGCGATAATGGCTTTGCGTCCGTCCACATTTTTCAGCACATCTTCCAGCGCAATTTGCAAAGCGTCATAAAAAGCCGTCCCCGTCCCCGGTTGCAAAAAATCAATCGCGTGTTCGAGCTTGTCGCGGTCAGAAGTGAGTTCTTCCAGCACGGACACGCGCTGATTGAGTTCAATAATAGCGATGCGATCTTGCGGGCGCATTTCGCTGAGAAATCGCCTCGCGGCTTTTTTCAGCAAATCAGTGTCGTCCTTCGTGCTACCAGACGTGTCAATCAACAGCACGACATTGAACGGGACATCGGTCGCGGCGAAGTTTTCGACTTTTTGTCGCACGCCATCTTCATAAACGACAAAGTCTTCGGCCTTTAGGTTCGCGGGGCTGCGCGCGCCCGTCTTGCTCGTTACAACAACGTCAATGGAAACCAGACTGGTATCCACGCGCAATACTTGCTCCTTTGGTTCTTCTTTGGATTTGTCTTGTGCGAAAATGACGACCGTAAAGGCGAGAAACAAAGCCAGCGCGAATAAGTGACGACCAAAACTACGCATGAAAAAAATCCTTTGGGTTTGAGGGCCGTCCAAGTATAACGCCGCAAGTGGCGGAAAGTTGCCGGGAATTCTGCCAAAGAAATTACGATAGCTGCTCGACAGAGGAGCTTTGCAATTGGCAACGAAGCCGATAAATTCCAACTCGGACGGCTTCGCCTACCTCGAATTCTACACGATCTCCTTGCGTGACTTCGCGTCCGGCAACTTCTAACGCATTGCGGCCTTCACAGGTAATCGCAAAGCGTCCGTCCGCCAATCGCTCAATAGTGGCCTGTTTGCGACTGATTTCGAGATCACCGTCCAAACGTAAATCTACTTGAATGTCCTTTGCGCCGCGCCCAATGCTAATTTGTGGTTTGTGGCAGGGGAAAGTTTCGGATGCTTCCCCGTCGCGGCTGAATTCCAGCATAAACAGCGGCGCACGCGGTCGTACGAGTGTGGCAGGGCTGTCCGTGTTGAGTGGCGCAGTGATCGTTTCTTCGGGGTCGGCCACTGGTGTGGTTGGTGCAGCAACTTTCTGGCGCGGCTTCACTTCGGTTTTCGGCGCGGTGCTGTCCCACACGGGCTGCACGCGGAACTGGCCTTTCTCCAGGGTGCCGTCCACACGCAATTCGATGGCGAAGCTCTTGGTTTGTACGTCTTTGTCGCTAATTAACTCTTTGGCGCGTTCGGACAATACATGATACAAGCCGCGTTGAAGGCCTTCGCGCTTGTCACCCTGCCATTGAGAGTCATCCGCTTTGCTCAAAAACACCAGGTACTCACGCGGAATATAGGTTGGGCCGCCGGGTGGCGTAAACATTTCGCGCTGCATTGCGGTTTCGACTTCGCGGGCGACGGAAACCAGAAATTCTTCCCACTCGCGTCGGGCCGGAGGCGCTTCCGGGGCGAGCGAGGCGGCATCTTCCCCGTCCAGCCATTTGCGGAAATCGCCGATTAAATTTTTCAATCCCATAGTTGCTCCGATCAGTAGTTATTCGCTTTAGAACAAGCCCCGTGATGTGATGTTGACGAACTTGGCATTGCCGTTGACCCAGCCCTGCTTTTGCGTTCCGGCGGGGTAGCGAGGACTCCATTCACTGACCTCAATTTGTACCCAGCCGTTGACATTTTTGCTCAGCACTTTGTGCTTGGAATTTTGCGTAATTTCGCCTAATTTCTCAAAGTTCGCGCCCGGCCCGCTGCGAACTGTTAGACCATCCGCAATTACTTCGAGTTGCTCGCCAAAAAATTTAGGTGATGTGTTACCCGGATTATTCACAGTCGAAGCATTCGTCCGCTTCTCGCGCGCGTAGCGATAGACGCTGACGAGCGTCGCCAAAAACAATACAGCCAACACGGCAACCGCCACACGTCGCCACATCGGAGCCATAAACGACTCCATTGAAAGATCGGTGATTGACTGAACCTGGGATGGAGGCGGTTGAGAAGCAGGCGTTTTTGAAGGTTGTGCGTTTGGCGGTGTGACCTTCGCTTCCGGTTTGGTTGGCTCAAAGTTGACAACTATTTTGCGACGGTCTGCGACTGCCGGAAATGAGGTCGGCGTCGAGGTAGTAATATTTGCGGTCGAAGCATCCAGCAAGGAAGTGAATTCCGGCTGCTCCGGCTTGGCAGGCATACTCGACGGCACGACTTTCAATTCGTCTTTGACCTCTTTCGTTCGCACGCGAGTCGCATCGTCTTCCACGACTGCCAAGCTGGCAGCGGGTTTCACTTGTGTCGCCACATTTGCCAACTCGCTCCAAAACTCAATGACGGTAGCGTAACGATTCTGCGGGCTGTCGGCAGTCGCCCGTTGCAAGACGCGAAGCAGACTTCCGGCCCAGGGCTGCTGGCACAACGAATCTGGCAATGACGTGATCGGGCGGCGATTGAACGGTGACGGCGCGCGCCCGCTAATCAAGGTGTAGAAGCTTTTTGCCAGCGAATAAATATCAGCCGACGCGGTCAATCGTCCGATGTGTCCGCGCGATTCGTCCGGGTGATGTTCTGGCGGCGCGTAAATGTCTGCGCCCACGCGCGTGATTTCGGCATTCTCTTCGTTGGCAATTTTAGCGACGCCGAAGTCCGCGACTTTGAGGATGGAATGATCGCGGCTGAGCAAAAAGTTATTGGGCTTTAGGTCGCGGTGAATTACGCCCTTGCTGTGAGCATAGGCCAAACCTTCGCAGGCTTGTTTGAAATAAAATAAAGCGCCTTGTAAATCCAGCGCGTTTCCCGGATGCGTCTTGCACACTTTCAGCAAATCACCACCCGGCAAATACTCCAACACCAAATAGTGAAACGGCACGCCGTTCAAATCCGCTGCCGTGCCGTGTCCAAGCCGCAGAATTACATGGGGATGACGAACGGCATCCAGAGCGACCGCTTCGTTCTGAAAATTTTCGATCAGGGTTTTTTCGAGGTCCGCTTCCGGCGTGCCTTGCAAATGCGTGTTGAGAGCTTTGATCACAACTTCCTGCCCGTTCGCCTGGCGGTCGCGTGCGACAAAGATTTCCGCATAGCTGCCGAGGCTTAGTCGCTCGCGCACTTCATAGCGATCATCCACCAAACTGTTTTCGAGCTTTAGTTGGGGCATAAAGCAAAGCTAAAAAATCAAAAGGCAAAAGGCAAATCTCAAAAGGCAAAAGTGAAGAACAGATTGCACTTTCTTTATCTGACTGTCCCACAAGCAACACAAAAACTCGCTCTTGGGGTTCTTAATGGTTTTCCGCAAGCGACGCATGGTGGTCCATAAATTGAAATTCGATGATGCATAATGGCATTTTCATGCGGCTCATCAAAACCTGTCATTTGTTGATACGCCTCACGGACAGGTCGAAATAGTTCACTTATCGGCACGCCTTCCAGTGGAATACGATATTTTTCACGAAATTCTTTTGTACCACGAATCCCCTGCCCGTAAAGAGAGGAAACAATCGCATATTCTTTTTCATCAAGCATTGGCACAATCATTTTACAGCGCCAACAATACATCTCTTTCATAGCCGCGCAGTTTCAAATCATCCGAATAACAACTAACGCAACACACGCAGCACAACCGGAATTTCTTTGGTCGTCAGTTGTCGGCGAATGTCGCCCAACGCCGCTTGCAACTGGCTTTCTTTAACCTGATGCGTCAGCAAAACAATCGTGGCTACGCCCTCGTCCGTTACGCCTTTTTGCACCAGTCCCAACAAGCTCACACCGTGTTCGCCGCAGGCCAGGCCGAGATGCCCAATCACACCGGGTACATCCAACGTTTCCAAGCGAATGTAATAAGCGTTCGTCGTTTCTTCAATTGGACAGACATCACAAGTCGTCGAATTCATCGCGGGCTGAAAATACCGGGCAAAATCTGGCAGCTTGAGCGCGCTCGCCAAGTTAAAAATATCGCCCACAACCGCGCTCGCCGTGGGGAATTGTCCAGCACCGGGGCCGGATAACATCACCTCGCCGACCGCACTACCATTGATGAAGATGGCGTTGTTCACGCCCTCAATTCCAGCCAATGGATGATGCAGCGGAACAAGCATGGGATGCGCGCGCACGTCAATTTTCCCAGTGTCGCCAACGGGCTGAGCCAGGCCAATCATCTTGATGCGATAGCCAAATTCGTTGGCAAGCTGAATATCAAGGTCGCTAATTTGCGTGATACCTTGTTTATAAATTTTGCCAACTTCAACCGGCGACTGAAAGGCGAGCGAAGCCAGAATCGCAATCTTATAGACGACGTCGTTGCCTTCAATATCATCCGTTGGATCGGCTTCGGCGTAGCCCTTGGCCTGAGCCTCGCGCAGGGCTTCGGCAAATGGCTTTTTCTCCTGCTCCATCATCGTCAGGATGTAATTGGTTGTGCCATTGACAATGCCCGCGACTTTCGAGATGCGATTGGCCTGCAAACCACGCTGCATCGTCGAAATCAGTGGAATCCCGCCGCCGACCGCAGCTTCAAAAAAGACGGTGACGTTGTGTTTGTTGGCCGCTTCAAAGATTTCCGGGCCATGTTTGGCGATCATTTCTTTGTTGGCCGTAATGATGTGTTTGCCATTCTTGATCGCGCGTTTGACAACTTCGTGAACCTGTCCGATGCCGCCCGCGACTTCGACAATAACTTCAATATTAGGATCGTCTGCTAATTCAAAAGCGTTATCTGTGACGTGAAAGTCAGCCAGATCAACTTCACGTTGTTTGTTTTTATCGCGTACAGCGATTGCGCGAATCTCAAATTGGGGATTGTCTCGAAGCAGTTTGACAACACCTGTGCCGACTGTGCCAAGACCTAAAATGCCAAGAGTTGTTTTGGTGGACATAAGTTTAATTTCAGGGACTTCATCATCAGTAAATATCGAGCAAAATCAAAGAGCGAAGCTTAGCGGTGTAACGCCCTGGATGCAATGAAAAACATCTAATTTGACACGGCTTGTTTGCTGCGCTAACGTGAGTGTTGGCAATAACATTAACCGTTTCCCCAATGAAATCGAGGTTTTGATGAGAACAGTATTTGAAGACACCAACGAAGCCGCCAGTCTCGAAACACCGAAAACAGGTCAATCCATTCCGGTCCTGCTCTGGTTGATCGCCATCCTTTTTTTGGTCGGCGCGTTTGCGGTGTACCGAATAGTCTCCAATCGCATTGTGCTACCACCGCCGCCTGGGGTGGTGCTGAACGATACCAAGCAGGTCAATGAGTTACTCTACAAATTTAACCAACTCATCAAAGAAGGGAACTTTGATCAGGCCCAGGCAATGCTCTCAGTTGAGGGGCAAAAGAAACTGGCGGACTCACAAAAACCCTTACGCGAGGCGCTGCTGGCCCAACGCAAAGGCAAAGATGACAAAGTGCTGGAAGCTGTTCCGCTAACGGAAAACGCCATCGTAACGGACACCAGCATCATTATTGGTATCACTTACTACTTCGATAAAAACGAAACGATTTATGTCCCACTGACCGTCGTCAAAGAGCAAATCGCCGACTCTGAACGCCTGGCTATCGCTGACTGGGAAGAAAAGAAACCTGAAGCAAGTCCAAGTCCGGGAGCAAGCACAAGCCCCAGTGCGACAACTGGTGTAGCAAAACCGGAAGAAAAGAAGCCTGAAACAGCAACTCCTGAAAAGAAATAGGCCCCATGAACGACGAATATCTACATCGCAGAGCCTTCATGATGCAATCGGCGCAGGCGCTTACAGGTTTGAGTTTGGCGAGCGCAAGCCTGCACGCGGCCACGAAAAAACAGCTCTTCAAAATCTCGCTCGCCCAGTGGTCATTGAACAAAACACTGTTTGCGAAAAAACTGGATAACCTCGATTTTGCCAAAACTGCTCGCGTTGAATTCGGTATTGAAGCGATTGAATACGTCAATCAATTTTTCATGGACAAGGCCCAGGACAAAAGTTACTTGACCGAAATGAAGAAACGCGCCAAAGATCACGGTGTGCGCAGCGTTTTGATTATGTGCGACCGCGAAGGCAACCTTGGTGATGCCGATCCAGCCAAACGCAAACAGTCTGTTGAAAATCATAAGAAATGGGTCGAAGCAGCAAAGTTTCTCGGCTGTCATTCGATCCGCGTCAATGCCTATGGCACAGGCACGTATGACGAACACTTAAAACAGGCGGCAGATGGTTTGCGACAATTAACGGAATTTGCTGCACCGTTCAAGATTAATGTCATCGTCGAAAATCACGGCGGCAATTCTTCGAATGGTCAATGGCTGGCAAGCGTGATGAAGTCAGTCAATCATCCCCGCTGTGGCACGCTACCGGATTTCGGGAATTTTCGTTTGGCCCAGGGCCAGGAATATGACCGTTACAAAGGCGTGCAGGAAATGATGCCATTTGCCAAAGGCGTCAGTGCTAAAGCCACAGGGTTCGACGAACAGGGTAATTGCATTGAAACGGATTATCGCCAGATGATGAAGATTGTTCTGGACGCAGGCTATCGTGGTTATGTAGGCATTGAATATAGTGGTGGCAAGTTAAGCGAAATAGACGGCATTCGCGCCACGAAAAAGCTTTTGGAAAAAGTTCACGGTGAACTGACCTGACATTGAGGCTTACTGGCCTTCGTATATCATCAACATCCTCCCAACAATCCCGCAACTCCGAGGAAGAATTAAAGCTGCTGCGTCATTTAGCCTTGCAGCCCTTTCTCTTCACGTCTCCTCTTTCCAAATTTAAGCTGGAATTAACATCAATTTAAAAAAGATATTACATTTTCTTAAAGCGGTGTTATAGTTTGCGCAGTCCTCGTTAGTTCGTCACACAATATCAAGTACAGGAGGCCAGGATGACCGAGTATCGTCATTTCTTTTTTTTACTGGTTTTGCTTTCTCTCACAGGCACTATGGCCCTTGGGCAAAGCTCGCGGCGTGCATCAGCGATTTCGTATCACGAACGTGGCGTGCAATACCATAAACAAGGAGAAGTTGACCTCGCCTTGACCGATTACAATATTGCCCTCAAGTTTGATCCGACGTATGCGCAGGCTTACTACAATCGCGGCGTAGCGCATTACGACAAGAAAGAGTTCACAGCAGCGATTGCGGATTACAATCGGGCACTGGAACTCAAATCTGAGGATGCCAATATTTATTACAATCGCGGCATTGCGAAAAAAGACAGTGGTGATCTAGATGGCGCATTGGCAGATTATGAGAAAGCGTTAGAACTCAATCCCAAGATGGTTGCGGCGTATAACAATCGCGGTACGGCCCGAAAACACAAGGGCGATTTGAATGGCGCATTGGCAGATTATGATCGCGCGATTGAATTGGATGCCAAGCTGGCGAGTGCCTGGAATAATCGGGGCAATATTTGGCGTACAAAAGGTGAATGGAAAAAGGCCTTGACCGATTACAGTCGCGCTATTCAACTTGAGTCCAACTATGCGGTTGCCTATCTGAACCGGGGCGCTATCTATCTTTGCCTGAATCAGACAATCGAAGCCCAGCAAGACTTCGATCAGGCGTTCAAATTCGATACAAAATTGGAACCGATGATCGAACGCTACTGGCAAAAATGGAAAGAGTGGCGAACAGCGGAAGTGTCAACGCGCTGATTCAACAGATTCCTGTTTTCGACTATCCGGCAAAATTTGCACGTAGTATCCGACACCAATCATTGACGCAATTTCAATTCCGTAGGGTGTCAGCTTCCGTCGTAAATTGGTAATGTGGACACGCAACACCTGATCCTTAAATTCTTCGGTGTCGCCCCATCCGTAACGCCACACCTCCTGATGCGGAACGGGACGTCCTTTCGCCCGCAGCAAACAAGCTAAAATCAAAAACTCTTTGCGCGAGATAGCATAAATTGGTACGCCTCGACAGGCTACGTAAAAATGGCTGTATTCTACGCGCAAGTAGCCATCGTCAAAAACCTCTTCCTGTGTCTGTAACATCGTGGTCAAGATAACGAATGGGCTGGCGAAGATGAACCCTTCACCAGCCCTGATTGCACCGAAAACATCGGCGATTAGAATCTCAACTTCAGGCCAAACTGCATTACGCGCGGGCCGCCAACAGTGTTGACAATTTTGCCAAAGTCGGTGGCGTCTTGCAGATCATTGGCTGGCAAGGCGAAGTTCACGTTGTTGAAGAGATTGAAGACATCCCAGCGGAATTGCAGCTTGATGCCTTCAGTGATGTTGGTTTCCTTCGACAAGCCCAAGTCAAACCGTTTCTGCGCCGTGCCGCGCAACGTATTTCGGCCCAGGTTGCCAAAACCGCCAAGCGCCGAGGTCAACACGCTCGAATTGAAAGCACGCTCGGTGATGTCACTGCCCGTCTGGCGTAAATCCGCGAGCGAACCATTCAGATTCGGACGACCGAAACCCAAGCGATACAATCCGCCTGATCCACGCGTCAGGCTTGTGTATTGTGACGCTGAGCCAATTTCTGGTTCCGCCGCAAAGATCGTGAAGGGCGTGCCTGTTTGCGCCTGGAAAAAGCCTGACAGTTCCCAGCCTTTCAGCAAGCGCGATTCACCACCAAATGGTAGTTGATAGACGAAACTGGCACTGAGACGATGCGAACGGTCAAAGTCCGACACCGCGCGATTACTGCGCAGGTTGCGTTGATCGCCTTGCACGACGAAGCCTGCATTCGGTACGTCGGGCTTGCCGCCGCCTGCGGTGCTGCCCGGATCGGACGAGTTGTTGTCAATAGACTTCGACAACGTGTAGGCCGTATTGAATTGCAGGCCTTTCGCCATCCGACTCGACAGGCTCAATTGCAGCGCGTTATAGATTGAATTGGCTGACGATTGCAGTAACACAGCTTCAGGAATATTGAAGCCGAGCATCGGGCCACGTGCTTCAAAGCCGATCAGGCTGCCCCCACCAATCGCACCCGCTGAACTACAGGTCAGACGATTGCTGAGGTTGTAATCAATCGGCGAATTCGCGGGCAACGTGATGGTGCTACCGCTGCACGTGGGCGTTAAGCGTGCCAGATAGGGATTCGCAAAGCCGAACGCTTTGCCTAAGCCGCGTTCGCGCGCCGTATTCCCTGTATTCAGTGCGCCGTTCGGTGCACCGCCCGCGAGATACGCTTGATTGAAACGCTCAAAGATATAATCAGGTGTATTCGGATCGTTCAGATCATAGCCCTGATTGAAGGCTGTGGCCTGCAACAGCTTCGTGCCTTTCGTGCCGACGTAGCGGGCTTCAAACAGCACGTCTTTCGCAATTTCGTATTGGAAACCGAAATTCCATTGTTGCACATATGGTGTGCGCAAATTGCGATCTACCGCACGGAATTCAAACGTCTCGGCGACGTTGCCTGTGATGATTTGACCGTTTGTCCCCGTTGGATTGTTCGAGCCATCCGCTTGCTTGGTCACAGGCGTGCCATCGCGGATTTCATAGACACCGCTGCGATACACGATGCGGTTCGGCAGGAAGCGATTGAACGGCAAGTTCGGGTCTTGTTGCGAGAAGGCTGACCCAATTGGCACCGCACGCGACGGAGCTGTAACTTCGACTTCGCGCAGAAACGGATAGTTGCTGAAGACCGTATTGATGAACGCCGCCGATGGGCGGTCAAAAAACACTCCATAACCGCCGCGCACAACGAGCTTTTTGCTCTCGAACGGCGAGAATGCAAAGCCAAAGCGTGGGCCGAAGTTGTTCCAGTCCTGCCCCTTCAGAGTGTGCTTCGTATTGACTTTCGTTGTCGCAGCAATCGCGCCGTCAATCGCAGCAAAACCCGTGTTTTGTGCGTTGCTCGGAATGATGAACGATTGCGTGATGTCGTTCGGGTTGGTGATCTTTTCAAAGTCTACGTTGCCGATGCGCCCGTTCTTTTCGGTCGGCAACCCGAACCATTCGTAGCGCAAGCCAGCGTTGATCGTCAGCTTGTTATTGATCTTCCAATCGTCGGCGATGTACCAACTCAGGTCGCGCATGCGGAAGTTTTTGCTGGTAATGCCGAATTGGGTGTCACCTTCGGTCGCACGACCGGCTAAGAACTGCGTGAAGTTCTCGAATTTCTCGAACTCGGTTTGTTGTTCTTCGGGCAAACTGGTATCAAAAAAATGCTGTTTGTACTCAGCCCCGAATTTTAGCGTGTGCCGCCCTTTGACCCAAGTCACGTGATCGCCAAAGCTGAAGGTTTTTTGCTGCCGCTGATTGTACACATCATTCGGCGCACCAAACGACAAGTTCGACAAATTGTTGCGGAAGACAAAGTGGCCGAGGCGTCGAGTGCCTTCGCTGTCATCGAAATTGAGCGAAGGATTGAACGCTTTCAGTTGGGCATCATTGAAGCCAAATACAGACGCGGTCGTGATCGCCGCAAAATCGTCCTGCAAGCGTCGTGAATTGTTCAGGAAGAAATAGCCGAAGCGCGCTTCGTTGACGATACCTGCGCCGAACGTCTGCACATCTGACACAGCCAGCGTGCGATTGCGATCATTACGTTGTAACGTCACTGGCGAAGCTAAGCTTGACGGATCAGGGAACGGATCAAAGCCAGGGAAGTTAGCAAAGAAGAAGGTGCCGCTCAAACGATTATTAGCGGTCAATTGCCCGTCAAGTTTGGAGGTAAATTGATCCTGCTCAAAGCTCGCTGGGAACACATTGCGCTGGCGCATCAACGGATTGTCACCGCGAAAATCACCGCGCGTCAGATCAAGGCGCGTCAGGTCTCCGACGCTTGTGTCACGGGTCGAAAGCAGCGTCGCATTCGCTGCCGGTCGCGGAATGAAGTATCCGCCTGTCGCCGGATTGCGCAGATTCAGCAAGCGCAACGCAAGCGGTGAAATTTGCGCTTCGGTCAATTGAAAGTTCGGATTGCGTGCTTTGAAGGCCGCGACCACATTGGCTGCTGTCGCATCGCCCGGAATTTCGCGCAAGGCCGCAGGCAACACCGTGATACTGCTCGCGGTCGGGACAAAGCCCGTGTTGGCGCGCGTGAATTGATAACCACCGAAGAAGAAAATCTTTTCTTTCTTCACCGGACCACCGATAGTAAAACCACCTTCATTGCGGCGCGCTTTCGGACGATCAATGCCGTCCTTGTTGTAGAAAAAATCGTTCGCGTTGAGCTTGTCGTGTTGCAGATAATGATACAGCGAGCCGTGGAAGTCGTTGCCGCCGCTCTTCGTAATCAATTGGAAGTTACCACCGCCCGAACGCCCTGTGGAAGCGTCGTACAAACTGGTTTGCAGTTTCACTTCTTCCAGTGTTTCCGGCGCGGGCGACACGTTATCGCTGAGCGAACCTTCATTGCTCGTCAAATTCGTGGCATCAATGCCATTGAAGGTCAGCGAGGTCGAAGTCGTGCGCGTGCCGTTTACTGACGGCGAGATGTTGCCTGTGCCATTCGTCAGCACCGGAGGCAAGTCGGACGCCACGCCGGCTTCGGTCGAAAGCAAGTGCGTGAAGCTGCGGGTGGAGGTCGGAATCTGTACGGCTTGTTCGCCCGTGATCTGGCGGAACGTCGTGGAGGTTTCGGTTTGGACTAAATCAATGGCCGCGGCTGTGATCTGGACGGTTTCGCCAACTGCGCCGGGTTCCAGTTGAATGTCTAGTGTGCGCGGGACAGCGGCTTCCACGATGACATTGTCCAGATTTCCTTTTTTGAAGCCTGCGACTTCAACTGTAATTTTATAGCCACCAATATCAAGCACAGGTGCCTTCCAACGACCTTCTGCATCTGAAGTAACAGAGCGCGTCGCGCCAGTGGTGATATGGGTAAGTGTGATGGTTGCATTTGGAATGACGGCTCCAGTCGGATCCGTAACAGTCCCGGATAAAGACCCTGCTGGCCCAGATTGTGCGAACGCCGCAAGGCTCCACAACATAGTCAGTAACGCCAGCACCAGGGCAGCAAATTTGTGACGAGGACTTAGCATAAGCTCTCCTTAGATTTCTCCTGATAAAGCAGCACACAATTGTGCGGAATTGTCGTTGAATACATCCCGGCAAACCGGTTCAGCGCATTCTCTTGATGCACTTGAAGTTGTTCATGATTTCAAAAGTAGTATGAGTACAATGAGATTGGAGCGTACAGGCGAGGCGTTAAATAGAGGTGAGGGAAACCTAAAATTCCAGCAAAATTCACCTTAACTTGAGCTTAAATTTGCCAACTACCCTGGTCAGGAAAACTTCATCGCAATAAGAACCTCCGTCGTTATTGAGGGCGTATACGGTTGGAAGTGCGATGAGTGTTGGCCGCAACAAGAAATTTTTATGGGCAACGGGCGGCGAGTTTGGTAGATCACTTCTCGGATGAAAAATCAGCTCTTCCCAATGGCTTCAACCGGACAAACTTCCAAGGCTTCCTGGCACAGAGCCTTTTCTTCAGGCGTTTCCGGTTGTTTGTACACATACGAATAGCCGCCATCCTCTTGACGCGTGAAATTAGCTTCGGCAAGGTCGCGGCACACATCGCAATCAATACAGTTCGTGTCTACATAAAACTGCCCTGGCACATTCTCAGGCTGTTTCGCATTCGGGTTTGGCATAGCTCAGTAAAAAATGTTCGTTCCTCAGGCTGAAAGATTCAGTATGGGCAATTCACGTTTGATCTTAGCAGGCGGCGTGATTTGGGCAGCCACAGGTTTGACACCCGCTGTATGCTCATGTGCGTGATAGCTGGACCGTACGAGAGGCCCCGATTCGACATAGCGAAAGCCCATTTCCAAGCCAATTTCTTTGAATTTCGCAAACTCTTCCGGCGGATAATATTTCTCCACCTTCAATCGCTTCGGTGCGGGTTGCAGATACTGACCAAGCGTCAAAATATCGCAATCTACACTGCGCAAATCGCGCATGGTTTCAATGATTTCTTCATCTGTTTCACCCAAACCCAGCATCACGCCTGATTTTGTCAGCATTCCGCGTCCTTCTTCATCACGACGCTTCGCCGCGCGTTCGAGCAACGTCAACGTCCATTCCCGATATTTGGCTTGCGGGCGCACGCAACGATACAGTCGCGGCACGGTTTCCGTGTTGTGATTCAGCACATCCGGTTGCGCGTCCAACACTGCAATGAGCGATGCTTCATTGCCTTGAAAATCCGGGATCAAAACTTCAACTTTAGTATTCGGATTCAGCGCACGCACGGCTTGAATCGTTTGCGCAAAATGGATCGCGCCACCATCTTGCATATCGTCTCGATTGACGGCAGTGATGACTGCATGTTTGACGTTCATCTTTTGTACGGCTTGCGCAACGTGCCAGGGTTCTTCCGGGTCAAGCAGGACAGGTGCGCCTTTGCTGACCGCGCAAAAACCGCAACGCCGCGTGCAGACTTCGCCCGCAATCATAAAAGTCGCAGTGCCGCTCGACCAGCATTCATACAAGTTCGGGCATCGCGCTTCCTGACAAACCGTATGCAGGCTTAAGTCGTTGACAAGATGTTTGATGTGTTGATATTCGCCGCCCGTGTTAAGCCGAATCTTCAACCATTTGGGCTTGGGAGTAATTTGCTTCGCTGTTGTCATAGCGAGGATTATAGCAGTGAATGAGGAGAAGTGCAGTTACAAGAACAGCCACTCACTCATTCACCGTTCTCATATAACGATTGAAGTGTCTGCAATATTTGCTATCAAATTCAATTCTGAAAATATTGGCGATAGTCAGGTAGTAGGACTTTTCCCATTTTCCTGCGGCGTCATAGCATTTGAGGTAAAAAGAATCTTCATAAACACCTTCAATGGGTCCTATGTAAAAGGCTGATGTTTTGCCCTCATTGTGCAACATTTCAACCGCAGGCCAAATATCTCTTTTCTGAATGGCTGAAAGCACATCAACGATGGAGCCACGATTATCCAGCCACTTGGGGGTCTTCAACTTTCCTATTTGCCCATTTTGCCGAAGAATTTCGTTGCGGCAATTATCATACTTGTTGTCTCGATAGCCTTTTACAACTTGTTTGGGAAGAATGACGACGCCATCAAACTCAAAATCCCCCACCTCTTTGATAACAATGAAATCAGACTTAATGTGTGTTACAACGCCATCGCAATCATCTCCATCCGGGTGAATCGTTTTGAACCGCAATGCCCATTTTTGTTCGAGAGATTTTCGATATCTGCTGGTAAGGTTCATAAGGCAAAAACTATTGCTCAGTGCAGCTTAACCGAACTCGCGTCAATCGGCGTCTCAACTTCATTGCCCGCGTCATTGAATTCGCCTTCCCACCGCGCAACGACGACGGTGGCGAAGCAGTTGCCGATGACGTTTGTAGCCGTGCGCGCCATATCCATCAATTCGTCTACGCCGAGGATCACGGCGATGCCTTCGAGCGGGAGATCAAACTGCGCGAGCGTTCCGGCCAGCACGACCAATGAAGCGCGCGGCACAGCAGCAATACCTTTGGTTGAAAGCATCAGCGTCAGGAGCATGATGACTTGTTGCGAAACAGTCAGCGGTTTGTTGGCGGCTTGCGCGACGAACATCGCGGCGAGCGATAAATACAGCGTCGAGCCATCCAGATTGAAGCTGTAACCCAGCGGCAAAATAAAGCTCACAATGCGGCGCGGTACGCCCAATCGTTCCATGTTTTCGAGCGCCTTCGGAAATGCAGATTCGCTTGAGGTGGTCGTGAACGCCAGCATCGCTGGTTCCTTCACCAGTTGGATAAATCGCTTGAAGGGCAGGCGAATCAGAAATGCTATCGGCAACAAGACAATCAAAATGAAAACCGCCAGCGCGGCGTAGAGCGTCAGGATCATATTGCCCAAATTGATCAGCACGCCCAAACCTTTGTTGCCAACCGTGACGGCCATGGCTGCGCCGACCCCCCACGGCGCGAAGTTCATCACATAGGCAGTAAATTTGAACATCACCTCCGACAACGATTCACACCACTGCACCATGAATCTGCCTTTTTCGCCAACGCCCGCAACGGCAACCGCAAATAGCAAACTGAACACGACAATTTGCAGCACTTCGTTGTCGGCCATAGCCTTGATAACACTGGTGGGAAAGACAGTGACGATATGATCCTGCGGCGTCATCTTGCCCGCGCGTTCGGCCAGTTCTTTGGCTTCTTTGCTTTGTTCGGGCGGCAAGTTCACGCCATCTCCTGGACGCGTGATGTTGACCGCAACCAAGCCGATCACCAATGCCAGCAAGGTCGCAAACGTGAAATACGCCATCGCTTTCAAGCCAATGCGCCCAACCGCTTTGATACTGCCCGCACCCGCAATGCCGACAACCAGCGTCGAGAAAATCAGCGGGGCAATAATGACTTTGATAAGGCTCAGGAAAATGCGGCTCAGGACGCGCACCCATTGAATGGCTTGCTCTTTGGCGTGGGGATTACTATCGAAAAAGTAATGAATCATCCAACCCACTAAAATACCAACACCAAGGCCAATGAAGATTTGCTTTGTCAGGGAGAGTTTGAATTTATTGGGCATAAAGTTAGATGTTAAATACTGGATGCTGGATGTTAGGTGTTGAAAACCTCATGCCTAATCTAGCATCTGGCATCCAACCCCTAGCATCTGCCGTTCAAATACATCGCCGAAATGTTTCGTGACGGATTCGGCAACCGCTTCGAGTGCGAGCTTTTTTCCAAGAATTTTTTCGAGTGAGGTTACACCGTGATCGGCAATGCCGCAAGGAACGATGAGGTTGAAGTAATCTAAATCGGTCGAGACATTGAAGGCAAATCCATGCATCGTTACCCAACGCGAAATCCGAATGCCAATGGCCGCCAGCTTCTCGTCACCAACCCAGACGCCGACATATTCCCCACCACGCGGTTCGGCTTCGACGCCAAAGTCCCGCGCGGTTCGCACGAGTACCTCCTGGATGTCGCGCACATAACGGCGCACATCCTGACGGTCTGGCGCTAAGTTGATGATGGGATAACCCACGAGCTGCCCTGGCCCGTGATAAGTGACATCGCCGCCGCGTCCTGTCTCAAACAATTCGACGTGTTTCGCGGCGCGCATTTGTTCATCGGCGAGAATGTTCGCTCGATTTGCAGCGCGCCCAAGTGTAATGACGTGTGGATGTTCAAGCAAGAGCAACGTGTCAGAAACTTCATTGCGTTTGCGCGCGTCGTGCAGCGATTGTTGCAGGGCTAAAGCTTCGGCATAAGGCGTGCGACCAAGATAGCGAGATTCACAAACGCGCATGTCCATGATTGAAAACGAAAAACCAGCCTGAGCGATAGTAGCGTTACGGTTTCAGGAATGACTGCATTGTATGCTTCACAAGGAAAATCCCCTAGCCATCCCCCGCATCTCTGCGGCATTAGATTCCCTTTTGCTGTTCACTGAATGTCAATTCTCTTCAAGCGCCAACTACTGCCCAATAACAACAGGGTGCTGCCGCATCCAACGATCAACAGCAGGTAAGGCAGGAGACTGGGGAGGTCATTACTTGCCCATAAAAGATTGCCCGGAAATACGAGCAGCGTACGAAGCGTTGGCTGGGTTTGGTATACGTCAGGGCGATACATAAAGACCCCTGACGGAAGGATGGCGAGCGCAAACGACAGGAACGCCCACAACACGGCATAATAGGTTTCCTGCGCGAAGAGGAAGACAAGATTCAGCAGGGCAAGCAAGATCAGCGCGAGCAGCGTGCAGACAATTCCTGCCACGATTACGCCAGTCACGTGCAAATCAGCAGCGCCATTGAGCACGGCGATTTTGGCCGGCAGAAAGAGCGAAAGCGTCAAACCGATGACGAGAATTACGGCGAACATGGGCAGCACTTTGCCAAACAGATATTGGTTTCGGCTCAGAGGCTTGGCGAGCAGCAAACTCAGATAACCTTCTTCTTTGGGCAACACGTACACGCGCAACAAATCAATTACGCCCATCCAGAACAACCCATAAAACAAGCCCATGAAATCATTGATTAAAATAACTTCCGTCCAATTTTGCAGCAGGAACACTTTTTTGAAGAATCTGAAAATCGTCTCCGGCATTCCCGGCAACAGCAACGAAGTGGCGATTGATCCCGCTACCGCACCCAACAAAATGAGGAGATGATGCAGGCGGAAGGCGCTCCGCAGTTCCTGTTTGGCATAAGTGAGACTCATCGTTAGTCCTTTTGTCCGAGCGTGGCAGCACGGCGCGCGCCGACGATTGCCGTCACAACATTAAACCCGACCAGCCAGAGCATCGGTTTCACCACATCCAGCGGCGCAACGGCATCAATTGAGCCAATCAGCACAATGGCGTGGTAGAAGGGGTTCAGCAGGCTGATCGTTTGAAAACGCGGATCGTAGAAGCCCAGAAACGCGCACCCCACAAGAATGGAAAGCACAACGACCGTCGTTAACATCGCGGAAAGCTTGTGCCGAAAGAAAACCGCTAGCGTGGCCGCAAAAACTGCCGAGAAAAGCGCAACGAGCAAATGCACCGAGGCCAACAAAAGAAAGACACCTGTGTCAAACCCTTTCACCGATGCGGAAAAACGGATCGTCCCCACGAGCATCGCCGCGCCATAAATCACGAGGACTACGGCTAACACTGCCGCCAGTTTCATCAGGAAATAACGCCGGGGTGAGAGCGGTTTGGAAAGATACAGGTCAAGCAGCCCTTTGCTGCGTTCATCGGTAATGATCCCGCTGGCGAGAACGGCTCCGATGAGAATGGAAATCTTGTTCATGACCATATCAAACCAGACGAAGAGAAAGAGCCGAAAATCTAGGTGCGACGCCCCAAACCAATTTTGCAGCGCGACCAGAATCTCTTCGTGCGGCTTCGCCAACAGGAACGGCAGCGCCACCATCGAATACACCACTGCCGCGATGACAAGTGCTGCGGGACGGCTTTTGAGCACGCGCAGGAATTCCTGGCGCAAGAAGGCTACCGATGTTTCGGGGCTGGAAGTTTTTGCTGTCAACGTGAGTTCAGCGGTACTCATGCAGTTGCCTCCTGTTGTCGTGCCAGTTTCAGATACAGCCCATCCATTGTGGCTTCGTGATGCTGCTGTTTGAGCCTGGCAAGACTGTCTGCCGCGACCAGACGTCCTCGGTGCATAATGGCGACGCTTTCACAGATCGCTTCAATGTCGCTCAGGATGTGCGTCGAGAACATCACGGTCACGCCCCGTTCGCGGGCGAGTTGTTGGATGTGCTGAAGGAATTCGTGCCGCCCCAGCGGATCAAGCCCGGCAGTCGGTTCGTCCAGAAACAAAACCTGCGGCTCATTGATGAGGGCTTGCGCCAGGCCGATTTTTTGCGTCATCCCTGATGAATAACCACCGAGTTTTTTATCGGCCACAGCGCTGAGATCAAAAAGCTCCAGCAACTCTGCGATCTTTCGTTGCGCCTCTTTGGCGGAAAGATTGAACATTGAGGCGATGTATGCCAGAAAAGCACGCGCCGTCATTTCTTTCGGGAGCGCATAGCTGCCGGGCAAATATCCTGACACACGGCGTACGGCAATGCTCTCGCGCACAATGTCATGCCCCAGCACCGTTGCTGACCCGTTGGTCGGTTTCGTGAGGCCGAGCAGCATTTTAATCGTCGTCGTCTTGCCCGCTCCGTTGTGTCCCATAAACCCGAAAATCTCGCCCATGCCAACCCGAAAGCTGACGCGATCTACTGCGGTCGTGTCCTTAAATTGTTTGCTCAACCCTTCAATGCGAATGGCGGCTGTGTTTTCCATAGAACTACCTTTCCTGAGTCGCAGGCGCGAGAAAAAGCGCGATCAGTTCTGCGTCAATGATGGAGAGACTGTGTTTGGGAACGCCAAGCAATCGTTCGATGGCGCGTTCATAGCTGTCAGCACGTTTTTGGAGGAGCATTCTGGCGGCCCGATAATCCGATTGCGACAACCGCAGGGCAACGGCAAACGCTTCGTGGACAAGCCCGCCCAGATTCAAAATCAGGCGCGCGGTTTCTTCCGGGTCTTCAATGTCGAATTCGCCCTGTGCGGCCCCTTCAGTTAGAACTTTTCCGAGTGGTGGCACAAGCAGTTCGGTCATCTGCTCGGCTGCTCGCAGGCGCAGCTTAAGGTTTTCTGCGCGATAAAGGATTTCGATAAACGCGCGTAGCCCTGGGGCCTGCTCTTTCTTGAACTGCTGCCCGTTCACAAAAAAAGCCTGTATTTTCTGGAAAGGACTCAGATCGTCGCGCGCAAAAAGTGGTTCATGCAGCGCCAGCCCCTGTTCCGCCATAGACCAGACTAAGGCGCTCAAGACGTCTTCTTTGGAAGCAAAATGGTGATAAAATGCGCCTTTGGAAATGCCGATGGCTTGAATCAGATCGTTGACAGTGGTGGCATCGTAACCCCGACTCAGAAAAAGCCCGCGTGCCGTCTCTAAAATCTCCGCCTGCCGTTCATCCGCTTTTTTAATGATTCTACCCATACTCGAAGACTAGACCGACCGCCGGTCGGTTGTCAAGACAGGGACAGTTCAAAGAGGAAATTGTCCGGGATTCGGGCTGCGAAAATTTATGGATTGTTCTGTGTGTTTGGCGGGGTCGTGGGAGGATGAAATGCCCACAGATGGCTTATTGACCATCTGTGGGCATTCTTTCAGGAATTACAACAAGCCTGAGAAATCGGTTGTTTCCAGCGATTTCTTCATCGTCGCCAAAAACTCGTCGCCAATGGCACCATCAATAATGCGGTGATCGAACGACAGGCTCAGCACACCGATATGGCGGATGGCAATCACATCACCGTCGGGCGTGTCCATCACCCACGCACGTTTGTGAATGCCACCGACGCCAAGAATCGCGGATTGTGGTTGATTGATGACAGGCGTTGCGGTCAAGCCGCCGAACAAACCGAAGTTGGTGATGGAGAACGTGCCGCCCGCGATTTCATCCGGCTTGAGTTGTTTGCCACGCGCACGGGCAGCAAGGTCTTGTGTCGCGCGGGCGAGGCCGATCAGGTTCATCGAATCGGCTTGTTTGATGACCGGCACGATCAAGCCCCAATCCAACGCGACGGCCATCCCGATGTTGATGTCCTGCTTGTAGACGATGTTGTCACCGTCCAACGAAGCATTCACCACGGGCAATGCTTTGAGCGCGTCAATTGTGGCTTTGATGATGAACGGCATGAACGTGAGTTTCGCGCCGTTCTTCACCTCGAAATCTTTTTTCACCTTGTCACGCAGGCGCGCGATGTTCGTGAAGTCCACTTCAAAAAATGTTGTGACGTGCGGTGCGGTGTGTTTGCTCAAGACCATGTGCTCGGCAATGGACTTGCGCATCTTGGTCATCGGTTCGATCTTCACACGCTCGCCCGCAGCAAAGACAGGTGCGGCGGGTTTGGCAGGCGCAGCCGGAGCCGCGACGGGTGTAGCAACCGGAGGCGGCGCGACGACAGGCGGCGGTGCAACGATAGGAGCAGCAGGACGGGCAGGCGGATTCGCAATGAAATTGAGAATATCTTTCTTCGTCACGCGTCCTGAAATACCGGAGCCAGCGATGTGTGCGATGTTGACGTTGTGTTCGGATGCAATCTTGCGCACGACGGGCGAAGATTTCACGCGACGCAAATCTTCAATCGAACCGCCAACAGCAGCGGCAGCTACCGCAGGTGCAGCAGGCGGCGCAACCAGTGGAGGCGCAGGAGCAGCGGGCGCGGCGGGAACAGGCGGTGGAGCAGGTGCGGACGGTGCGGCGGTTCCGGCTTCGCCAATTGTTGCGATTACAGTATTCACACCAACTGTTTCGCCTTCCTGTGCCAAAATTGCAATCAATGTTCCGGCAGTGGCAGCAGGGATTTCGGTGTCAACTTTATCGGTCGAAACTTCCAGCAACGGCTCATCGCGTTGCACATTGTCTCCCACTTTTTTCAACCAACGAACAATCGTTCCTTCGGCAATGGATTCGCCGAGTTGCGGCATCACTACATCTGTAGGCATTTGTCTCTCCTGATAACAGAATTCAGTTAACAGTAAACAGTGAATAGTAAATAGTGAGTTTTCCCAGGAACTCCTACCAACTACTGACTACCGTCTACCGACTACTTTTTATTACATATTGATCGCCATCTTATGCACGTCTTCGGCGGCTTCCATCAAAGACTCCGACAACGTTGGATGCGCGTGCATAATGTGACCGAGTTCTTCGGCGGTGGCTTCCAATCCCAGCGCCACGCAGGCTTCTGCAAGCAAATCCGTCGCGTGTGGGCCAATGATGTGAACGCCCAGAATTTCATCGTATTTGGCGTCCGCCACCACTTTCACAAAGCCATCAGTTTCGCCCAAAATCTTCGCTTTGCCGAGCGCTGTAAACGGGAATTTACCAACCTTTACTTCGTAGCCTTTTTCTTTCGCTTTCGCTTCCGTCAATCCGACGCTGCCGATTTCGGGATGACAGTAGGTGCAATTCGGCACGAGGTTGTAATTGACCGGGCGCGGATTTTTGCCGGCGATATGCTCGGCGGCAACGCAGCCTTCTTTCGCTGCAACGTGCGCAAGCCACGGCGTTGGAATCACATCACCAATCGCGTAAATATTCGGCTCAGCGGTGCGCATAAATTCATCTACTTTGATGTAGCCGCGCTCCACTTCAATCTTCGTGTTTTCCACGCCCAAACCATCGGTGACGGCGCGGCGTCCGGTAGCGACCAGCAAAGTTTCGCAAGTGATTTTGCCTTCTTTGCCTTTGCTGTCGGTGTACGTGATTTCAACATCGTCGGCGTTGACTTTCGCGGCTTGGAAGCGCGTGTCGGTCAGCACATTGATCTTACGTTTTTTGTAGACGCGCGTGAGTTCTTTGGAAACGTCTTCGTCTTCAATCGGCACGATGCGCGGCAGTAATTCGATGATTGTGACTTCGCTGCCAAAATGCGCAAAGACGGAAGCAAATTCGACGCCCACTGCGCCCGCGCCTAACACGACCATTGATTTCGGCACTTGCCGCAGCTCCAATAATTCGTCGCTGGTCACAACACGCGGCGCATTGGCTTCCAACCCCGGCAACAAACGCGGTGCAGAACCGGTCGCAATGATGACGTTTTTCGTATCAATCATTTCGACTTTACCGTCGGCCCCGGTGACGGAAACTTTGCCTTTGCCTTCCAGCTTGCCTTGCCCGTTGAAAACAGTGATTTTGTTTTTCTTCATCAGGAAGGCCACGCCTTTGGCAAGCTGATCTACGATTTTATTTTTGCGCTGGTAGACGCTCTCGAAGTTCAGCTTGAAGTCCGAAACTTCAATCCCGAATTCCGCTGCGTGCTTCATCGTGTCGGCCAGATGGGCAGAGTGCAAATACTCTTTGGTCGGAATACAACCGCGCAAGCCGCACGTGCCACCAAGTCTGGAATCGCGTTCGATGATCGCGGTTTTCAGGCCAACTTGCGCCGCGCGGATCGCTGCGGTATAGCCGCCCGGCCCCGCGCCAATGATTGTGACATCAAAACTGTCTGCCATTGAATTTCCCTTTGCTGGTAAAAACGGTCAGAAATTAAATCGGGATGATAATAGCGGGGCAAAGAGTTTGCAAATGACGGACTTCGGTGGGAGTTCATTGTTGCAAAATCGGCAGGCTGAATGAAAAGCAACTTCCCGCTCCAACCTGGCTTTCGACGCCCACAGTACCGCCATGCAATTCGACCAAATGCCGTGCGATAGCTAAGCCCAGCCCTGTGCCTTTGGTGCGATCATCTCGATTCGGGTGAAGCTGAATGAACTTGTCGAAGATATGTGCCTGTGATTCGGGCGGAATGCCACAGCCTGTGTCCGTCACGGTGAAGGCGACAAAGTCTTCCTGCACGGATGCGGCAATCGTGATGGTGCCTTGCGGCGGCGTGAATTTGAGCGCATTGCTGATGAGGTTCGTCAGGACTTGTTCGACGCGCTGCCCGTCGCAATCTACTTCAGGCAAATTGTAGCCGACACGGTTGATGAGTTTGACCGCACCTGTCTCAGCCAACGATTCCAGTTGGTAAATCACGGCTTCGACCAGCGTGCGAGGGTCAAGTGGTTCGCGCTGCAAGCGCATCATCCCAGACTCCATTTTGGACAGGTCGAGCAAATCGTTGACAAGTTGGCGCAACCGCCCGCCGCTTTCGATGATCTTGCGCAAATTTTCGGTTTGGGGTTCGTTGAGTGGGCCGTAAACACCGGCTTCGAGATTTTCGGCAAGGCCAATCATCGCGGTCATCGGCGTGCGCAATTCGTGGGTAATCATCGAAAGAAAAGTGTCTTTCATTCGATCCAGTTCGCTGAGGCGCGAATTCACCTGCACCAGGGCCTCGTTCATCTCGAAGACTTCCCTGTTGCTGCGCGCGAAGCCTTCCTCTAACTCTGCCAACCGACGGCGCAATAAATCACGCTCTTCGCGCAGGCGCTGATTTTCTTCGAGCAAATCCATTTAGGATTTAGGATTTGGGATTTAGGGAATGAAGTCATTTTCCTGTTTTCTAAATCCGATCTCCGACATCCTCCTTCAAGCCACGATGATGTAAGTGTTCAGGCCACCGCTAATCTCGGAAAAATCTTTCGCATAGGTGACTTCGACGGGCCGAAAGGTCTTGATTAATTCGCCCATTTCAGCGGCAGTCACGAAGCCGTCTTCGGGGTGTGCGATAGCCCATTTCGGAATATGCTTGGCGTTTTCGAGGAACTTGCCAATCAGATCCAGATAACGCCCTTTGGAGGCGATGTAATCACCCAATCCATTGATATTCGCCAGCAGTTCAGCAAAACCGCTTGCCGAGCCACGAATCCAGGTTTCACGCCAGCCAATCACCGAATGAGCCTGCGCCATCACGCCTTCCGGGCGGGGAAAATGCGCGAACATCAAATCCGTGCGAGCGGAACTAATGAACTCTGTGGCTTCGAGATTGGAGCAATGATTGTCTTTTTCGTTATTTTGAACTTTGCGTTGTTGCCGCCACAGGTCTTCAAATACCTCTGACAGCGGGCGTCGCATCTCAACGGTTTCGGGTGTAAACGAATGGACATAATCGCCCACGCCGAGCGCGTGATAATACGCCAATGCGCGTTGATGCGGGTTTTCGATTTGCTGAATATTGAGCCACACGTTATCAAACCACCACGCATCCATTTCACTCATCGTTTGACTGAGCGCCGGATTGTTGAGGCGACGACGCGGGACGTAAGCGTTGTGCAAAATCTGTGTGATTTCTTCTTCGCTTAATACTTCCTGTTGATTTTCAACCAGCGCGCGTGACGTCCACCACGACCACTGGCATAGGTCGTTGCTGAAAATTTGCTTGCCCCAAAACTTCAGATACCAATCCAGATCGGGTTGACCGGAAAAAGGAATCGCAATGGAGTTGAATTTGATGCGGCGTAAGACGCTTAGCTCGTAGCCAAGCCAGCGGCGATTTTTCATAGGAATGCTGTTACGGTTGGGAGTTCATTATTTCGCGGCGAGTTCGAGAAACGCTTTGACAACTCGTGGGTCGAATTCAATTCCGGCCTGATCAGCCATCATTTGCTTGGCTACGGATTCGTCAAACGGCTCGCGGTACGGACGATCCGAAATCAAAGCGCTGTAGGTGTCAACCACACGCAAAATTCGTGCGCCGAGCGGAATCGCTTCGCCCGATAAATTGTCAGGATAGCCACGCCCATTCCACCATTCGTGATGCCAACGAATCAAGAGTTGTGCCTGTCGCGGCAATTCGCGCTGCGCGGCAGCCTGTTCGCCTAAAATCGGATGCCGCCATAAATCAAAGCGTTCGTCCCAGGTCAATTCACCGCGCCGCGAAAAGTATTCACGTTTCATCACGCGCTCGCCTAAATCGTGGGTCAGCGCGGCCTGTTTCAAGGCCTGGAGATCGGCATCGCGGAGGCCAAAATGCGCGCCCAGCGCCTCTGCCATCCGTGCTAGGAAAGCGCCGTGCGGGGTGGAATAGACTTCAACTTGATCTATTTCGGCTGCGAGTTCCGTCAATTGTGCTTCGACCACCTGACGAGCAATTTGCTCGGCGTTTACCTCAGCGGTAATGATTCGCTGACTTTGCATGAACCTTGGTTCTCCTCAATCAATTGTCGGTATCTTCTGAACAAGGTCATTAGTGGACGTTTCGATTGAAAATCCTTGCCCAGAATCCTTGTCCCTTGGAAGCCTGCTTGCGTCCATACTGCGAATTTACGGTCTGTGCTTTTCTGAGACTCACGACTTCTTCCAACGCGGAAGCCGCCGCGCGATCTACCGGGTCAAGCTTCAGCGCCAGTACAAATTGTTGCTCGGCGCGCGAAAGTAACCCAACGGCGCGATAAAAGCTGCCCAGTTGCAAATGATAAAACAGATTGCTTGGTTCCAACTCCGTCGCGCGCAATAAATGGTGTTCTGCCTGTTCGCGTCGCATGGGAACCTTTTCCAACAGGGCTGCCAGATCACCGTGATAGCGGGCGCAATCCGGGGCCAGCGTTACTGCATCGGTGAGCAATCCGATGGCAGCATCATATTCCCCGCTCGTTTGGTGCGCCAAGGCTTTGCGATGCTTGACCTCAGCCAACGATGTATTCCGGCTCCGCATGGCTTCGGCGGTCAATCGCTCGACCTGTCGTTGGTTGGTGGATGAAGACGACGATGAATATTCAAAAACTACTGAGGCGGGTTCACGCCCGGCGTCTCGCACCGCTTTGTAGCGCCGCGAATTACTGTTGATAATTTCGGCCAGCAAGGCATGTTCAATGGCGGTTTCGTATGATGCCCGAATCGCCATCAAAACATCGCTCAACGTTGCCAGGGTGATCGGGTCACAATAGGGATGATGCCGATCAGGATGATAGTGATTGACCAGTTTGCGATAGGCGTGCTTGACATCTGTCGGCGTCACTCCGGCCTGCAAACCAAGCACCGCATAATCATCGTTGGCTGACGAAAGCGCCTGACGAATATGTTTGATGTCGCGCTTGATAGCTTCCAATCGCCGCCGCTTGGCCGTCTCCGGGTCTTCCTGCAACGGAAATGCGAGTGCCGTACAAACCCCCGTTTCAGCGGGCTGTTGGACGTTGGCTTTAGGAGTCAACGCCTCCCGCGTTGACGCACTGGTCAACAATGGATTTTCCGCCGGGCTTAGAGCCGTCGTGAATTCAACCAGCCCTGCACATGACAATCCGTAAAGTTGTTGCCACACATCCAGGTCGGTTTCATCCATCCTGCCACTTTCAGTTAAGACCACAAGATTGCGAGATTGCCCCAGACAGCTCATTAAAAAATAAGCGAATGGTTGCAAGGCCAAATCAGGAGCGGTTACTTGATCGGCTGAAACCCAAGTGCGAGGATCGGTAATTTGTTGCCTGAAACGAAGAGGAACAGAAGAAACCAATGCGCCTTCCACCAACAAAGATTTGGTGCTGATCCCCAGCCGCCCGCCCGCAATCTGGCTTCCTTCCGTAAATCGGTACGTGCCACTTAACCATTCACACAGGGAATTAAAAATTGATTTGACGTGTTCAATTCGCAAATGATTTAGCTCGTCGCGGGTTACACAGCCATACGTCACTAATAACTCGCTGAAGGAACGTCCGGCAGAAACTTCATGCTGAATGCGAATCGCTAGTTCCTGCGTCAAGCGCCCTGCCCGGATCAAAAGCGACAAGGCCGAATCCATCGGAAGATTGCTGGCCGCCGCATAAACTTCGCCGTGCGAAAAATAGACGACCCGCTCTGCCTGCTGCGCGGCTCTGCTGTCAATAAGATGTAAACTCCCCGTGAGCCGCTGCTGATGAATTGCACCGGCCAGCTCAACAAACGGAGTTTCAGTGAGGACGCCTGTTGGGTTGAAGCTCGAAATCATGGACATCTGCTCTCATATTGGGGGCCGCGTAAGTTTCTGCGTTAAGGTGTACTACAGTCCGTCGTAATTCTTGAAGGCGGGAGTTTACAACAAAGATGCAATTGCTGGTAGAGATTTTAGCTTGGCAAGGAAAAGGTTGACGGTTGCGGAGGTGTTCGGTACATTCTCCGACTTATTGACGAACGATTGACTGCACCCATCAACTTGTACCCGCGTATTTCTGCGAAATCCTGGAAAGACGAAACCAATTATGAGTTATCAAAATTTTAATTTGCCTGCGCGCATTGGGCGGTTGGGCGAACTCGCTTACAACGTTTGGTGGAGTTGGAATCCTGATGCCAGCGCGTTATTTCAATATCTCGACAAAACACTTTGGTCGTTAACACAAAACAACCCGGTCAAGCTGTTACGGCAAATTTCTCCGGCCCGGCTGGAGGCGGCTGCCGCCGATCCGGCGTTCTTGCGTCGTTACGATGGAGTCTTACTGTCTTTTGAGCGGGAATTATCCAGTCAGGGCGATTGGTTCCCCGAAACCTACCCGCATCTGAAAGATCGCACCATTGCGTACTTCTCCGCTGAATTCGGCGTTCATAATTCATTGCCCATCTATTCGGGCGGTTTGGGCATTCTGGCCGGCGATCACAGCAAAGAGGCCAGCGACCTTGGCCTGCCATTTGTGGGCATTGGCTTTGTGTATCCCGAAGGCTATTTTCAACAAAAGATTTCTGCTGCCGGGCAACAGGAAGCACATTATCTACAACTGGATTATTCGACTGCACCGTTGGAACAGGTCTTCACGAAAGACACCAGCGGGCCGATCAAATTTCATCTCGGCGGACGCGATATTTATGTGGCGGTTTGGCGCGTGCGCTTAGGATCAGGCTCACTGGTCTTAATGAACGCCGATGTCGAAGAAAATCAGCCGTGGGATCGTGAGCTTTCAGCCCGGCTTTACGGCGGCAATCGGGAAACACGACTGCTACAGGAAATGCTGCTTGGCATTGGTGGCGTGCGCATGTTACGCGCCCTGAATTTGAATCCGGCGGTGTACCACGCGAATGAAGGACACGCGGCGTTTCTTTTGTTAGAGCGCATCCGCGAGTTTGTGGCGACGGGGGAATCCTTTGAACAAGCCATTGAGCAAGTCCGCGCAACCAGTATTTTCACCACGCACACGCCTGTTCCAGCGGGTCACGACACGTTCCACTTCAGCCTAATAGAGAAGCATTTCATCGGGTACTGGGATCAACTGGGCATTACCCGCGAACACTTCCTTTCGCTCGGTGCTTACAACGATCATTTTGGAGGCGGCACGAATTTCAACATGACCGCTCTCGCGCTTCGTTTGACTGGACAGTACAACGGTGTCAGCGCACTGAACGGTGCGGTCTCGCGCAAAATGTGGCAACCGATGTGGCCGGAAAAACCGGAAAATGAAGTCCCCATCACTTCCGTCACCAACGGGGTCCATGTTCCGACCTGGCTCGCACCAGAGCTGAGCAAATTGTATTCAAAATACCTTGGTCAGGATTGGCTACGGCATCACGACGACCCGAAATTTTGGGAACGCATTCACGAAATCCCGGATGAAGAATTGTGGAGTTTACATCAACGCTTGCGCGCCAAACTGATGAGCTTTATCCGCGAACGCGCCCGCCGCAGATGGATGGTTGAGGGGGCCGGCGCAACACATGCACTGGCGTCGGGAACGCTCTTCGACCCAGAAGCCCTGACCATTGGTTTTGCGCGCCGGTTTGCGACCTACAAACGTGCGCTTTTAGCCTTCCGCGAAATTGATCGGCTCAAGAAAATTCTGCAAGATTCGTGGCGTCCGGTCCAAATCGTCTTCGCAGGCAAAGCCCATCCCGACGATGCGCCCGGTCGCAATTTGATTCACAATATCTACGAAATCGCACGAGATCACGGCATGGGCGGTCACATTGCGTTTGTCGAAGATTACGACATCCTCGTCGCCAAGCATTTGTATCACGGCGTAGATGTGTGGATGAACAACCCGCGTCCACCACTCGAAGCCAGTGGAACGAGCGGCATGAAAGCGGCGCTGAACGGTGCGCCGAATTTCAGCGTGCGCGACGGTTGGTGGTACGAGGGCTATCATGGCACCAACGGCTGGGTCATTGGGACTGATCCGATGGCCGACCTGAGCGAGGAAGAACGCGATGCTGCCGATGCCGAATCGCTTTACACCACGCTCGAAAAAGAAGTCGTGCCGTTATTTTATGATCGTGATTCTGATGGCGTGCCGCGCGGTTGGGTGCAAGTGATGAAAGAAGCCATCAAGTACGGCGCACCAGCCTTCAGCGCCCGACGGATGGTGAAGGAATATGCGGAGCGGATGTATCTGCCCGCAATGAAAGCTGCCGAAAAGAGCTAGGCAGCTTGGACCAGTGAAAAGCTCAGGCTGCGGGCTTTGGGATTTGCGGCCTCCAGCCTGAGCGATACTGTTTCCCCCAGGGTCAGGCGCTGTTCTCCAACCATCAGCGTTGCACCATCGCTGGCTAGCTTTGCCTCTTCGCCCTGCGCCCGCCAAACTGTGATTGGAATCAGCGTCCGCAGGGGTGGCTCTGTAACCTGCACGACAACGCCCTCCTGGCGCAAGCCAATCACCATCGCATTAAAAATCTCACCCGCACGATCCTGCATCAATCGCGCTTCGGCAAAATCTACGATGGCGCTTTCAAGCTGGCGCGACAAACGATCCGCCTCACTCATGACGGGTGGGAGTTGATACAGCGTCGCCATCAATTCCTGACTGGGACGATGACCGTTGGTCAGTTCAACCAGCAAATCCAGCACATACCGATCTGCCAGGCGACGAAGAGGCGCGGTTACATGCGCATACGGAGCCGCAATCGCGGAATGCCACGCCTGGCCCTCGCCCTCAAAAGCAACGTAGCGCGCGCCTCCTGTAACCCGTGCCGCCTGATGCAACATCACCGCGTGTAGCGGCTGTTTGGGATCAAGGCTGCGAACAAATTCGGGATAAGTCATTTCGTCAGGCCATGAGATTTGCAAGGCATGTGCGGTGAGCCGGAGCATTTGGACGCGTTCCGGGCGTGGCACTTCTAACGCGCGCAAAAGGCCAACGCCGCGTTCGATCATCAACTGTGCGGCTGCCATTCCAGTCATCAATGAAATTTGCGCGTTCCATCCTTCCACTGCGCTCGCTTCTTCAAACGCCAGACGATACCCGTGCAATGCCGTTGACCACCGTTCGACCTGTTGCGCCGGAATGCGCAGACTGACCCCGCCGCGTTCAGCTTCAAGCTGTTCGCGTTTGCGCCCGATTTCTTCCAGCAACGTCAACGACTCTGACCAGCTATTACCCGCCAGAGAGCCACTATTGGTAATTTCCCGCTCAGCGTCCAAATGGAGACTGACATCAGGATAGGCCAGCTTGGCGTAGCTGCGAATCACGGTGCGTTCGAGAGTGAACGATTCCACTTCCGCCCGAGTGTTGAGCCTAAAAGAAAACACGATGGCCGGGCGCGCGACCTGGGGTAACAAACTGGCGGCTCCTTCGCTTAGGATGGCGGGGTAAAGCGGGGTCTTCAAATCGGGACTGTACATCGTCAACCCGCGTCGCCACGCTTCCTCTTCAATCACACTGCCCCGTTCGACAAAAAAACCTACATCCGCAATCGCATATTTCACCACGTACTTTTCGCCCTGCCGTGTCGCAAAAAATGCCTGATCCAAATCGCGGCTCGTCGGTGGATCAATAGTGATGAAAGGAATTTCCTGCTGATTCGGAAGAGAGGACAAATCGCGGTCGGCCAGAGCCTCGGCCTCTCTCTGAACAGAAGGATCAAAGCCCACCGGAATCTTCAGGATGTCACGAATTTGCTGAAACTCAGGAAATGAAATTGAGTCGGTCATAGCACCTTGATTCTACTTGACCCAGCCCGTGAATCGAATGGGCGGGGGCACAATTGCAGCGGAAAGTTTCCCACTCCCCACCACCATTCTGCGAGAAATTCCGCGAATTGGTTGAGAGAACAAATGATTTCCGCGCGGCATACATTTTGCTATTTAACCAAATGGGGGAACCTAAAAAGCCAGTAGGGCTAGAAATCGGGGAGTTAGTGCAGCAGGTGCAGCTACTGCACTACAGGTTCCCCTCATCATAAAAACAAGGGTTTGCTAATTGGAGGGTAGTATTATGGCAAACAAAACCGGTACTGCAATGGCTCCATTACGAGCCAATCGTGAAGTCATGGCCTTTGATCCGTTTCGTAATCTTCAGCAACGGCTCAATCGTCTTTTTGGTGAAAATTTTGAACCTCTCGCCAATTGGCCGGAGGAAAACTGGTCACTGACCACTTGGGCACCGGCCTGTGACATTTATGAGACCACGAATGAAGTCGTAATCAAAGCAGAGTTGCCCGAAGTGAAGAAAGAGGACGTTCAGGTGAGCTTTGAAAACAGCGTTCTTACCATTCGCGGTGAGCGGAAATTGTCGGAAGAAACCGAAAAAGAAAACTATCATCGTGTGGAGCGCAGCTACGGTGAATTTACTCGCAGCTTTACATTGCCAAACTTCGTGGATTCGAGCAAGATTAAGGCGGAATTCAAAGATGGCTTGCTACGGGTAACGATGGCCAAGCGCGAAGAAGCAAAGCCAAAACAGATTAAAGTTGACATTAAATGAGTGTGGCGCAGCACAAGGTGCTGATAGCCATTTCTGGTCCGGTCACAGGCGTAACAGGGGAGGCCTATGACCGGATTTTTACGTCCCAAACACGAGAGAAAACTTATGAAAATCCTGTTAGCCTATGATGGTTCAGATTGCGCCCAGGCAGCCCTCGACGATTTACGTTCGGCAGGCTTGCCAACAACGGCGGAGGTAAAAGTCGTCGCTATTCTGGAAACCTGGCTGCCACCTCCTTCGAGCTGGGCAACGTTGCAGGGTGCCTCCCAAGCTAGTCAGGAATATGACACGCTGGCGTTGGCTCAAAGGGCGGCGGTTTCGCTGCGTTCTCTATTTCCAGGATGGGACCTCACAGCACAGGAAGAAATCGGCTCGCCAGCCAGCATTTTGTTAAGGATTGCGGATGATTGGAAGCCGGATTTATTGATTGTCGGGTCGCATAGCCGTTCTGCCGCCGGACGCTTTTTCCTCGGCAGCGTTTCGCAAAAGTTAGTGCATGAAGCGCATTGCTCTGTTCGTGTCGCACGCGGGCGCGTGCAGGAGCCTGACACACCGTTGCGAATCCTGATCGGCGTAGATGGGTCGGCGGGTGCAGAAGCCGCCGTCAAGGAAGTGGCAAACCGGAACTGGCCTGCAAATACAGAGGTGTTATTGGTAACGGCGACGTGGGCTGCGCCGCACTTGTTTACCGAAGCATCGGCTTCGGCCCTCATGCAGTGGCTGGCCGATGAACAGGCGCGCCTCGAAGGGATCGTGCAAAGTTCGCAGGAAAAATTGCAGGCAGCCGGATTGAAAGTCTCTACGCTTACCAAACAGGAAGACCCGAAAACGCTCTTATGCGAAGAAGCCGAACGTTGGGGCGCAGATTGTATTTTTGTAGGGGCGAAAGGCGTGGGCAAACTGGAACGGCTGCTGATTGGCAGCATCTCTTCGGCAGTTGCAGCGCGGGCGCATTGTTCCGTAGAAATCATACGTCACCGAGGCTAATTTAGCTGGCAAAGGAGGTTGTTATGAAAGAGCGCATGAAAATTCTGATTGGATATGACGGCTCAGATTGTTCAGAGCGAATGCTCTGGGATTTGAAGCACGCAGGCTTACCAAACCAGGCGGAGGCCGTCGTAATGACTGTGGCAGAACATTGGCTCGCGCCGCCGACCAGTTTTGGTGGCGTGGATGTTCATCTCACCGAAGCACCGGACGAAGGGCAAAATACGCGAACGATGGCGGCTCAGGCGCAATCGCTCATCGCCTATCAATTCCCGGAATGGAACATCACCACCGAAGCTGTGTGGGGAACACCTGCTTCCAAGCTGGTTGAAAAAGCGGATGACTGGAAACCGGATTTGTTGGTGGTTGGTTCACATGGACGCGGCGTCGTGGGACGATTCTTTCTCGGCAGTGTCTCACAAAAAGTTTTGCACGAAGCCCATTGCTCCGTACGCATCGCGCGGGGTGTGGTCAAGGAAACCGCCTCGCCAACCAGAATTTTAATCGCACTGGATGGCTCCAAAGGAGCCAGGGCAGCCGTTGACGCGGTGATTGCGCGACAGTGGCCAGCCGAAAGTCAGGTACATCTGGTGAATGCAACCTGGACTGTTCCGCCGATTACTGCCGGCCGAATGGTGGCCCCCATTACAGATTGGATCGCGCAAGAAAATGCCCGAATTAAAACCGCGATGGAAGCGGCGACCGCCAGGTTACAAGGAGCAGGGTTTATTACTTCCGCCGTGCTGGAAGAGGACGAACCCAAAGATTTAATCTGCAAAGAAGCCGAGCGTTGGGGCGCGGATTGCATTTTTATGGGCGCGCGCGGGATGGGGCCGGTGGAACGATTAATGATTGGCAGCGTCTCTTCAGGCGTTGCAGCGCGGGCGCATTGTTCTGTTGAAATTGTTCGACCTGCTTAATAGAAAGGATTTTGGGAATGTCTGAAATGACTGATAAATGTGCTCATCCATCGTGTCACTGTCCGGCGCGAATGGATATTGAGTATTGTAGCGAATTCTGCGAACAAGCCGAGGACGATGAGGAAATTGGCTGTCAGTGCGGACACGCAGAATGCCATTCAAGAGCGTCTACAACCCACATCTAAACCAACCAGGCTTCAGTTTGCTGTGTTGTCAAAACACTTACAAACTGAAGCCTGATTTATTCACTGCCAATGTTCACTGACCCCAGTGATTCGCTTGATGCGCAGTCGGAAGACAACGATTTCGTCCTCTCCTTGAGACATCCGCGACTCAACCGGTGTCAGATGAGGAAATCGCTGAAGCAGCGATGCCATCATTCGTTCACGTTCTTCAGGTTCGGTGATTTCTTCGTACTCTCCAAACGCGATCACGCTGCGCCAGTTGTAATCGTCGGTCACCTCATCTACCTGTAAACAAATTTGCGGATTCTCTCGCATGGCCCGAATTTTCAAGCCTGCCAGCGAATGCATATACAGGTCTTCACCATTGTAGAAATAATTGATCGGCAAAACATACGGTTCGCCGTCATGGCAACATCCCAGCCTGCCGTACCGTTGAGCGCCTAACAGCGCTCGTGCATCTTCTTTTCCAAGTGGTTCAATCATAAAATCCCCCTCCTATTCTGTTTGAAGCAAAACGTGTGCCTCAAGACTCACTTGCTGGTGTCTGCAAACGCCCATGAAAAGAGGTCCGTACTGAGCTTTCAGGTTAATGACAAACAGGAGCGGTAGTTTGTACATCAGGGGAAGCAGTCATTTTTGGACTGAGATATGGAACACCAAGTGCCAATCCGCGAACGATCAACAAAACAGCGACGACGGCAGTACCAATGGGCAATAAACGCCGCATCGAAAGGCGCGCCGAAGGCGGGAGAAATCCATTCGGCAACATAATCGCCAACATCGCGGGCATCGTTCCCACCCCAAACAACGCCATAAACAGGATGCTGCGCGTCACAGTCGGTTGTGCCAGCGCCCCGGCCAATGCCAAATACACAAAACCACACGGCAATAATCCATTCAGGAATCCGACCCCGAATTGCGCGGCAAACCGATGCGAACGCAACAAACGATTCATCGCAAGCTTTAGACGAGACAACAACGCGGCAGCGTGATGCTTCGCCTCCAATCGTTGCGTTAGATGTTTGGGCAACAGGAGCCACAACAAAATCACAACGCCTGTCACAATAGAAACCGCTTGCTGTAACCCGGCGAGTCGCGCAGCACCTCCAAGCAATCCAAACGCTAACCCCAGCATCGCATAGGTGACTACGCGACCGAGGTTGTATAACAAACTGCCGGAGGCGATACGTCCGAAGCCGGATTGCGAACCACTGGTGGGTAATAACGCCAACGCCAGCGGGCCGCACATGCCAATGCAATGCAACGAACCGAAAAAGCCTAATGTGAACGCGGCCAGCAATTCCATGCTTTACACCTTCTGAATGAATTCGTTGTAAAACTCGCGGCCTTCAAACGACCACAAAACTTTAATGCGCCACACCCCGCGCGCCAATTTTGCGGTCGGAATGTTTTGCGCCCCATCGTCATCAGGATCAAGTTTCAATTCCCGATCCAACGCTGATTCAGATGGACGATACAACAGGATCGTGCCGTGTACCGATGCCATTTTGGGCGGCATTTGTAGCTTGATGAATTTCCCATCCGGGCTGAGTTCACAAGTAACCTGGGAGTCCAAATCCTTCGTCTGCCGCAAACGATTGATTTGATCTTCGTAGGTCACTTCCTTCGCATAATAATCTTGCGACACCAATTCCACTTTCTGCGTCATCGTGAAAGCGACAAAGCTGAGCGTGGCTAAAGCGAATAGGGTATAGACGGCAGCAATGCCGTAGCCCCAATAAGATTTGCGCGATTTCTTTTCTGATTCCATATTAATTCAGTGTTGTCGTCAGGAACTTGGTATCAACTTCCTTGAGTAATTTCCCCTGAGAATAGACGCCGAACTTGACGTTGACGTCACCACCTGCCAGCGCGTCTTTCGGCATTGACAGGAAAAACCGCCCCGTTTTTTCTGCAATCCGCGGCACAGAGGCCATCTCACCCACCATCGTAATCTGGCCTTTATCCGGCGCAATCAATTTCAATTCAATAGGAACGTCATAGGCTTGTTTGTTGACGATCTGCAACAAATAGAAATTGACGATTTCACCATTCGCCTGCTTCTGCGCGAGCGAACCAGGCTGTCGCAAAATCAGCACTTCGGTCATCGGGCGCGTCAAAAAGAAGAATAAAAACAATGACGTAATTGCTATCCACACACCCGCATATCCCAGAATACGAGGTGACAACCATTTGAATTTACCCTCGCGGATCGCATTCAGCGAAGTGTAGCGAATCAAGCCCTTGGGCTTTTTGATCTTGGTCATCACAGCATCACAGGCATCAATGCAGGCCGTGCAATTCACACACTCCAGTTGAATGCCGTTGCGAATATCAATCCCCGTCGGACAGACGTCCACGCATTGCTTGCAATCCACGCAATCACCGCGCGATGGAAGGGTTTCTGTTGCTGAGCGTTTCGGATCAATTTTGACGAGCTTACCGCGAGGCTCGCCGCGTTTGAAATCATACGAAACGGCAATGGTGTTGGCGTCCACCAGGGCCGATTGATAGCGACCATACGGGCAGACGATGATGCACGCCTGTTCGCGGAACCATGCGAAAACGCCATAAAACAGAAAGCTGAAAATCAGGATGGCAAATAACCCAACCAAATGTTGCGCAGGCGGATCGGTCACGATTTTCTTCAGCTCATCAATGCCAATAATGTAAGACAAAAACATATTGGCGATGAAAAACGAGAGCGCAAAGAAGATCGCCTGTTTCAGCACTTTCTTGATGAATTTGCCGGGCGTCATCGGCGCTTCGTTATACTGTCGTTGCTGTCGTCCATCGCCTTCAAACAAAAACTCAATCTTGCGAAAAAGCATTTCCAGAAAGACGGTTTGCGGACAGAGCCACCCACACCAAAGACGCCCGAAAATTGCGGTGAACAAAAAGATCGAAACCAGTGCAGTGAGGAGGCCCAGGACTACCAGATAAAAGTCCTGCGGGAAAAACACCATGCCAAAGAAAACGAACTTCCGCTCAATGATATTAAAGAGCATGAATGGATGTCCGTTGACTTTGATAAATGGTGCGCCGAACAAAAACGCGAGCAACAAAACGCTGACGACCGTACGCGCGTTATAGAACTTGCCGGATGGTTTTTTGGCGTAAATCCAATTTCGCGCGCCTTCTGCACCGATAGATGACACCTTGTTGCGAAAGCTGTCTGGCGTATCAGTTGGAGCTTTGATGATTGACATAAGTACTACTTCTTGGCTGCTACTGCCTTATTAGCAGGTTCCGCCTTTTTCTCCGCTGGAGCGGTCGTCTTGGCATCTTTGGGCTTTTCGGCTTCCGTCGCCGCTTGTTCCGCTTCCGGGACAAACTTCACCTCGCGGGCTGGATCAATCGGTTTGGGACTGGGTGGATTCGATCCTTTCATCGAAAGAATGAAGCTCGCCAATTGCAAAACCTGTCGGTCTGACAATCGGGCGTTTGTTCCATAAGGCATCATCCCTTTGTCGGGATAGCCCATTTTGATGCTTTTCATAATCGCGTTTAGGTCCCCGCCGTGAATCCAGAATTCGTCCGTTAAGTTGGGGCCGACCATACCGCCCAGATCGTTACGATGGCACGTATAACAGGTATTCTGTGCGCCATTAAAAAGGGTCTTGCCCGCATCCAGCGACGCAGCGTCAGTCAGCGGATTTAAAACCACAGCCGCCTGTGTCGCGCCCGCCGGGTCCTTGGATTTGTTGAATTCCGCGACTTCCTGTTCGTATTCTTTTTTGGAAGACGGGCCATCTGACATGTGATATTGCACGACGTAGCCGAAAGCGAAAACAACAGTGAAGATGAATCCAATTAACCACCACAGAGGCATATCGTTATCAAATTCCGTAATGCCGTCCGCATCGTGGCCCTTTAATAAAGTGTCTTTTTCCTGCCCGGTCATGATGTCTAAATCAGCCATGATTGTGCTCCTCTGTCGTGGATTCCAATGGTAACTCCGCCATGCGTTGCATATGTTCTTTGTCTGCTTTGAAAACCCAAACGATGGCAGCTATAAAAACTGAGAAGAAAATCAG
>JAEUQN010000159.1 GCA_016789725.1 Blastocatellia bacterium | reverse complement strand
CAATTTTTGTTGTCGAAAGCCCGTCCATCGTGATGGCAGGGTGCGAATATTATTTCCCAAACGGATGCGTGTGTCGGCCCGTTGTTTGGCGGGATCGTCTACGCCATTGGTTTGTACGGCGGCGTCGTGGAAATAAAAACCGCTGATGTCGAAGGTTGTCGTGTCAACGCGGCTACTATCTACCGTACTCTTTAATTTGGTAGGGTCGCCATTGTAGTAAACGTTGCCAATCGTGATAGGAAGTCCACTTTGCCAGTTCCAGATACCAGCAAATTGCCAGCCTCCGACGATGGCATCCAACGCGCGGTTCATGTCTCTGCCGAATAATCGCCCGCGACCAAATGGAACTTCCCAAATGCCGCTGACCACCAGACGGTGCGGCACATCGGCATCCGAAATGCGTCGTTCATATTCCGTATCAACTTCGTTCAGGAACGAATCGCGCACCAGAAACTTCGACCATGTGTAACTGGTCAAAAGCGTGTAGCCGCCACTAAATCGCTTTTCTAGTTTGAGCTGAGCCGAGTTGTAATTGCTCGATCCATCATTGCGAATCGTCGTGATCGTGCCGAACGATGGGAAAGGCCGCAGCAACTGTGCGCGCGAAGTGGTTGTTCCGTTCAAGCCGGTGCCTGGAATCAGATTTCTAAACGGGTTGGTGACATTCGCGGACAAGAAGTTAATCACTGTATTGTCACGCACATTGCTGGTCGAGAGATATTGGCGCGGGACCGCATTGAGAATGTTCGTGCCAACCACGCCTTCGTATCCACGATTGCCCACATACGAAAGCTCAAACAGCCATTGACCGGGCAACTCACGTTGGAAACCGAATTCCCACCGTTGCGCTTGCGTGTTGTTTACATCCGCAGGCAGGAAGGTGGGAATGTTTTGTCCGAGCAAGGTCGAAATGCCATTGCTGGCTCCTGGCGGAGTTTGGACGCCAGTCGGAAAAGGATTGGCGAGGTTCGATAAAAACGTGAGTCCAGCATCGCCCGACGCTACGATGTTCGTCGCCAGAGAGAAGCCCGTTTGCTGGATGCCTGCCATGACAAAGGGGACTGTGTAGACTCCCCAGCCACCGCGTAGCACAGTTTTATCATCGAGCTTGAACGCCGCCCCAATGCGAGGCTGGAAGTTATTTTTATCTGCTCCCCAGAAAGCACGATTATTGGCGTCCAAATAAACCAGGCCGCCTTTGACGTTGAAATTGCTGGCTGGCAATTCAGGAATCGGGGCAGCGGCGTAGGCTGTTTTTGCGGCGGCCTCAATCGGACTGGTGACAGTTAGATTGAAAGTGCGAATGTTGCGATTGTAACGCTCGGTTGTCGCGCCTTCGTATTCATATCGCAGGCCCAGATTGAGCGTTAGCCGTTGCGAGATTTTCCAGTCATCGTGGAAAAACATGCCGTGATAGAGCGTTTGATTGGAACGCGCTGTATTGCGATCAATGATTCCGCCGGTGGTTTGTCCCAGCAGGAATGCGGCGGTTTGCTGGCCAATGGCGGCACCGGGCGAATTGTCCAACGGCCCTTGCGTGAAGGCGCTGCTAAAATCGTATCGCCCGGCGGCGTGACCTGCCCCTAAGCCATTTTCACGATAGGAGCGGAAATCATAGCCCAGCCGGAATGAATGTTTGCCCGCCAGTTTCGTGAGCGTCGGTTGGAAGGTATAAATATTGTGATTGGAACTGCCTCCGATGCTATCGCCCAACACGGACAAACCGCCAATTTCAAAGCGAGGCAAATATTGCTCCGGCCCAAACAGTGCCGCCGTGGCTGCCGGAAAGCCGAGCGACGCTGGATTAAACTCGCCTTCGTGTTGACGAACGTTGGGTTCATTAAAGCGTGTGAACCCGACGCGCGAATTCAGAATCATGGTGGGCGTGATAGAAATCACGTGATCGAAAGCTCCGCCATTATTGATGCGGAACAAGTAATTGCCTGTCGAATGCAAACCATTGACGACGCCGCCCCAATTGCCGCGCGCTTCACGCCGATTGTTGTGCGTATAGCGCACGAAAAACTTTTGCCGTTCGCTGATGGTTTGGTCGAAGCGCACACTTTCGGATCGAAAATTATCCGTGCGCGGATTGCCGCTGATGTAATTGTTACGGCCTTGCGCGTCGCCCGGTTGATTGGGGAGCGGATAGTATTTCAAATAATTCAGGGCTATCGGACTCAAGCGGCTGGCCGGGATGATATTGTTCGCAAAGGCGGTGCGTTGGACACGACCATTGGCGAGTCGCACCGCTGTTGTCGGATCATAAATCACGATGCTCGGCAGCAACGCCGAAAAGTCGCCTGTTCTTTGCGCCACTGTCGGAACTGTGAATAACGCGGGTTCCGGGAATTTATCTTTCAGCCCTTCGTAAGCGAAGAAAAAGAAGCTACGGTTTTGCCCGTTCCAATATGGTTTGCCACCAATCCCGAAGCGTGGCAAAAAGACCGGTCCGCCAATCGTTCCGCCGTAGCGGTTATAGCGCAGCGGGTCACGATCTGCCTTGCCGTCTTTGTTGGCATCGCGCGAAGGATTAGAAGTCAGATTCGTGCGGTTGATGAAAAAGTCGTTCGCTGAAAGAACGTCATTGCGTACGAATTCATAAGCCGTGCCGTGAAAAGCATTGGTCCCACTTTTTAGTGTGACGTTCACGGTTGCTCCTGCGGTATGTGAGGTTTGGGCATCGAAGCTGGCAGTTTCGACTTTGAATTCCTGCACGGCATCGGCGGGAGGCACAAATGCGACACGGCCCACGCCGCCGCCGCTCGCCATATTCGGGACACCGTCCAATGTGAATTCATTGCGTCCCGGCGCGCCATCCGCGACGATGGCCGAAGCCCCGCCATTATCGAACGGGCGCGAGAATTTCAAATCGCCATTGAAGGTGATGCCCGGCACGACGCGCGCCAGAGTAAATGGGTTTCCATCTGACAGCGGTAATTCCGAAATGCGGCGCTGGTCAATGACCTGACCCGCCGAGGCGTTCGTTGTTTCCAGCAAGGGCGCATCGGAGGTGATATTGACGGAGTCCGTTACCGCGCCGACTTCCAGCGTGACATCGAGTGCCAGCTTATCGCCGATGCGGACTTCGATATTTTGCCGCACCGATTTCTTGAACCCTTTGGCTTCGATGGAAATCATGTAACTGCCCGGCGTCAGATATAGCACCGTATATTCGCCACTGTCATTGGTGGTGGCGTTCACTGAAGAATTGGTTGCTGTATTGACAACGGTGACGACGGCCCCAGGAACTGCCGCTCCTGAAGCTTCGATAATGCGCCCAGAAATTTGGCCGCGAAATTCTTGTGATACTGCGGTCAGTGCCAAAAAGCACAAGACGAGAGCAGTGGGTAGCAATTTTTTCAAGGCGAACATAGTTGTTTTTCTCCAGATCAGTAATCAATCTCAGGGGTAGAAAAATCGAACGGGTCATCTCGGGCGAGATGCCGTTGCGTAATGAATTGAATTGTTATTTATGAGTGTCTGCTAACGGCTTCTGATTGTCCTAGCCATTAGTCGTCTTGTTCCAGCAAAGCAGCCAACACATTGCTGATGTCGCGGTGAGCGTTTGAAATAATCCAGATGACATCTACAATCTCAATTGGTCGCGCCGATTATACGGTCAGACCAATAAGCGAACAAGCAACGAGAGGAGACTTTACAATTTTTCTGCCCCAATCCATCACCCAGCAACATCCCCTGGTTCCACAATTTCAGCCTCAACCATTTGCGCCGCCCTTTTTCTTGCAAAATGGACACGCGATGACGATCCTGGCGGCGCTGTATAACCGGGGCTTTACCTTGCCCCCGGCTGAAAAGCGCGAAATTCAAACCGATCCTGAGACCACCATCATCACGTTTTGCCATTGGCAGGCCGAGCGCCGACAGCATCGCACTTTGCTTTTAATTCACGGGTTAGAAGGATCAGCCGACAGGCACTATATGCTTGGAGCGGCAGAGAAAGCCTGGCACGCCGGGTTCAATGTGGTGCGAATGAATGTGCGGAATTGTGGCGGGACTGAACATTTGACGCCGACGCTCTATCATTCAGGATTTACCTCAGACCTGCGATTTCTCCTTTTTGAGCTGATTGAAAAAGATCGGCTGCCGGATATTTGCCTGATTGGCTTTTCGATGGGGGGCAATCACGCGCTTAAATTAGCCGGTGAATTGGGCGGCAATGCTCCCTCTCAACTCAAAGGTATTTGTGCCATCAGCCCGCCGATTGATTTGGAGTTATGTTCAAACGCGATTCGGGAGCCGCGCAATTTTATTTATGATCGCCGTTTCCTCAGGAGCCTAAAGGCGAGCTTGCAGGTCAAAAGCCGCCTCTATCCCGGCATCGTGGATTTGGAGCAGCTTGCGCGTGTCCGCCACCTTTGGGACTTCGATGAAGTGGTCACCGCTCCTCACTTCGGGTTTCGAGATGCGCGTGATTACTATGCGCAGGCCAGCTCTGGCCCTTATCTGGCCCGAATCCAAGTTCCGGCTTTGATAATTCACGCGCAAGACGACCCGTTTATTCCTTTCACACCGTTTGCTCAATTGCCTCAATCTGAGTTTGTATCTTTGTTGGCCCCCAGGTACGGCGGACATGTGGGATTCTGGCAAGCACGGCGAAATGGGGCGGATCATTACTGGGCAGAACAAGCGGCGGTTGATTTTTGCTCAGCCTTGCCAGGCTAGGTGCGGAAAAAGCACTACGGTGTGCAAAAAGTCGCAGATGTTGGCGATGTGATCGTTTGGATTTGCACCGATTGTGTCCCTCCTTCCTGGCACAGGAGTTGCGCCTCAATGGATGCTCCCAGAAATCAGAAAATCACGTTGATTGCTTTGGCTGCACAGTAAATAGCAAAGGAGAAAACTATGCTTCGTAGATTGTTTTCAGTTGTTGTCGTGCTGTTGTTTATGGTCATGGTAGTGGTTGGGATTTTTACGGCCCAAGCCGTGAAGGCTAGTGGACGTAAAGTGGAGAATGATCGTGGGCGGCAACTATTCATGACCTATTGTGCCAGTTGTCATGGCGAAGATGCGAAGGGGAATGGCCCGGCGGCTCCGGCCTTGAAAACCGCGCCGGCAAACTTAACCGCGATTGCCAAAGTGAATGGAAAATTCCCGGGACTCAGGGTGAGGCGAATTATCGGCGGCGATGATTTCATCTCAGGACACGGGTCGAGAGAAATGCCGATATGGGGCGATATTTTTCGGAAACAACGGGATACCACCATCTCTAAAGCCAATGTGTATGCCTTAACCAAATACGTTGAGTCCATACAAGCCAGATAGATGTTCAAGTCGAGGAATGGGACGAGGAAAGGGGGAGATGGAGAGATAGCGAGAGATATAGGAAGTGGGGACAAATATATGCGGTTTCCCAACTTTCCTTCTTTCCTGCTTTCTCCTCATCTCCCTCTCTATGTCTCACGAGCGTATGCTATAATCCGCGCCCTCGTCTATGAATATCGTCTTAAAGCTTGGCATTGTGGTTCTGTTGATTCTGGCGAACGCGTTTTTCGTCGCGGTGGAATTTGCGATGGTCAGCGTGCGTCGCTCGAAGATCGAAGTGTTGGCGGCGACTGGCAAGAAGAGCGCGAAGGCATTGTTGCGGGCGCTGGATCATTTGGACGAAATGATTTCGGCCACACAGTTCGGTATTACCATTGCCAGTCTGGCGTTGGGCTGGGTCGGGGAAGAAACGATTGCGCATTTGGCGGAGCCGTTTCTTTTGCGACTGCTGCCCGAAAATGTCGCGGCAGTCGCAGCGCACGGCGGGGCTTCGCTCATCGCGCTTGCGGTTGTGACGTACTTCCATCTGGTCATTGGCGAATATGTGCCCAAAGCGATTGCCATTGAGTTTGCGGAGCGCATTGGCTTGGCCGTTGCCCGGTTTATGGAAGTTTTTTATCTGAGCTTCAAACCATTCATTTGGATTATCAATAAATCCGGCCTGACGATTTTGCGCGTGCTGGGGTTGAAGACGCAGGTCGGACATCAAGCGGCGTATACCGGAGAAGAGATTCGCCACCTTATCACGATCAGTCACCAATCCGGCAATCTCGAAGCGGATGAAAAAACCTTGATCCACAATGTTTTCAACTTCGCTGATCTGACGGCGCGTGAAATCCTGATTCCTCGGACGCAGGTCGCCGGGATTGAGCAACATTCCAGCTTTCCCGAAGTCGTCCGCGAGTTCCAATCTTCAGGCTATTCACGCTTGCCGGTGTATCAGGAAAACTTTGATAACGTGGTTGGCGTTGTCCATCACAAGGATGTGATGAAATATGTTTTTGCCCCGGAGCATTTTGACCTGAAGGCGATTACGCACGCCGCTATTTATATTCCTGACTCAGCTCGGTTGGTGGATGTTTTGCAGAAGATGCAGCGCAACCATCATCACTTAGCGATTATCGTAGATGAGCACGGCGGCGTGGAGGGCATTCTCACGCTAGAAGATTTGTTGGAAGAAATCGTTGGTGAAATTCAGGATGAGCATGACGAGTCCTTTGCCGAGAAAATCCGACTGCGTGGTGATGGTTCGTATATTTTGGATGGCGGGTTAACCGTCCGGGAAGCCAATCGAAAATTTGATTTGAATTTACCTGAATCTGAGGATTACACGACCTTGGCTGGTTTTCTGATTGCGCGCGAAGGGCGGCTACTTTCCGAAGGCGATTTCGTCACCTATAACGACATCAAATTTTATATCGAGCGAATCAATCAACGCCGCATTGAGCGCATCCGAATGCAACTCGTTGAACCTGAACCCGCCGAAGCTGAAGCGATCACCAGTGAATAATCCAAATTCCACTCCACAACTTGAATACGAATCCCGATTGGCGGCGCGTACCACAGAAGCCGCCAATCTCGCCCGCTCTTTTCGTCGTCTTGGCTTGATGCGGATTGGCCTCTTATTGTTGGGTGGCTTGATTCTGGTGCGAGCTTTATTCGCCGGCCAGAGCACCTTGTTATGGTGGTTGCTTCCGATAGCGATTGGGTCCCTGATCTTGCTGGGCCTCCATCAGCGCATTTTCAAGCAACAAGGGAAAGCTCGCCGCGCGGTGGACTTTTACGAACGTGGCTTAGGGCGGCTGGCAGGGAACTGGGCTGGGACAGGCGAAACTGGAGATCGCTATCGCAACGGCTTGCATCCTTATGCCGAAGACCTTGATTTATTCGGCAAGGGATCGCTGTTTGAATTGCTCTGTACTGCGCGCACGCGAGCGGGCGAAGATATTGTCGCCGCGTGGTTATTGGCTCCGGCGACATCGTCAGAAATTTCTGCGCGACAGGAAGCCGTCAGCGAGTTACGACACAAACTGGATTTGCGCGAAGCTCTGGCGCTACTTGGCGAAGCCCTGCGGGCAGGTCTTCATCCACAAGCCTTGAGCGATTGGGGCCAGCAACAGCCGCTTCCCAATCTGAAATTCTTTCGTTGGCTGACAGCCCTGTTGTGCCTTGCTTCAGCCCTTGGATTAGGCCTTGTCTTTGCTGGTTTCGGCTCCGTTCCTCTGACGATCATTCTCGCCATCAATGCGTTGGTTGGATTGTGGCTGCGCCCGCGTGTGAACGCCATTCTGGCTCAGGTTGAACCCGCGAGCCGCGATTTGAAATTGCTTTCTGAAGTGATGGCGCGCCTTGAAGCGGAACAATTTCAGTCCGCCAAACTGGTCAGCCTGCGTGCCTCGCTCGATACGGGTGGACATCCTCCTTCGGCGCAAATTGCGCAGTTATATCGTTTGATGACGTGGTTGGACGCGCGGATGAATCAATTGTTTCGCCCGATTTCGGCTCCGTTTTTCTGGACCTCGCAATTCGCTTTTGCCGTTGAAGCCTGGCGGCTGCGTTCCGGCGTGAAAGTCGAACGCTGGATTGCGGCAGTCGGCGAAATCGAAGCGTTGATGGCGTTGGCGAATTATAGTTACGAACATCCTGCCGACCCCTTTGCCGAGATTGTTGAAGGTGGATTGCTGTATGACGCGGAAAGAATTGGGCATCCGTTATTGCCGGAAGAAAAAGTTGTGCGGACCGATCTTCAATTGAGCAACGACTTGCGGCTGTTGGTGGTCAGTGGGTCCAATATGTCGGGCAAATCCACATTGCTTCGCACCGTCGGAACAAATGCAGTGTTGGCGTTAGCGGGCGCGCCTGTGCGTGCCAAACGCCTGCGACTCTCGCCTTTGCAACTGGGCGCTTCGATTCGGATTCAAGATAACCTGCGGGCGGGTGCCTCGTTGTTTTATGCGGAAATTACGCGGTTGCGACAACTGATGGAAATGACGGGGCAGTCGTTGCCATTGCTGTTCATCATTGACGAAATCCTGCACGGCACAAATTCGCACGACCGCCGCATTGGTTCTGAAGCGGTGTTGCGCGGATTAGTCGAGCGCGGTGCAATTGGGTTGGTGACGACGCACGACCTGGCCTTGACGAACATCGTTGCTGAAGCCAATTCGCGCGCGCGCAACGTCCATTTTGAAGACCATCTGGAAAATGGCAAGATGACGTTTGATTACATTTTGCGTGAAGGCGTGGTGAAGAAAAGCAATGCCATTGAATTGATGCGGTCAGTGGGATTGGAAGTTTGAATTGTCATTTTAGTCTGCATTCATACAGCTCATGGAACGCAAGGAAATTATCGCCAATGCCATCAATGCCTTGCTCGCGCAAAAGCAGCGTTCTGTGCTTGCGATCCTTGGGATTGTCGTCGGCATCAGCGCCTTGGTAGCAATGGTCGCCTTGATTGAAGGCGCAAATGCCTACATCACTGAGCGGCTGGTTTCCTTGCAGCCGGACGTGTTTCAAGTCTCACAATTGCCATCCTCGTTTCTCAACGTCAACGACTTCATCAAAGCCTCAAAATGGAAGCGGATCGAATACGAAGACTATTTGATCGTGCGCGAACGGAGCCGCGAATGTGGAGCGGTTGGTGCGGAATCCAATGTGACAGGGCGGCTCAAATGGCGCAACACGACCACTGGCAACGTGCTGTTTCGCGGCTTGTCCGCCAGCTTGTTCGACATTGAGCGCATAGATGTGGCGGCGGGGCGTTTTTTTACGGACGCCGAAGAAAGCCAGCATCTGGCGGTCTGCCTGCTGGGTGCGGATTTGGTGAGCGATCTGTTCGGACAAAGCGACCCGCTGGGCGCGGAGATCAGTGTGATGGGCAAGCCGTTTCAGGTGATTGGCACGATTGAGCCGCGCGGTTCGTTGTTTGGGCGTTCGCAGGATCGGTTCATTATTATGCCGATTACTTCATTGCTGCATCGCTTCGGCGCGCATCAATCGGTGACGATTTATTGCCAGCAACCACCGGGATCACAGCTCGCTTCGGTCGTGGATGAGGTGCGTGGCATTCTGCGACAACGCCGTCACGTTCTCTTCGATCAGGAGGACACCTTTTTTGTGACGACGGCTGATTCCGCCGCCAGCATTTATCAAACCGTGATCGGCAGTTTCTATTTCGTCACGATCATTATTTCCACCATTGCGCTGACGGTGGGCGGCCTGGGGGTGACGAATATTATGCTGGTGAATGTGCGCGAGCGAACGCGCGAGATCGGATTGCGCAAGGCAATTGGTGCTCGCAAACGCGATGTCCTGGCGCAGTTTTTACTGGAAACCATTATGCTCTGTTTGCTGGGCGGTGCGATGGGAACAACGGTGGGTATCTTGATTGCGAAACTGATTGCGTGGGTCACACCGTTGCCCGCGAGTTCGCGCCCGCTGGTGGCGTTTATTGGGTTTGCCGTTTCTTCGCTGGTGGGCTTGATCGCGGGGATGTATCCCGCGCGTCGAGCCGCCGAGCTTTCTCCCATTGAGGCCTTACGTTATGAGTGAGCCGCAACGCAAACCTGTCATCCGCGTCGGTCGCAGCGCCGAAATCGGCGAAGCCTTTGCGCTGGCTCTTAATGCGATCAATCAATACCGCTTTCAATCAGCGCTGACCTTGACCGGATTGCTAATGGGAGTGGCGACGGTGATTGTCGTCGTGGCTTTAATTCAAGGACTTGATAATACGGTCAAGGCGCAACTTTCCCGCTTAAATCCCAGCAGCTTTATCGTGGCGCGCATGGGGTTCTCTGATTTTGGCAGCGCCGATTTTCAGGAACTGATGAAAAAGCGCCCGTTGCTGACAGTGGATGACGCACAGGACATTCGCACCGAATGTCCCAGCGTAAAAACGCTCAGCCCCTTTTACGCCAAAATGGTGTTTGATCCGATTCACGTGCGGTACAAAGGCGAAGAAGCGCAAAGCCCGATTTTACGCGGTGTGGATCATTATTTTTTTGATGCGACGGGCATTTTTGTAGATCGTGGCCGGTTGATTAGCGCGACGGATTCGGCGCAACGGCGCAACGTCTGTGTGATTGGTCGGACGATTGCCGACGGATTGTTTGGCGTGGAAGACCCGCTGAGCAAAATGATTTACATTGATGGCGAAGTGTATGAAGTCATCGGCCTGATCGAACCCCGCGAAAGCTTGTTTGGCGGGCCGAGCGAAAACCAACTGGTGTTGATTCCGTTCGGAACGTTCGACAAATACTACCCGGAACGCGAAAAGGAATTTTTGCAGTTCATGTGTCTGGTTAGCTCGCCCGAAGAAGTGGAACGCGGAATGAACGAAGTCCGCGAATTGCTGCGGCGCAATCGTCATCTGGCTGAAGGCGTGCCGGATAATTTTGCCGTGTTTGCTTCCAATCAAATGATTGATATTTGGAATCAGGCTTCGAGTGGGATTTCGATTTTGATGATTGGCGTGGCTTCGTTGGGCTTGTTGATTGGCGGCATCGGCGTGATGAACATCATGCTGGTTTCGGTCACGGAGCGCACTGCTGAGATTGGCTTGCGCAAAGCGGTGGGAGCGCGCCGTCGTGATGTGTTGTGGCAATTTTTGCTGGAAGCGATGATGCTGACGGTGCTGGGTGGCTTCGCGGGCGTGCTGGTTGGCGTTGCCATTGCCTTGGTGATTCCTGTTATCGTGCCATCCCTCAGATCAAGCATTTCAGTCGGTGCGATTCTTGCCGGTCTCATCGTTTCCATGAGCGTCGGCATTTTCTTTGGCTTATGGCCGGCCTATCGCGCCGCGCGCATGAATCCGATCAATGCTTTGCGGTATGAGAGGTAAGTCTATGAGGCGTTGGAAATCAACCACGGGGAACACAGGGAAGAGAAGAAGGCGCAGGGAGAAAGATATTAGTCAATGTCCACGTTGCCAATTACAACCTACTTTCCCTTTCTTCTTCTCCCTGTGTCCCCGTGGTTCGATTCATTTGTATAAATTCTACAGTCTCGCAATCTCCTCAAAATATTTCACAAACATCTTGATGCCGCCGGACGTTTGCCCCCAATCGTAATTTTCGTTTTTCGCGTGATAGCCATGTTCGGGCAGGCTCAAACCAAGAAATGAGATTGGGCATTTCAGGTGGTTCTGCATCGTGACGACCGCGCCGATGGAACCGCCTTCGCGCGTGAAGGCTGGGTCTTTGCCAAAGGCAAATTTCATCGCCGTGCGCGCGGCATCGGCATACGGCCCGCCAAATTCGCCAAGGAATGGTTCAAGCGCGTGTTCGGCATTCACTTTCACATCGGGATTGATTTGTTTGATGAAGTCTTTGACGAGTTTGAGGATTTTGGCCGGGCTTTGATTTGGCACGAGGCGCATTGAAATTTTTGCTTCAGCTTTGTGCGGCACAATCGTCTTGACGCCGGGGCCGCTGTAGCCGCCGACAATACCGTGCAATTCAAACGTCGGCAGGGACATGATCGCTTGTAGCACGTCACCTTCGGACTTTAGGTTGGGCCGGAGCGATTTGATTTCGTGGGCTTTTTTGAACCCTTTGCTCGTGAATCCAGAGTTGACGAAACTCCCTATCTCAGCCTTCGTCGCTTTACGCACATCGTCGTAAAAGCCTTTGATTTTTACCTTGCCCGTATTCGCGTCGTAGCACTTCGCAACCACATCGCAAAGCTCGCCAATCGGGTTGCGCGCCGCCCCGCCGACTAAACCGGAATGAATGTCTTTCGCGTGCGTTTCGAGCGTGAGCGTGATTGCCTGCAAGCCGCGCAATCCGTACGGAACCGCTGGCTTGCCGCGCGCGATCCAAATCGTGTCGGAGACCAGCACAGAATCCGTTTTGAGCCTGTTTTTATTGGCTTTGACGAAGCTTTCAAAATTCGGCGAACCGATTTCTTCTTCGAGTTCCCAAATAAATTTCACATTGATCGGCACGCCATGATCCATCGCATATTTGACTGCAAACAGCGCCGTCAACCCCGGCCCTTTGTCATCTGTTGTGCCGCGTCCTTCGTAGCGGTCGCCGACTTTGTCGAACGTGAACGGCGCTTTGTTCCATTCAGAAGCATCAGCAGGTTGCACGTCCATGTGGTTGTAAATCGAAACCGTCGGATTTTTCGGATCGGTAATGATTTCGCCCACCACGACCGGGTTGCCTTTGGTCGGAATGGCTTCAGCTTTGGCCCCGATGCCTTTGAGAAATTCAACGGCGGTATCAGCGCAGCGTTGAATGTCGCCTTTGCGTTCCGGGTCCATGCTGATGCTCGGAATGTTGACGAGCGTTTCGAGTTTGGCTTCAAATTCGGCGCGGCTGTTGTTGATGTAAGCGTTGAGATTTTTGTAGAGAGAGTCGGTCATAGCAAATTCAAAAGTTAAGGAAGGCGACGGATTGAATTTACATATTCTTCCGCTTCGCTGGCTTCCCAAATCAGGTGTAACCAGTCCGCCGCTTCGATGATGGATAATTTGGGTGAGATCAAAAAAACGCCCGGCGAATCCTGTTGGGCAACGAATTCTGCGAAATGATACGGCATTGTTTTGAGATCGTGTGAAACCAGCAGTCGCCCTTCAGCCGCCGCCCGTCGCAGCACTTCCAGATCAGGAACACCGTGCAGCTCCAGGGCGTGCGCCGTCTGAAAATCAACCTCGGAATTCAAGCGCAACACCGCCCGCAAGATTCTTTCATCAAGGTCATTGTCCGCTTGATCTTTGAGTTTCATGATTGCGGTGTGGAAACTGCATGCATGATTTCGTCGGTTCGTTGATGAACTGCTGGATATTGGGCGCGCAACTTTTGCGCCACTTCCTCTTCGGCGGCTTCTGTCTGTTTCAGATATTCGTCAATCGTGGCCTGTTGATCAAGGTAGAAAAAGATCGCAGCATAAACTTGCTTCAACGTGAGCACCGGAAAGCATTCCCGAATGGTTTCCGGCGAAAGCCCTTCGCGCCAACGGTACACCAGTGAATCCAGTGAAACCCGTGTTCCGGTGATCCAATAGCCGCCATCACGTTGTTCAATGTAATTCTCAAGCATAATGGTACTACCTCACGCGCATCATACCCGATTGCGGGTGGCGAAACCATCTGTGCCCCTTAATTTCCTCGCCCGCTCGCCAACAACTTTTTCATCTGCCCAACGATTTTCGCGTACTTGGGATCGTTGGCGAAGTTCGTTAATTCCTTGGGATCAACCTGATAATCGTACAACTCCACGCCTTTGCGCCCCTCGTCCCATTCGGTGTAGCGATAGCGTTCATTGCGCACGCTGTAGCCCATAAAGAAGCCGTTCTGCGCATTGCCACGTCGTTGTTGTGTGATCGCGGGTTTGTCCCATTTGGCGTTTGGATTTTTGAGCAAGGGGCGCAAACTTTTGCCTGCCAAATTTGCTGGCGCACCGCTCAACCCGCACAAATCCGCAAACGTTGGATAGAAGTCTAGAGCTTCGACCGTGCGGCCTGAGACTTTGCCTTTTGCTATCTTCGGGCCTGCGAAAATCATCGGCGTGCGCGCGGAGGCTTCAAACAACGATTGCTTCATCCATTGCCCGTGTTGGCCGAGCAGATAACCGTGATCGCTCCAGAACACCACAATCGTGTTTTCCGTTAAGCCCAGCCGATCCAGCGCATCTAGCAGCTTGCCGACTTGTGTGTCCATAAACGTGATCGAAGCGTAATACGCCTGAATGGATTTGCGTTGCCCCAATTCATCCACGCCGAAATGCCAGTCAGGTGTTTGCACCGCAGCGGGCAACAATCGCTCGCGTTCGCCGGGGACATCCTGCGCCGCTTTGATTTTATCGAGCGAGTACAAATCGAAATATTTCTTCGGCGCAATGTATGGGCAATGCGGGCGATAAAACCCGGCGGCGATGAAAAACGGCTTGTCTTTGTTTTGTTCGAGCAGCTTGATGGTTTCCAGCGCGACTTTGCCGTCGGTATGCTGTTCGTCCGGCGCAGGCGAAGCATAAAACGAAAGCGATGCGCCCAGCCCGCGTTTTGGCGTCAGATTCGTCAACACAGCTTCTTCGTCCTTGTCCACGCCGCGCGGATTGATGCGGACATTCCACGATGGCTCATCGTCCAAGCCGTTCGTGCCGATTTGACCGGGATTGCCGTAGTGATAAATCTTGCCGACACGCGCGGCGAAGTAGCCGTTCTTTTGAAACAACTGTGCCATCGTTACAACGTTAGGTACCGTTTCGCGGAAGTGTTTTTGCAAGTCGTACACCTGAGTCGCATCCGGTCGCAGCCCCGTCATCATTGATGTTCGGCTCGGCGAGCAGAGTGGAAACTGATTGTAGGCGCGATCAAATTTGACGCCGCGTTTGGCGAGCCGATCAATGTTCGGCGATTTGACCAGCGGATGACCGTAAGTGCCGAGATCATTGTTCAGGTCATCGGTCGAGATAAACAGTACATTCGGTTTGCGCGGCTGCGCAGAAAGTTGGGCAACGCAGAAAAGACACGCCAGGAAAAGGCCAAAGAGTTTTCTTGATTGCATAAATCGTTCCTCAATTTGTTTGTTTCTCGAAGCGCAAGCCTTTGACACGCCCGCCGTCCAGGATCAAGCCGACAAGCTGTCCTTTGCTGTTGCGTTGAAAGACCAGGGAGCCGCCCTGAAATCCAAAGTTGTCTTGTGCGCGCGGGGTCAATACATACGAACTGTTTGTTTTAAGCTTCAGAAAAAGCTTCTCTTCGCCGATCATAAATTTGTAGGTCGTGTCTAACTCGCTCGAATAGTAGTTGCCCGTAAATTCCTTCAATTGCGCTTCTGGCAGGGCGAAAGATTCCGCTGGCCTGTTTTGATTGGCAGGCGAAGCAGGTTTCTTTGCCTCAGTTTTTAATTGATCGGCTAAGAAAATATCTGCTACCTGTTGGGATAAATTTGCAGGGTTGATCGTACCTGCATTGCATAAACAAATCACCGAAAACTTTTGTTCAGGGAAGCGCAAGAATTGTGTGCGAAAGCCGAGAAACGCACCGCCAGGCGCGATGGCCTTCAGCCCGCGATATTCTTCGTGCCCCAAGCCGAACGCGTACGGGATGGCTTCGCCGTTATTCAGCTTGCCGCGCGTCAGTAAATACTCTGTGAAACCCGTCCCCCCGACTTTGTTGTCATAAAAATTCTGATCCCACTTGGCGAGGTCTTCAACCGTGGTGAGCAAATTGCCATCGCCGACCGCGTTGATGTTCTTCACGAAATGTCGCCAGGGCGCGAGCTTGCCGACCCCGTAGCTGACCACGCGATTTTTCACCACCATCGAACGATCATCGTCCCAATGCGTGTGGTTCATCCCCAGTGGCTTGAAGATATTTTCAGCAGCGAATTCACGCAACGATTTGCCGCTCGCGCGCTTCACGATTTCGGCCAGCAGCACATAGTTGGAATTGCTATAAAGAAATTTTTCGCCCGGTTTGTAATTCAGCGCCTTCTGCCGCGCGATGAGTTCGATGGCATCGTTGTTGTCAATGTGATCCTCAGCGCTGCCGCCGCGCATCGCTGTCAATTCTAAGTAGTCGCGCAGCCCACTCGTGTGATGAATCAAATGCCGAATTGTGACTATGTTCTCGTACTGGGGAATCTCTGGCAAGTATTTGCGAATGTCATCATCAAGCGAGATCGTCCCTTTGCGCGCCAACAACGCAATGCTGGCGGCGGCGAACTGCTTCGAGGTCGAGGCAATATAGAAAACCGATTGCGCGTTGAGTGGTGCGTTATGCTCCAAATCCGCCATCCCGTAGCCGCGCGAATAAATCAGTTTGCCATCTCTGATGATGCCAATCGCACAACCGGGCGACTCGTTGCTGTCATAACGCGCATAGATTTCGTCAACTTTGGTGATGAAGGATTTGTCGAGCGAATTTTGCGCAAAGCTTACGCAGGCAAGAAGGATTACGAGCAGTAATGACAAGGGTTTTATTTGCATTGCATCCTTTCGCGGATTGAGATCGAGATGACGGAACAAACGGCAAACACGGAACAAACGGAAAAAGCTTTTCAGTTTTCTATTCCGTCCATTCCGTTATTTCTGTCTGTTCCGTCATCTCGTTTCTCTTTATTTCGCTTTCATTGCCAACTTCAACGCCTGTGTCGTGACGTAATACTTCGCCAGCATATTCGGCACTTCCCAATCGGGCAGTTTGCCAGCTTCCAAAAACTTGAAGTATTTGCTGGCGACCATTGAAAAGTGGGCTTCGTGACCATCGCGGAATTTTTCAGGGATGACGATTTGCCAGCCGTCTTTCGTGTCCTTCAGTGCGATGCCCGCGAACTTGCTTTGCAACGCTTCGACGGTCTTTTTCAATTCTTCGCCGACGGCGGCTTTATCTTTTGCATTGGTCGCTGTGACGTACAATTCGGGCTTGAAGTTTTCTTCTTTGCCTTGCTTGATCGTAGCGATGGCTTTCGTGCCTTTCATCACCGAAAAATGTGTATCGCCTGTGCCAGCAGGCGCTTCGTAATTCCAGACGACTGACACTTTAGAATGCACGCCTTTCGTTTTGAAGGTGAATTCGCCGTTCGAGTACAACTGCAAATTGCCTTTCGGATCAAGCTTGGATCTCAAATATTCCGGGAATTCGGGCGCGTTCGTGGATTTGGTGAATTGCTCCTTG
>JAEUQN010000158.1 GCA_016789725.1 Blastocatellia bacterium | reverse complement strand
CCGTACCGAACATTCTGCTCTGGACGACAATCGGCCTCGTATGGTGGAAGATTCTCGGCTGGTGGTAGGTTATTTGTAACAAGCAGTACGAATGGTAGCTATGCCGAATCTTGATTTTGAAGGACAAAATACACGCTATGCCACACACGGTTTGCACGCTTATGCGGCCAAATGTCCGCCGCAATTGGTTGGCTATGGATTGCGTTACTACTCAAAGCCCGGTGAGACCGTGTTAGACCCTATGGCTGGCAGTGGCACGACACTGGTCGAGGCACGCTTGAAAGGACGTCATGCCATTGGCTATGACCTTGATCCGTTAGCTCGTCTCATTGCTAAAGTCAAAGCACAGGTGTTGGATGACAAGGAAGTTGAGCGTGCCTGCGAGACTCTGATGGCACGCTCAATGCGCGATTTGATTGCGTTGCAAACCCATCAAGTAACGCAAGCGTTGCAACGCCGCGCGCAATTGCCGGAGTTCGTCAATCGCGATTATTGGTTTTTGCCGGAGGTTGCGAGTGCTCTAGCATTGCTGGCTTGGCACATTGAGCACTTAGAAACGCTGCAACCAGTGCGCGAGTTTTTTTGGGTAGCCTTTTCCTCGCTCATCTTGGCCAAGACGAGCGTCGCCAACGCCCGCGATATTATTCATTCACGACATCATTTCCAACAGCACCCACAAACGCCCGACGTGCTGGAGAAATTTGCTAAGCGCATCAAACAAATGCGCAAACAAGCTAACGAGTTTCAGACGCTTTGTGCTCAAGCTCCGCCAGCAAAAGTAGAGGCACGCTTAGGCGATGCGCGCAAATTATGTTTGCGCGCGGAGTCAATAGACTTGGTTTTTACCTCGCCACCTTATGTGACCGCGCTTGATTACACCCGTGCCCACTTTCTCGCCGTCGCTTGGATGCAAGCAGCATTAGGCGTTGGATTAGATGAATATCGAGCGTGTGCATCTCGCTACATCGGTAGCGAAAGCGGACGCCTCGCCAACATGACACAAGAGAACGATTCACTGGAGGAATTGGATCAAGCCAATGCCGTGCTGGCACAACTTGAACAAAAATCACTGCGCCAAGCTGCGCTGACGCGCCGTTATTTCAACGATATGCACAGTGTTTTTGGGAAGGTTGTGCAAGTTCTGCGCCCACGTCGACACGCTATTATCGTGGTTTGCCCTTCGCATATTCGCAAGATTGTTGTCCCAACGCATGAAATTCTAGCTGAAATTGGTCGCTCACACGGATTACGATTAAAGCTCCAGCACACACGCACAATCAGCGAGCGACTACGAGTGATGCCTTATCTACAGGAAGCATTTGGTCAACGAATGGATACTGAATATGTCCTAGTCTTTCAGAAAATTACATAGGAGTAGCAATGTCATCGGCAACCGGTTTGGCAGAATTGGGGAAACGCTTGCATGCGCGTTTGAGCGCCGGCGATGACCCGATTGTCACACACGAAATCACCGAGGCATTTCTCCCCCTCTTACTTCAAAGTTTGCGCCGACAATTTTCCAATTTGTCCGATGATGACCTTCTCATCAATGGCGCAACAGACGCGCTCCTAAACTATTTCGATCAACCGGCGAATTTCGTCCCCGATCGCGGTAGCCTGACAAGCTGGCTCAACGTTTGCGCGCGGAACAATCTGCTTGACGCGCTGAAGCAGCAAAAAAATCGTAGTGACCACGAAAAAGCTGTCGAACTTGCCGACCTCGAAGCGGTATATCAAACGGAAGCAGAAGCGGAAATCTCGTTGATTGAGCGCAACGATGATGATCTGACTTGGCAACGTTTGCGCGCCGTGACGAGCGATCCGCTGGATTTGAAATTGCTTTGGTTGATGATGGAAGGCGTGCGTGATACACAAGTTTTTGCTGAAGTGCTGGGGATTGCGTCGGCCCCGATTGAGGTACAACGAGCAACCGTAAAGCAACACAAAGACCGTTTGAAAAAGATGATTCAGCGCCACTACAAACGCGAACGATAAATTCCATGAACAATCTTTCTGCCAATCAGCTTTCAGTTGCCTTTGCGCGTCGCTTGCAGAATGACGCGCGTTTTATGGCTTACGTACTCGCCGCTTATCGGCGGCAGGAAGGATTGAGCGAAGAGGAATTGGCAAGCGAGTTAGGCATTTGGCCGGAAATGCTGACACGATTGGCACTGTGCCAGCGCCCGCACAGTGACGCGACGCAATTTGCCGAACAGGTGCGGCGCATTGCCGATTACACGCTGATTGACGAAGCGCAACTGGCTGGCATGTTGCGGCAAGTGGAGAGTCTTGAGCGATTGGCACAGCGACCCTTGACTGCCCCCGCAATGACCGAACAGAGCCTGCCGGTTTGGGGTGTGTTAGCTGCCGCCCGCGACTGCGAAGACGAAGAAGCAAATGACGATGTAGTGCCGTCGTTGGCAAAAGACGAATGAGGTTTGCGATGTGGTTGGATAACGCAAGTCAGGAAGCCATCCAGTTATTTTGGCAACAGTGTGGGGAAACAGAAGCGTTTCCTCGCAGTCTCGAACGCAGCCTCGCTTTAGCTCTGCCGGTCACGCTCATCAAATTGCCCCGCCTCAAACTGCGTCTGATTGAAAACTGGCTGGCACAACGCGGCGTGGCTTTTCAGTTCAACTGCCAGAGCCGTGCCGTGCGTGGTTGTCTGGTGGCGTTTGGTGGTAACGGGCTGATCTTCATAGACGGCACTGATCCATTGGACGAACAACGATTCAGTATCGCCCACGAACTAGCGCACTTCCTGCTTGATTATTGGTTGCCGCGTGAAAGAGCGATGCGTAAATTCAGGCTGGAAATCGCCGCTGTGTTTGATGGCTTGCGACTGCCAACAATTACCGAGCGTGTGCATTCATTGCTCATCAGCATTCCGTTGGGTGTTTACACTTGCCTGCTTGAACGGGATGAACTTCAGAGCAATTTCAACGCTGGCGTTTGGCAAATCGAAGACCGTGCAGATAAAGTTGCCCTTGCCCTGCTTGCCCCGCCTGAGATTGTCCTTGCGCAAAGCGATCTTTCGGCCTCACAGTTCACCGTTCGCCACGAAAGCATCAGCGCCCTATTGATTCAGGCGTTTGGATTGCCAGCCTCGCTTGCTGCCGCTTACGGATACGCTTTGTTAACGGCAAGCGGACGCAGCCCGACCTGGGCTGAAGCCTTACGTGGCAGGCTGACGAAATAAGCCACAGTAAAAAAGTTGTCGAACTTCGTCTCGCCAAAGTGGTAATGAAGGTAGCAACGAAGGAGTATCGAATGAAAGATGCGACAACAAATGCCACGCCCCTTCCCAGTGCTGAAGGCTCGGCAATAGCTTCAGCCAATTCGCCTGTCGAGTCATCGGATTTTGAAGCCGCCTATGGCGAACCGCTTTCCTGTGCGCTTGATTTGAGTACCTGGACGCAAGGTGTAGACGTGATGGCGTTGCTCGACGAAGCAGAGCAGATGGTGAGCGAGGCACTGGAAAGAGAAGCCGAATATATGCCGCGCATCCGCGAGATCATTTTTCGAGAGCTGCGCGCGTTGCCGGACGCACCGCCGAACGCAGGCGTTTATCAGGCTCGTCGCGCAGATTTGGAAAGGATTCATACTGGGCTGCTTTTCAACGGCGGCGTGGAAGCTTGTGATGGAACCAATGTCGTGCATGACACGATGCCGCTCACCATTACCCAAATTGGCGTTTGTCTGGTTTCTTACAACGGCGAACAAGGCTCGTGGGCGCATCGCTTGTACCGCCGCGATCTACGCGCCAAGCTTGCTGATCCAGTCGAAGAAGTATTGGCAGTGTTAAGCCAACGTGAGAAGCGAGGATCGCAAGGGCTGGAAGAAGATTCGCTCAGCGAATTGGCGCGACGCGGGATAATGGCGTATGCCGAACGCGCAATCCTGCGCGAAAAATCAACGGCCTCGTGGCGTATGGGACACGGCAGCCCTGCTCCTTATGAATTGTTGACTGGCCTTTGGTCGTCGCAACGCGAACGCATCAAAATCAGCCTCGACCTGATTCGCTGGTACGTCGAACACAAACGTTTCGTCTTTGTGCCGAGTGCGCCGCGCAAGCGACATTGGCTAATGATCGGTCAAGCTTTGCGCCCGCTCGAATTCGCCATTGTGCAAACGCTCAAGCCTGAAATTGAACGAATGATCGAAAACGGTGGCTACCGCGATGGCAGCGGCGTTAAGCAGGAGATGGTACGGTTTTGTGAAGAAGTTGCATCCGACATTGTGATCGGTCTCTATCGTGCTTGGGATGCTGCGCCACCCTATCTGTTTTATGCGCACAAGGATTGTGCCGAGATGGCTGCGCATATCGCACTGGCCGACAGCATTCTGCAAGAACATCGTGGCTTTCCGATGCTGATTGATCTGGCTGACACTGTGTGTAGCACAACGTTCAGCCCGGACAGCTTTTTGTCATCTGTGCAAATGGCCTACGCCAATGCGGGCGAGCCGTTTCGTTACTTAGGCGAGCGTGAAACCCGCGCTCGTAGTGGGAGGTAAACATGAATCAATTGCAACCCAATGGCGCTGTAAGCAACAGCGACGCCGTGCCAACGATGCCGAGCGACTTTACTGATTTGTTGGACGAGGAAATCAACCTCGCTGGCGGCGAATTTCAGGAAGACGAAGCTTTTCACGGCGCAGTCGGTCGCACGATGTACGACACGCCTGCCAGCAAAGACAACACGGTGACAATCCTGCTGCCGGCGGAAGAGATTCGTCGTGTGCCTTCGCAATCGCTCGTGCGTATCAAGAGCCGCCCTCTCGACAAAGGCGGCGATGGCCGGCAATACATCGCTGCTGTTGTGGAAGGGCCATTCGCTGAGCCGGATGGGTTGCGTGCCGATGCGCCGTTGGTCGTTACGACAACGGTTCGCGGAGCGACTTTTACACCGCGTTATCACGGGCGTGTGCAGGTGGAAATTCTCGGCGAAGAGATTGACAACAAGCTTGTGCCGCCGCGCTTTCGCCCTTTGCCCAACAGCCCCGTCGTTGTGATTGATGAAACAGAAACGGCCGAACGATTGCGATTGCTTGGCGATGTGACGATTGGGCTGGCGGTTGGTTACGAGAGCGTACCCGTTTCATTTTCAACGGAGCGCAAAGATGTGTTGCCCAGACATACGGGCATCCTCGGCACAACGGGCGGGGGTAAGTCTACGACGGTTTCCGGCTTGATCGGCAAACTCGGTACGAGCGGTGTAGCCGTCGTCATCTTTGACACGGAAGGCGAATACACACAAATGATGCAAGCGACGGATGACGCGGGGATGCTGGCCGCGCTGGCACAACGCGGCTTGGAGCCGCAAGGCGTGAAGAACGTTGGCCTCTATCATTTGGTTGGACGCGCAACCACGAATGCGCAACATCCTGACCGCCGGCAGTTTTGTCTGAAGTACGAAAACCTATCGCCTTATGCAGTGATGGAAATTCTCAATTTCAACGATGCGCAGCAGGAACGTTTCCTGAAAGCCTATGACATTGCGCGTCGGCTGATGCGCGATCCGAAGATCAATCCATTCAGCAAAGAAGATGAAGAGAAAGTGTTTGAGTTGGATGAAATGGAAGAAGGCTATCCACGTTTGACGTTGCAGATGATGTACGAGCTTGTACGAATTTGCGCGGATACTGTAGAAGGTGCGGAAAATTTCGATTACCTGCGCGTGAAAGCGTTCCGTGATAATTTGCCGCAAATACGTTCCGTCATCAAGGAAGCGCAACTTCCCAAAGTCATCAGCAGTTGGCGCAAAGTGCAAGGCAGTTTAAGCCGGTTGTTGCGGCTGAAGATTTTCGACACCCCACAAGCGACGACGCCGGATTACAAAGCAATGACTAAACCGGGGCGCGTCACTGTGATTGACCTGAGCGACACCGATTCGCCCCAGATCAATAACCTCGTAATCTCTGAGATTCTGCGTGGTTTACATCTGCAACAAGACGAAAACTATCAAGCCAGTGAAAAGGGTGAATCAATGCGCAAGGTTGTGGTAGTGATTGAAGAGGCACACGAATTCCTTTCCAAAGAGCGCATCAAACAGATGCCCGTGCTGCATCAGCAAATCGAGCGCATCGCCAAACGCGGGCGCAAGCGTTGGCTGGGTTTGATGTTCGTGACGCAATTGCCACAGCATTTGCCTGACGAGGTGTTGGGGCTAATCAACAACTACGTGCTGCACAAGATTGCAGACATCAATGTCATCAGCCGACTCAAACGATCTCTTGGCAGCGTGGACGAAGGCCTGTGGAATCGCTTACCCAATTTAGCGCCAGGGCAGGCAATTATTTCGTTCGCGGGAATGACCAGACCATTGCTTGTTGCTATTGATCCAACACCGTGCCGATTGCGGATGATTGAGTAGCCGGCAAAAGCGATTTTGTCCCCTTCAACCCTGCGCGACTCCCGATGCAAAAATAGGGCGATGTGCTACTATTCGTGACGGTTCTCCTGATTTCAATTTCAAAGCGAGACTGTCATGAAACAACTGAAACTTTGCATCAGCCTCTTACTCGGCTTCGCGGCGGTAAGTGCTTTCTGGAATGCGCCGCGCGCGACGGTCGAAGCCGCGCAGGACGTTCAATTTAACCGCGACATTCGTCCGTTGCTGTCCGACCGTTGTTTCTATTGTCACGGGCCGGATGAAAAGAATCGCAAGGCAGGGCTGCGGCTCGATACATTTGAAGGCGCGACGAAAGACCGTGGCGGCTACCGCGCGATTACGCCGGGAAAACCGGACGAAAGCGAATTGTTGCGACGTGTGACTTCGCACGAAGCAGGCGAGGTGATGCCGCCGCTGGCCGCCAAAAAATCTCCGATCACGCCCGCCGAAGCCACCTTGTTGCGGCGCTGGATTGAGCAGGGCGCAAAGTATCAGGGACACTGGGCGTTTCAACCGCTCGCCAAGACTCCGCCGCCTGCCGTCAAAAATACCAAGTGGGTGCGCAACGAAATTGACCACTTCATTCTGGCGCGGCTCGAACGCGAAGGAATTGCGCCCTCACCACAGGCCGACCCTCGCACGTTGATTCGTCGCGTGTCGCTTGATTTGACAGGCTTGTTGCCACAACCCGCCGAAGTCGAAGAGTTCGCCAAAGCCTTTACGAAGGGAACGACGCGCCAGCAGGATGCGTTGTACAGTGCGCTGGTCGAACGGTTGTTAGCATCGCCACATTACGGCGAACGCTGGGGACGGCATTGGCTTGATCAGGCACGATATGCCGATTCCAACGGCTACACGATTGATGGCGAGCGTGTGATGTGGCCCTACCGAGATTGGGTTATTCAGGCGCTGAATGAAGACAAGCCGTTTGATCGTTTCACCATTGAGCAACTCGCAGGAGATTTGTTGCCGACTCAAACAAAGTCGCAATTAGTGGCCACGGGATTCCATCGCAATACCGTCATTAATGAAGAAGGTGGCGTAGACCCCGAACAAGCCCGCGTCGAACAGGTGATGGATCGCGTCAACACGACGGGTGCGGTCTGGCTCGGCTTAACCGTAGGTTGTGCGCAATGCCATTCGCATAAATTCGACCCGATTTCACACAAAGAGTATTACCAGCTTCTCGCGTTCTTTAATTCGACGATGGATGTCAACAATCCTGGCCCTGTCGTGCCTGTTGTGCGCGGTGAGATATTCGGCAAGCCGGAAACGTCCGCGCAACCAACAGAGACCCGGCGCGGCATGCCGATGGGCGAATTAAAACAGGGCGAGTGGGAACGAATGGAAATTGCGCGGCTCGAACGCAATCCGGCAGTAACGGCTCCGAAAAAAGAAGTCGAATGGGTTTCATTTGACCCCATCAAATTCGACACCGAAGCCGCTGGGAAATTGCAGCGATTGGACGATGGTTCGTTTTTGATCACCTCGAATGCTTCGATCAATGATGCTTATCGCATTCTGGTCAGGATCAACTCGCCGCGCGTTGCGGCAGTACGTTTGCGCGTGCTGCCACATGAATCTTTGCCCCAAAACGGCCCCGGGCTGGGAGCGGACGGGTCCTTCGCCTTGAGCGAATTTTATATCGAATCAGAAGGCGGCAATCACCGATTCAGTGACGTCTTTGCGGACGATGAGCAGAGTGATTATCCCGCACGCGCGGCGAGCGATGGGGATCGTCGAACCGGTTGGTCACTCAACGCGAACGCTCAACCCAGTGAAGCGACGTTTGTGTTTGGGCAGCGCAAAGAATTTGCCAGCCGCCAAATCCAATTCATGATGCGACATGACGCCGAAACCGGGCGCGGCATCGGTCGTTTCAAGATCGAAATCGCGACGGAAATGCCGCACGATGAACGTGGAGCGGCGTTGCTCGCAGCCTTGAAACTCCCGCTCAATGCGCGTTCGCCTGAACAGCAAACGATGGTAGACGCCGCGTTCGCTTCGGCGCGTGCGGTCAGAGAAAAACAAGCGGGCAATGCGGTCATGGCCATGATTATGCGTGACACCAACGTGCCGCGCGAATCGTACATTTTCACCCGTGGCGATTTTACGCGCCCCGACAAAGCGGCGGGATTGTTGCAACCGGGCGTTTTCAGCGCGATTGCACCAGCCTTGCCCGAAACCACGAAAACACGCACACGTCTTGATCTCGCTCAGTGGCTCGTTGATCCGGCGAATCCGCTTACGCCGCGCGTCACGATGAATCGCATCTGGATGCGTTATTTCGGTCGCGGCATCGTCGAAACCGAAGAGGATTTTGGCACACAGGGTTCATTGCCAACGCACCCCGAATTGTTGGATTGGCTGGCAACCAGATTCATAGACGGAGAGACCGGGCAACCGGGCGAGGGGGCGACAAAGAATCCGCCATCCGCCATCCGCCATCCGCAAGCAAAGCCTTGGAGTTTGAAAAATATGCACCGGTTGATCGTCACCAGCGCAACTTATCGCCAGTCTTCCGAATTCAATCCAAAATCCAAAATCCAAAATCCAAAATCAGATGATCCCCGCAATCTGCTCCTCTCACGCCAGGAACGTTTCCGCGTCGAAGCCGAAATCGTACGCGATGCCGCGTTGAGTGCGAGCGGATTGCTGAATCCCAAAATCGGCGGCCCCAGCGTGCGCCCGCCGCAACCTGACGGCGTGTATGCTTTCACGCAAAACCGCAAAAACTGGACGACCGCAGCAGGCAATGAGCGATTCCGACGCGCGTTGTACACACACTTTTTCCGCAGCGCGCCGTATCCGTTGTTTTCGACCTTTGACACGCCCGATTTCCAACAAGTCTGTACGCGGCGCTTTCGCTCGAATACGCCGTTGCAATCGCTGACGTTGGCGAACGACCCGGCGTTTTTGGAAATTGCGCAAGGACTGGCCGCGCGACTGGTGCGAGAAGTCCCCGGCGAATTTGCCGCGACCTTGGATCTGCGCTTGAAGCATGCATTTCTGCTGTGCTTTAGCCGCCCACCGAGCGCCACAGAACTGACCTCACTGCGCAGCTATGTCGAACGGCAAGCACAAGGCTTTGCCAGTCAGCCCGCTTCAGCAACGGCGCTGGTGAACAAAGAGTTGACGAAGACTGGATTAACCGAAGCGCAGTCCGCGGCCCTGACCGCTGCTGCGCGCGTGCTGTTCAATACAGACAATTTCATTACGCGGGAATAAAATGATGCTTCAAACTTTTTGCCAGGTGTGTGAGATGGTGTTGCTTGCCACGATTATCGTTGCCGGCTTCGCATTTATTTCGCCCGCATTCGCTGCGACTATCGTGTACGTTAGCAATGCCGAAAGCAATGACATTCAGGTACTGCAACTGCATCCGAAAACAGGCGAATTGACCTTGATCGAAACGGTTCCGATTCCCGGCGTGGTGAAGTCGGGAATGTCTACGCCGTTGGCAATTAGCCCGGATCAACGGTTTCTGTTTGTGGCCACGCGCGTCGAGCCGCAAGCAGTTTTCACTTACGCCATTGACGCCAAGAGCGGGAAGCTCAAATACATTGGTAGAGGGCCGCTCGTGGACAGCATGCCGTTCATCTCGACGGATCGAACGGGGCGGCATTTGTTTGCGGCTTCGTATCCGGGCCACAAACTCACCGTCAATCCGATCAATGCGCAAGGCATCGTGCAGCCCACGCAGCAGGTGTTGGAAAAGCAAACCAACGCGCACTCGATGCTGCCCGACAAACAGAATCGGTTTGTGTTGGCCGCGACGCTGGGCAATGACTTGCTGAATGTTTTCAAGTTCGATGCGAAAACCGGCAAGCTGGAACCGCATTCGTCCACTACGGTGCAAGCGAAAACCGGGCCGCGCCATTTTGTGTTTCATCCGAACGGCAAATTGGTCTATCTGCTCGGCGAATTGGATGCGACCGTTCACGTGTTTGATTGGGACGCGCGTAACGGGCAACTCAAAGAAAAACAATCCGTCAGTGCTTTGTTGCCAGGAACGACCGGACGCATCGGGGCAGCAGACATCCACATCACGCCAAACGGCAAGTTTTTGTATGCGACCGAACGCACGTCCAACGCGCTGGCGGGATTCAAGGTCAATGCGAAAGATGGCACGTTATCGCTGATTGAATTTGTGCCGACCGAGACGCAGCCGCGCACCTTCAGCATTGATTCATCGGGGCGTTATTTGCTGGTCGCCGGGCAGCGCTCGCATCGGCTGTCGAGCTATCAGATTGATGCCAGCACCGGCAAATTGACGAAGCTCAAAGATTACGCGGCGGGCAAAAATCCGACGTGGATTGAAATTGTAGACTTGCCTGTGCGCTAAAGAATTGGCAGAGCAGATTGCGTTATGAGCGACGAAAACGATTTCTTCGATTATTGGCTGTTTTACCAGAACGATTCAGGATCGAGTACTTCGCAACGCCCATCGGAGATGTTTGCGGGCGGCGATTCGTCGCAACTCAATGAGACGATCAAAGGCTGGTTTGCAGAGTCGCTGGAAGCGGGAAAACCGCCGCAACATTTGCACGGTGTACTGTCGCACGAATATTGGCAACCGACAGCATTTCCCAGCGGCAATGTGATTTTACCGGCGCTTCAGCGCACAGGTCGTTTTCTCCCGGAAGCGGAACGCACCAAACCAAGCGTCAAGAAAAAGAATCGCGCCGTGCAGCCGCCTTCATTTCGTGAAGAAGAAGTTGCCTGTTTCGCTTGCACGGATGCGGCATCGGCTGAAGCGCAATCTGCTTCGACGTGTCTGCAACAACTGGCTTCGACAAAACGCGTTGTCCTGCTGTCAGAGGGCGAGAACTGGTTCGGCTTTTTCGGGGCGCAATTGAAAGCGTTGCGCGAATACCTGCAAAAACAGGAAACCGAAAACACGGCAATACGTGAAGAGGCGCGGCGACTGGAACTGCTTGTCGGGCAAGGTTCAGTGGAAGAATTTCTGGCGATGAGGATCAAAGGGACAACACAACGCGAACTTAATTTCGGTCACGCGCAAAACGGCCCCGCTCGTGCGCGTGTGTTGTCCGTGTACACGGCAGGCTTTCGGAGCGGGCCAGAAGCCGAAACGATAACCATGCGCGAGTGGCTGACGCGCATGGCAGATCGCACGGATTACGACGGCATTGAATGTAACCCTCCGGGATTTAGTGATAAGCCCGCGGCAAGCTTTGGCCCCAACTTCGCGGCTCGGATGTTGCGTGGAGAAGACGCCCGTGACACAACAGCTTGTCCAGCGCGCGGTGTGCGTGAATTTGAAATGGGCAAATGGTATACGCGCTTTGGCGCGCAGGCAGGGGAGCACCTGAAAGCGGAAGTCAGCGCGTTGATTCCCCGCGTGCAAATGCTGATTGCGGCGATTCCGCCCGGACAGGACGCGCTACCGCGCACAGCGGTGCAATCGGTCGAAGGCGCGCTGTATTTGCGTTGCGAACCGCGCTATGGACAGCGGCAATGGTTGGAGCATTTTTTGCGCCGTTGCCAGAAAGCCCTGCGCGCGCGCTGGCGCGTCGGTATTTTTTGACAGCGCAACAGGAATAACGAAATGAGTGAGAACGACTATCAAGAACTGGTCGGGCGCATGCTGGAAAACGCTGCCCATCCCACCCTCGCCAGCGATACAGGATTGGAGGCAGCGCGACAGGTTGGCGGTCTAGCGACGCGGGAAGAAATCGAATGGGCGGTGGCAGGCGGCATGGCGATGCACCTGTACGGCAGCCCGCGTTTGACCAAAGACGTGGATATTATCGCGTCCAATCACTTGTCGCTCACGCCGGAGCATCCACTCAATTTTGGCGGCAGCAGTTACACTCTGAACGTCGGGCGTTACGCGGTACAAGTGGATTGGATTGTGCGCAACGATGGGTTTCAGAAATATTATCGCGCCGCGCTGAAAGACGCGATTCGTTTGCCAAATGGCTTGCGCGTCGTAACGCCAGAATGGCTGGTGATTCTGAAGTTCAAAGCCGGGCGGCAAAAAGACCTCGACGATATTGTCTTTCTGCTCAAACAGGAAAAAATGGTTGATCGTTCTCTGGTGAAACAAAAGATTATCGAACTCGGCGGCGAAGATGCGTGGCTGATGACGATGGCCGGATTTCGCCGCTTGTGTGATTTGGCCGATGGCAGGACAACAGAGCCGGGCAAATACTACGACGATGAGTAGCTTGAGAAGAAATCCAAATCAGCCATCCAGCGAATCAAGTAATGTGCAAAAGCCCCAACAGGATCAAGAGGGTAAATGTTTCTTCTCGCTGATATTCGGAGGATGAATGAGAACCAGAAAGATCGTCATCGTCAGTTTGCTTCTAGCTTGGTTTACTACGCCGATAATGGCTCAGCCAATCAGTAGTGAGAATGGCATTCCGGCTGCTTGCCCTCCCTTGCCCAAGCGCAAAACGAATCCTAAAACGAACGTTGCACGAACGCCTGAACAGATGGAAGCAGAAAAGCTTGTGTCACAGGCGCAGGGGCTTTTGGGAACACTCTCTCGTGAAAATGTGATGAAAGCAATTTCCCTCCTCGCACAAGCAATTAACGCAGATCGTGATCACGCAAAGGCTTACGCTGCGCTCGCGCTGGCACATGCAAATTCGACAAGATATGGGGACGTACCCCGTCAAATTGCGGGTCAGAAAACCTGGGAAAATCTGACCAAAGCACTATCACTTGATCCTGACCTGATTGAGGCGCTTCGCCTGTTTGCGGACAGAAGCGTTTTTTACTGGTGGGATTACAAGTGTGCCGAAAAAACTTATAAGCAAGCACTCGCGTTGGAACCGCAAAATGCACGAACGCATTTCGCTTATGCGCAGCTATTGGGAATGATGGGCAATTTTGAGCTTGCGTTCAAACACATAGACCAAGCTGTTGCTTCCCCGGATGCGGCAGCGCGAAATTATGTTGTGCGGAATTCTGGCCGGATGCGCTTCATGGCTCATCAGTACGATTGGGTGCTTAACCATTACGAAAAAGTCCTTGCCTCAAGCCCTGGCAATCCGGCGATCCCTCATTTCTATCGAGGCTTGGCTTATGCCCAAAAAGGTCAATTTCAAGAAGCACTCGCCGAACACAAATTGTCAGTCCCTTCCTGGAAAGGCGATGCGGGCGGCGTTGCGGCGTTGGCCCGCGCTTATGCGCAGGCTGGGGAGGTAGCAACAGCCAGGAAAATTCTCAAAGAGCTTTTGGAAAGAGAGGCGCGCGGAGAACATGTTGTGGAGTACCAAATTGCCGCAATCTACGAGGCACTGGACGATGTAGGTGAAACCTTTCGCTGGCTCAATAAAGCTGTGGATGATGGAGACGGGGTGCTGGGGTGGCTTGGGTGGCTGAAGCATGACCCTCGCTGGGATCGCTTGCGAGGCGATGTTCGTTTCAAAGCATTACTCAAGAGGGTAAAGCTGAGTAAGTAACCGCCTAACTGACAAAGAACCAACATGAAAAAAACCTATCAAGCTTCCAACGAATTATGTGATGTAACGCGCCGCCATTTCTTCGGTCAATGCGCTGTTGGCTTGGGAACCATCGCACTCAACTGTTTGCTCAACAATGACGGAGTTAGTGCAGTCCCGCAACGTCCGCAAGTTGATCCGACGAATCCGATGGCCCCACGCAAATCGCCGCTCCCCGCCAAAGCGAAACGGGTGATTTATTTGTTTATGGCCGGTGCGCCTTCGCAATTGGAATTGTTTTCCGACAAACCGAAATTGCGGGAATTGACAGGGCAACCGCCGCCGCCAAGCCTGATGAAAGGCCGCCGCTTTGCGTTTCTCAAAGGTAATGAAAAGCTGCTGGGCACGAAGCGCAAGTTTGCACAGTACGGGCAAACGGGGATGACGCTCAGCGAATTATTGCCGCATCATCGCAAGATCGTAGATGAGGTTTGCTGGCTGCGCGGAATGTCTACGGATGTGTTCAATCACGGCCCGGCAAAGCTGTTCATGAACACGGGGTTTCAAATCCCCGGTCGCCCCGCGTTCGGCGCGTGGGTCACATACGGACTGGGCAGCGAGTCCGCCGATTTGCCCGGCTTCGTCGTGTTGCAAAGCGGTCGGCGCGGTCCACGTGCGGGCGCGTCGTTGTGGAGCAGTGGATTTTTGCCGACTTCGTTTCAGGGTGTGCCGTTTCGCGGACAGGGCGATGCCATTTTAAACTTGCGCAGCCCTACCGGACTGGGGCGCGAGCAGGAGCGCGATTTTTACGATACGGTTGGTGAATTGAATAAAGCACGGTTTACAGCCACAGGCGACCCCGAAATTATGACGCGGCTGAATGCGTATGAAATGGCCTATCGCATGCAAACGAGCGCGCCGGAGTTGATGGATTTAAGTAAAGAATCAGCGGCGACGCTCGCGCTCTACGGCGTGAAGCCGGGCGAATCGGGCTTTGCGGCCAATGCGTTGCTGGCGCGGCGAATGATCGAACGTGGTGTGCGCTTCGTGCAGCTTTATCACACCGATTGGGATCATCACGGCGAGCGCGGCAACAACCTCGACGGCGACATCGAAGCCCGTTGCCGCGAAGTAGATCAGGCGAGCGCCGCACTCGTGCTTGACCTGAAGCAACGTGGGCTGCTGGAAGACACGATAGTCGTTTGGGGCGGCGAATTCGGGCGCACACCGATGGGCGAAGTGCGCGAGACCACGGGGCGCGATCATCATATTGATGGCTTCACAATGTGGGTTGCGGGCGGCGGTTTCAAAGCAGGTCATTTGCACGGCGAAACCGATGAACTCGGCTTTGGTACTATCGAAGGCGGGGCGCATGTCCACGATCTGCACGCGACGCTGCTCAATCAACTCGGCTTCGATCACGAACGGCTGACCTATCGTTTTCAAGGACGCGAATTCCGTCTCACAGATGTTCACGGCAAAATCATCAAAGAAGTGCTGGCTTGAGAGATTGGAAATTTGAGATTGAATTCCCATCTTCATCTCAAATTTCCAATCTCCCATCTCAAATCCTCTCCCGTCCCTTCCCCTTTTCGTTTCCTGCCTGTAAAAAGAGGCTATGAAAGCCCTCGACATATTTATTCTCTTCGCCTATTTGATCGGCACAGTGTTGTTTGGCGCGTGGTTTTCGCGGCGGCAGCGCAAGGATGTCAAAGACTATTTCGTCAGCGGAACCAGCGTGCCGTGGTGGGCGATTATGGCGTCCGTCGTTTCGACCGAAACCAGCAGCCTCACGTTTGTCAGCGTGCCGGGCCTTGCGTTCACGGGCAACTTTACGTTTTTGCAATTGGTGCTCGGCTATATGATCGGGCGCATCGCTGTGACGTTGATTTTTGTGCCGCTGTATTTTCGTGGCGAACTGATGACCGTCTATCAATTGCTCGGCCAACGCTTCGGCACCAGCGTGCGACGCCTGGCTTCGACGTTGTTTTTGATTACGCGCAGTGTGGCGGATGGCTTTCGCTTGTACTTGACGGGACTGGTGCTGGCTGCCGTGATTCTCGCGTTGCCGGGCAGCGAACAAGCCGCACAAAATCTGTTTCCCGCGCTCAATCCAACGCTTACGATCATTATGGTTTCGGTGCTGGTGATGGGCATTGCGACGATCATCTTTTCGTATCTCGGCGGCATTGATGCGGTGATCTGGACAGACGTGACGCAGCTTGGGATTTACCTGATCGGCGCATTTGTCGCAGCGTTTATTTTGCTCAGCAAGATTCCAGGCGGTTTCGGCGAAGTCGTTGCGGTTGGTTCTGCCGCAGGCAAATTCACGATGTTTGATTTCGTCTGGAACGTAACGAAAAGCAACACGTTCTGGTCAGGCTTGATTGGCGGTGCATTTTTGACGACGGCAACGCACGGCACGGATCAATTGATGGTGCAGCGATATTTATGTGGGGATGCGCCGAACGCCGCGCGCAAAGCCTTGCTGGTCAGCGGTGTCGTCGTCTTCGCGCAATTCGCCTTGTTTTTATTGATCGGCGTGATGCTGTACGTGTTTTACAACAACTACGCCAGCGGCGAGATGAGCGCGTTTCTGGTGGATGGAGCGTTGCGCGCGGATCGTGTCTTCCCCCACTTCATCGTCAATCATTTGCCGAGCGGTATTGTCGGATTGGTGATCGCGGCGATTGCGGCGGCGGCCTTCACGTCTTCGCTGAATTCGCAGGCAGCAACGACGATGGCGGATTTTTATATGCCGATGACGCGCAATAAAAAATCCGATGAACATTACATGCTAGCGTCGAAGCTGTTCACCTCGCTCTGGGGTGCAGTGCAAATCACGGCAGGAATGCTGGCCGCGCTTTATCTGTCACGCAGCATGGTGGATCAGGTGCTCGACATTCAATCGTTCACAAACGGTGTGATTTTGGGCATCTTCTTTCTCGGCACCTTCACGAAGCGCGTACAATCCAAAGCCGCCATTGTTGGCATTATCGTTGGCGCAGCCGTGATGTTGTACGTCAAATTCCGCACGCCAATTTCGTGGCAATGGTATGTGTTGATTGGATCGGTCGTGACGTTCGCCGTCGGCGTAATCGTGAGTTACGTGACGCGTGAAGAAGCGAGCGTTGGGCAATTGGAACAGTACCGCGAGCGGTAGCGAGCGGGCTCCGGTACTGTAAACGTATAAGATCATCAAGCACGCTCGCAACC
>JAEUQN010000157.1 GCA_016789725.1 Blastocatellia bacterium | reverse complement strand
GGCTGTTATTCGTTTCCCAGTCCGGGACAGGAAACGAATTGCAAATCGCACAGGAGCGATTTGCACAGCGCAGGTTTAGCGAGGCTGCACAACTGGCCTGCCGAGTGAGCGAAAGCACGCCTTCAAATCTGGCAGCCTGGAAGCTCTGCGGCCTCTCACAACAACTCTCGCAACAAATTCTACAAGCCGAACAAACCTTTCAGCGCGCCGCAGCGGCGTTTCCGCAAGATGCTGAATTGCGATTTTTTCTGGCGCGCGTGCAGTATTTACAAGGCCAACTCAAAGCAGCCGAAGCCTCCGCTAAACAAGCGATTCAACTGCGCGCTGATTATGCCGATGCTCATACACAGTTGGCGATGACATTGGATGCACTCCACGATGACGCCAATGCGCTCAAGCACTATCAAACCGCCATTCAACTGAATCAAAGACAACATCGCGCCATGACTATCCCGCTCGTCTATGCCAGCGATTTGTTAGTGCGATTAGAACGATACAGCGAAGCATTCGACTATCTGACGCAAGCCATCGCCATGAATCCAACGGCCAGCGCGATTCGGCTCAATCGTGGGCGCGTACAGGAAAAATTAGGGAAACTTGCTGAGGCAGAAAAAGATTATCAACAAGCCATCGCAATGGATGGCAACACTCAAGCGCGCACAGCGCTGGAACGATTGCGCGCAAGCGTCAAAGCGACTCCTGCTTCAACGGCGTTGCAGTCAGTCGCACCGATTAAATTGCGCAATGCTGCCAGCGAAGCCAAGCTCGATTTCACGCTCCGCAATGGCGCGACGCCGCGCAAATATCAAATCGAAACGATGACGGGCGGTGTCGCCGTGATTGATTACGACAATGATGGCTGGCAGGACATTTACTTTGTGAACGGCGCGGAATTGCCCGCGATGCAAAAGACTTCGCCGCAGTTTTGGAATCGGCTGTATCGCAACAATTGTGATGGCACGTTTTCGGATGTCACCGAAAAAGCAGGCGTCAAAGGCGAAGGCTATGCAATGGGCGCGGCAGTGGCGGATTATGACAACGACGGCGATTCTGATTTGTTCATCGCAGGTGTCAATCGTAATCAGCTTTATCGCAACGAGGGCAACGGGAAATTCACGGAGGTCACGAAGGCCGCGAATTTATTGGGCGTGGATGCGCAACGAGGCAAAATGTGGAGCGTGGCAGCGGCGTGGCTGGATTATGACAACGATGGCAAGCTCGATTTGTTCGTCGTGAATTATTGCAAATGGCATCCTGACCTTGATCCGTATTGCGGCGCGATGAAAGAAGGCTATCGCACCTACTGTTTTCCTGATCGGTATGAAGGATTACCGAATCAACTTTTTCATAACAACGGCGATGGCACCTTCACCGATGTCTCAACCTCCATCGGCATTGCCAAACACATCGGCAAAGGAATGGGCATTAGCGTTGCGGACTATAATGACGATGGGTTTGTTGATGTCTTCGTCGCCAACGATACGCTGCCGAATTTTCTATTTCGCAACAATGGCGGCAAGGGCTTTGAAGAAGTTGGCCTGAACGCGAGCGTCGCCTTAAACGACAGCGGCAAGCCTGTTTCGAGTATGGGCGTAGATTTCCGAGATTATGACAATGATGGATTACCTGATTTGATTGTTTCGGCGCTGGAAGGCGAAACATTTCCGCTCTTTCGCAATGTCGGCAAAGGCTTTTTTTCCGATGTAACCTGGACCAGCGGCCTCGGCAAAGAGTCGATCAGACGCAGTGGTTGGAGTCTTGGTCTATTTGATTTCAACAACGATGGCTGGAAGGATTTATTCACGGCCAACGCGCACGTCAACGACAACCAGGAACTGTACAACGAACAAACGTATCGCCAGTCCAATTCCCTTTTTGCCAATCTCGGCAATGGCAATTTCAAGAACGTCTCAAGCGAGGTCGGCGCGACCTTCCAAAACAAAAGTGCACATCGCGGCGCAGCGTTTGCCGACTTCAATCACGATGGCAAGATTGATGTAGTCACAACCTCACTGAATGAACCATCGGAGTTGTGGCTCAACGAAGCCGCGAATGAAAATCGCTGGATTGCCGTCAAGCTGGTGGGAACCAAAAGCAATCGTGATGGTCTCGGAGCCAGAATCAAACTCACGACAAATTCAGGCGCAGTGCAATTCAACCACGCGACAACCAGCGTTGGCTACGCTTCGGCGAGCGAACAACTGATTCATTTCGGCTTAGGCAAAGAACAACGAATTAAGACGATTGAAATTTTCTGGCCCAGTGGCATTCGCCAAAAAATCGAAGACGTCATCAGCAATCAAATTCTCACCATCAAAGAAGCCGAAAAATAACAAAGCCGCGAACAGCGCTAATTCACGCTGCTCACGGCCTTTAGAGAAGTTCCACTCAATGGGCCTAGAAGATAATCTTCGCGGCTAACTGAATGTGACGCGGATAAGCGACTTCGGTGTCACCAGCGGTGCGCGGGAAGACACTGCCAAAGTTGCGGTCATCCGGGTTATTCGTGAACTGACGAACACGGTAGGAATAGGTGTTCGTGAAGTTGAACATCTCCACGCGTAATTGCATCCCGACGCGCTCCGTGAACTTCGTGAGTTTCACAAACGAGAGGTCAGCAGTTGGCGGCGAGTGCAACCGAATCGAGGAATCGCGGAACGACGTGTAACGCGGTACGAAACCGGAAGCGTTACGACGAATCATATCCACATTCGCTAATGTACAGCCATCCAGGTTGGCGCTGTACGAAGTGAGCGACAACGTGCCGTTATCGTTCCGACGCGCGGCGCAAACCGAACGAGCTGCCGGGTTGGTCCTGTCCGCGTAAGTACGGAAGGCCCAGACCTGATCTGTCCCCTTCCACTTGATGTCACGGATAATCGCGTCCTGATTGAACCACTCAAGCTCGGCGCTCAAATCCCACGGACGACCGGATTGCATTTGCAAAATCAGATTGGTTTCCCAACCACCAATCAAGCGACCAAGGAAGCCGTTGGACGTGTTGAAGAATCTCTTGCCTGGCCCAAACGGCATTTGATAAACCGATCCGACCGTAAAGCGGTGAGGACGATCCGCAAAATACAAGCCGCGTTGCTTGATGCTCTTCTGCACATCGTTGAAGCCCCACTCTTCGATCTGTTTCGAGAGCGTGTAGGTCGAAATAATGTTGAGCCCACCGCGAGCACGTTTCTCAAACGTCACCTGGAAGGAATCGTAAGCAATGCTGCCATCGTTGCGTGCTACTTCGGTGATGCCCGTGAATTGCGGGTACGGACGATTTAAGTCCCACCGCCGAATTGAGGTCGCGGTGTAGTAAGTTGTGCCAAGGAACGGTGCCAAACCACGGAATGGATTCGGCAACAGTTCGTTGCAGAAGGCCGGGCTGCCGCCCTCCAGCGGGTTGCACTTTTGACGAAACGCCAAATCCGGTTCGTTGAAGGGGCGAGTGGTTTGCAGCTTCTTCGTGCGGTTGCCCACATACGAAAGCTCAATCTTGGAAGCCCAGGGCAAGGAATACTGAAAGCCCAGTGAATACTGATTCACATACGGCACCTGGAAGCTCGTGTTGACAAAGTTGAAGCCACGACCGGCGTTGGTTGTGAACCCCAGTGAACTTCCTGGCGGCTTGGTAATGCCGTTCGGGAAGGGATTGTTGATGATGCCTTCAATCGGTGTCCGGCCACCATCCAGCGAGTTGACAATGTCGGTCGTAATGGAAAAACCATTGGTTTGAAGGTAGTCGTTGTTGGGATTGACATAGTAAAGTCCCCAACCGCCACGAATCACCAATTTGGAATTCCACTGATAGGCAAAGCCAATCCGAGGCTGGAAGTTATTCCAGTCCGTATCAGAAGCAATCGTATCCACGCCATTGACACCCGCGAAATTCAAACCGCCCAGCAGTTTCGGCAGTGTCGGGAATGTTGTGCGGCTGATGAGGCTATCTATAGGGTTAGTAACAGTCGCATCGAAACCGCGATTGAGGCGATTGTAACGCTCATTCGGAGCCTGGTTGATGTCCCAACGCACACCCAGATTGATCGTCAGGTTATTTCGGATCTTCCAGTCATTCTGATACCAGGGCGCAAAATATTTGCCGAGGTTGGTGGGAAAGACGTTGTTTTCCGCTCTGCCGCCCACATAGCCAAGCAGGAACGTGGCAATGCCGTTACCGCTCTGGGCATCGGCCTGATCCCAGCGCTGTTGCGTGAAACCGCGTCCGCCTTGCAGCAGGAACGGGTTGCCTTCGTTCTTCTGGTTGTATTGCGTGAAGCGAATGTCCACGCCCGCCCGCCACGTTTGTGCACCACGAATCCAGGTGAAGTTGGGGTGCGTGGCTATTGTGTTCGTGATGTTGTTGCCCGGATTGCGACCAATCGGCAGATAGCCGTCGCCCGGCTCATACCGACCGAACATCACGCTGCCCGGTATGGAGTTTACCAACGCGGAGGAGAAGCCTAGTGTGGTACGGTCAAAGCCCATGTTTTCGTCTGCCACACCTTTTTCCTCAAAGCGATTGAAAGAAACGCGGAAGTTGAAAATAAAGCTGGGTGTAAACGTCGCCAGATGGTCGGCCACAAACGCGTCATTCAGGCGCTTGAAGGGCAACTGACAACATTCGCCGACTGCATTGATGACGCCGTTTTCATTACGATTTTCGCGGCGGTCGTTCTTGGCAAAACGCATGTACATGCGATGCTTTTCATTGAATTGCTGGTCAACTTTGGCCACCCAATTCCAAAAACCATCGGTCGCAATATTCGGCGAGAGGAACAGGTTCCCTCTTGAGTAACCCTGTGCCGGGTCAACGGTATTCGGTTTTGGCATGTAGCTCAGAATTTTCTTCGCAATCGGGTTAATGCGCGCTGCCGGAATCTTATTGTCGGGGAAAGGCGTGCGCGTGTAATTGTTCCCGGCATTGCCGGTGAGCGGGTCGTAAATCACGATGCGCCGCCCCGCAGCATCCGTCAGCTTGCTGAAGTCACCATCCAGAAATTCCGGTTGAATCGTTGAAAGCGTCAACGGTTGCGGAATGCCTTCACGATAGCCTTCATAGTTGAACATGAAGAAGGTCTTGTCTTTGCCGCTGTACAACCAGGGCACGCTGACCGGGCCATCCACTTGGAAACCGTACTGATCCAGCCAGTGCTTGGGTTTCGGAGCCACAGGGCTGCCATCAGCTCGACGCCCTCTGGCCTTCAAGCGGAAGTCCCAAGCATCGAACGATTCGCGGCGCATAAATTCATAGATATTGCCGTGAAACGCATTGGTGCCGCTTTTCAAATTGACGTTAATGATGCCGCCGGTCGTTTTGCCGTACTGCGCATCATACGTGTTCGTCATGATTTTGAATTCCTGCACTGAATCTACCGGTGGAACATAGGCAATGTTATTGCCACCGGCTTGTCCGTTGTTCGGTGCGCCGTCGAGCAGAAACTCGTTGCCGCGTGATTGGCTGCCGTTGATCGTCCATTCGGCGATTGCGCCGTTGTCGAAGGGGCGCTGCCAGATCGAAGCGCCATTGAAATTCACACCGGCCACCAACACGCCGAGCATAAATGGATTGCGCGCATTGAGCGGTAATTCCGAGACCTTTTGCTGGTCAATGACGCCACCGCGATCCGCGCTGGCCGATTCGAGTGCGACTTGGCCGGAAGCTTCAATCGTGACGGTATCGGTGATTTGTCCAGCTTCAAGGGCAAAATCCACCGCAGCAATTTGGCTGATTGCCACTACGAAATTTTCCCGGGCAGCTTTTTTAAAACCACTGGCTTCGACCGTGATGTTGTAATCACCGGGACGCAGGAAAGGGACTTTGTAATTGCCTTCATTATCCGTTGTAACGGTGAAGACTTCATTGGTAGCGGCGTTTTTGACCGTCACCGTTGCATTGGGAATCGAAGCTTTCGATGAGTCCGTGACTCGACCTGTAATCGTGCCTCGGAAATCCTGAGCGAAAGCAACGCCAAGGAGCAGTAGGGTTGTGACACCTGCCCCGATGAAACGTGAGAGCTTGTTCACGGGAGACCTCCTAGTAACCGAATTGTGTAAGAAACATGCGTGACGCTGAAGAAACCAATGCCACGCGCGAAAAAGAGCGTAATAACTGACGTAAACCCAGATACAATTCTAGTACTGCAATTTTCTATTTATCGTTTCGATCCCAGCAGGTAAAACCAATTAGCTAAATAGCGATGGCGCGCATTATGTAAAGCATCCACGATTTCGTCAATAGGACATCGGGCAGGTTGAAAAAAAGCTTGTGGCGTGAGCAGTCCGGTGGGGTGGAGTTGAAGTGCTTCTCGCCAAAGAAATTGAGACGCCAAGGTGTAAATACTCCATCTGAATCTGAACCTCCGTGGATTCTTTTTCGTACACTTCCACGCCTATAATTCAGGTGGAGGTTCTTATGTTTTGTCCCAGTTGTGGTTCCGATCAATCCGGTCAATATTGCCGTTCGTGTGGTGCTGATTTGCGTGCCATCCGCATTGCCCTCGACAAACCCGAAGCTATCAGCAACCCGGCAGGGTCAGCGCGCGATGAAATCGGGCGTGCGGTTGCTGACAAGATTCGAGAGGTGAAATCCGCGAAAGAGTTGAGAAAAGTTGTCGAAGGAGTATTGCCGGAGATCGAAAAATTTCTGGAAACACCAGCAGAAAAACGACTGCGGCGCATTCGACGTGGAACCATGACCTCCGCGATTGGATTAAGCGCCACACTCGCCTTTACGATTTTTGGTTTTGCGGCGGGAGTGGAGGAATTTGTCTTTTTGGGTTGTGTAGGATTCGTGATCCTGCTGATCGGTCTTGGCCTAATGGTCAACGGCTGGCATTTTACAATTCCCCCCAATCATGCGACTGAACCGCTTCCAGACTTCGTTTCAAATTCGATGCGCGCTCCAGTAATGCAGGCAATTCCCTCGGACAATTCCTTCTCGGCTTCGGTCACAGACCACACCACGCATCAATTGCCAAAGTTCCCGGAACGCGCACATCAGTCCAATTCTGAATAACAAATCAGATTTTACTTTTGTCCTTTGGCTTGCGCTCGAAACTGCGCCCATTCTTCGTCTGTTAATTGCTCCAGCCGCGAAAAATCTGCCGCGCCCTGCAACCATTTACCACCATCAATCGTGATGACATCACCGTTGATATAATCTGCGTAATCTGACACCAAAAAAGCCGCCAGATTTGCCAGTTCTTCGTGTTCGCCCAACCGGCGCATCGGGATGCTTTCCATTCGCCCTTCAAAGCTGGCTGTTGGACTCAAACGACTGGCTGCACCTTCGGTCGGAAACGGCCCCGGCGCAATGGCGTTCATCCGAATTCCATATTTTCCCCATTCGACCGCGAGCGATTGCGTCAAGGCCAACACCCCGGCTTTGGCGGTAGCCGAAGGCACCACGAACGGCGCACCAGTCCAGGCATACGTGGCGATGATGTTCAGCATCGTGCCACCACGTTTTTCTGCAATCCATTTTTTACCGAGCGAAAGTGTGCAGTACCAGGTGCCGTGCAAGACAATGCTCAGCACTGCGTCTACTGCCCGATGCGAAAGGGTTTCGGTCGGTGCGGCGAAATTTCCGGCGGCATTGTTCAGCAACACATCAATCGTGCCGTAATGATCCCAAACAGCGTCCATCATTTTGTCTACCTGTTCTGGCTGGCGCACATCGCAGGTTGTGTAGAAGACCTCGCCCCCCGTGGCCTCCTGCAATTCTTTTGCGGTCGCGGCTAAGACGTCTTCACGACGACTGGCGATGGCAAGTTTCGCGCCGAGTTCCAGAAACCGTTTGCCCATAGATTTGCCGAGGCCGGAGCCACCGCCAGTGACTAAAATTACTTTGTCTTTCAAGATGTCAGGTTGAAACATGATTTTCTCCTCGCAAGATTTCTCAGTGAACAATTATTGGATTAGAATAAAACTTAAACTCAAACCAAGCTACTACACAGGCAAATTAGAAAATGACTCAACACGTATTGAACCTTTTCCTGAACCCAATCCGTACCGTTTTGTTTGTCAGTCTTGCTTTCAATGTAGTTATAGCCCAAGGGAAACCGCCAAGCCAATCAAACCATTCCGTTTTCGGAGTCGTTGTTGATGCCAATGATGCGGTGATTGCACAGGCCGTCGCCAGTCTGACACGTCAGGACGAAATTCTGCGAGAGGCGCGAACCAATAACACAGGCGAATTTGCCTTTTATGGGTTGGCTTCAGGCAATTACGAAATTCAGGTTAAAGCCGTTGGGTTTAGAAGTGAGATTCAGCGGATTTCAATCCCTCTGCCAACCACCAAGCCACTGCGCTTCAAATTAGAAATCGCGGCGGCACACGAGGTCGAGCAAATTTATAATTCAAAGGTGGAGCCTGATTTACTGTCCACGCGCCAAGCCACCGTCATCACGTCCTTTTCGCCCAAGCAACTACATCAGGCTGCGGCGCAAACGGTGGATGATTTATTGCGACAAGTTCCCGGCTTCAGCAACTTCCGACGGTCGAGTTCAATTGTTGCCAACCCGACAGCCCAGGGTGTTTCGTTGCGCGGCGCAGGTGCAAGCGGCGCAAGCCGAACGTTGGTTTTAGCCGATGGAATTCCGTTGAATGACCAATTCGGCGGCTGGGTGTATTGGGATCGCATTCCGCGTGAAGCCATTCAAAGCATTGAAGTCGAGCGCGGCGGAGCATCGCATTTATACGGCTCAGATGCGTTGAGCGGCATCATCAGTTTGAATACTCGCACGGCAAATGCGCCAACGATCAGCGCCTCGGCGAGCTACGGCAATTTGCAAACGGGCGACGTTTCATTTTTTGCCGGGAACAAGTTCGGCAAGTTGAATCTGGCGGTGTTTGGTGAGGCGTTTCGCACCGATGGGTATTTCATCATTGCTCCGAGTTTGCGCGGCACAGCAGACACCAAAGCGGCGTCAGATCATCGCGTTCTGACCGTGCGGACGGGCTTTGACTTTGACGCCAATAATGCAGTTTATGTGCGGGGGTCGCTCTACGATCAAAACCGCAAAAACGGCACAGTGTTGCAGGTCAACGACACCAAAACCGAATCGCTTGCGGTCGGTGGCAAAGCGCAAACGCCTGACAAAAGTAGTTGGACGGTTTCGCTCTATGCCAATCAACAACGCTATCACCAATCGTTCACCGGCGTCGCCGCGAATCGCAATTCTGAGAACTTAACGCGGCTTCAGGCGGCACCTTCGCGCGATGTTGGGGCGCGCCTAAATTGGGCGCACGCGACGAATGGCTCGCATACATTATTCGCGGGCGTTGAAGTACGTGGCGTGCGTGGCACCAGCGATGAAACCGTGATTGCCAACAATCGCGCGACAACCTTTGTCAGTTCTGGTGGCCGACAACGTCGGATCGGTTTTTTTGCGCAGGATTACATTTCAATTGGACAGCGATGGGCGTTGGCGATTAGCGGTCGTTACGACCAATGGCGCGATTCGTCCGCTGGCTCCGTTTCGCGTTCGTTAACGACCGGGGCAATTACGCCAACGTTTTTTGCGCCACGAACCGCTAACGCATTTAGTCCACGAATTGCATTGATGTTCCGGCCAACCGCTGGCGTAGAGTTGCGGGCGTCAGGGTATCGCGCCTTTCGTGCGCCCACGCTGAATGAACTCTATCGCAGCTTCCGCGTGGGCGACACATTAACCAACGCAAATGCAATGCTGAATGCAGAACGATTAACCGGGGGCGAGGCAGGCATCAATTGGGCGGCGAATCGTAAGGTAACGACGCGGCTGACCGGTTATTACACCGAAATCGTCAACCCCATTTCCAACTTCACAGTTTCAGTGACGCCAGCCTTGATTACCCGTCAACGCCGCAATCTTGGTCGCACCCGTTCTGCGGGCATTGAAGCTGAAGTTGAGTTGAAAGTCACGGAGCAAGTACGGTTTTCGAGCGGCTACCTTTTCGCCGATGCAACCTTCAAACGCGCACCACAAGATGTGCGGTTAGAAGGCTTGTTAATTCCTCAAATTCCACGTCATCAATTCACGATGCAGGCCAGCTACTTCAATCCGAGGATTGTCAATCTGGCATTGCAATTTCGCGCCTCTGGCAGACAATTCGATGATGATCAAAATCAATTGCCGCTAAGTAGTTTTGCCTTAGTTGATGCTACGATTTCGCGCTCACTGGGTAAGTATTTCGAGGCTTTTTTTGCGGTGCAGAATTTGCTGGACGAGCAAGTTGTGGCGGGCCGAACCCCCATTGAAACACTTGGGATGCCGCGTATGTTTCGCGGCGGTCTACGCATTCGGCTGGAGAAATAACCAAACCTCAGAGCAAAGTAGACAGGAGAAACAAGCCGACGAAGACAAACCAGAAAGATCGTCTATCTTGTAAAAGTCTTGTTACTCCTGTCGGTGCTTCCGCGCCTTAAATTCCCGCCAACCGCTCAATAATCCGAAACAGACTTTGCGTGCCGTCATCACCACGCCCTTCAGCTTCGACCGCCGCAAGTAGTTGGTGAACGAGCGAAGTGCCAGATAAAACCGTATGATTGCTGCTGGCTGCTTCGAGGACAAGGCGCAAATCTTTTTGCTGCAATTTGACCATAAACGCGGGGGCAAAATCTCGATCAATCATCTTCTTGCCTAGAACATCCAACGCCCACGAATTCGCTGCGCCTCCCGTCAAAGCACCGTGAACCGTATTCAAATCCAAACCAGCCTTGGCAGCAAAAACCAGGCCTTCGCAGGCGGAAAGCAAATTGCCCGCAACGATGATCTGATTGCTGAGTTTCGCGTACTGCCCATTGCCAGCTTTACCAAAATGCGTGATGCGTTTGCCCATCGCTTCGAGGACTGGGCGGGCTTTTTCGAGTGCGGCGGCGTCGCCGCCGACCATAATTGTTAACGTTCCTTCGATTGCACCTTTTTGACCGCCCGACACAGGAGCATCAAGCCAATGACACCCTTTTGCCTCCGCTTCGGCAGCCAGTTCCTGTGTAACTTTCGGCGAGATTGTACTCATATCAATGATGATTGTGCCAGGTTTTGCGGATGCAAAAATTCCGTGTTCACCACTGGTAACCGCAATCACGTCGGGCGAATCCGTGACCATCGTGATCACAACATCGCTCGCCGCCGCAACTTCAGCAGCAGTTGTCACGGCCTGGACATTGCCAAGTTCTTTGTTAGCGGCAGCGAAGTTTGCAGCCTTGCCCGGTGTTCGGGTGGCAACCGTCAGAGAAAAGCCGGCACGTAATAAATTTTGCGCTTGCGGTGCGCCCATAATGCCGAGACCGATAAACCCAATTTGCATGAAACTCCTCCTGAAAAGTGGACTGTAAATTTTGATGTGATAAATTACCCGCTTTGAAAATCCAGCAATAATACAAACCTGAGGATAAAGCAATGGAAGCATTTCGTGAAAGTATCTTGCAACTTGTTACCCAGACTTCGACCAATCTACCAGCGGACGTTCGCCGCGCAATGACAGCCGCGTTGGATAACGAATCGGGAGCGCGATCTTCGCAGGCATTGAACGTGATCGCAACCAATATTGATATGGCCTGCGACAACGAAGGTCCGATTTGCCAGGATACGGGATGGCCGACGTTTGAAGTGAAAACCCCGATTGGTGCGAATCAAATCGTGATGAAAAAAGAGATGCGCGAAGCGATTGCCGAAGCAACGAAACGCGGCAAGCTGCGTACGAATTCCGTTGATTCTTTGACAGGCAGAAACGCCAGCGACAACCTTGGCCCCGGCACACCGACAATTCATTTTGAGCAGTGGGAAAATGAAGATGAGATTGAGGTGAAGTTATTATTGAAAGGCGGCGGCTGCGAAAACAAAAACATTCAATATTCCCTGCCGATGGAAATTCCACATTTAGGCAAAGCCGGGCGAGACCTGGATGGCGTCCGCAAATGCATTATGCATGCGGTTTGGCAGGCGCAGGGACAGGGTTGTAGTGCAGGTGCAATCGGGGTCTGCATCGGCGGAGATCGCGCACAAAGCTACCTTCATGCAAAAGAGCAACTATTCCGCACGCTGGACGATGTGAATCCGATCCTTGAATTACAAAAGCTGGAAGATTACGTCATGCAAACGTCCAATACGCTTGGTATTGGCACAATGGGATTTGGTGGAGGCGTGACGTTAATTGGTTGCAAAGTTGGCGTGTTGAATCGCTTGCCAGCCAGCTTTTTTGTCTCAGTTGCATACGATTGCTGGGCGTTTCGTCGGCTAGGAGTAATCCTTGATGCAAAGACGGGCGAAATCAAACGCTGGCTCTATCGTGACGCAGGCCAGCCCGAACAACGAATGACGCGTGGCGAAGGCTTTGTGATGACCGGAAACGAAAAGGTTCTGCGCGCTCCCATCACTGAAGAGCAGGTCCGCGATCTAAAAGTTGGAGATGTCGTATTGGTGTCCGGGGATATGTACACAGGCCGCGATGCCGTTCACGCACATCTAATGAAAAACGAGCCACCTGTCAGCTTGGACGGCGCGGTCCTATATCACTGCGGGCCTGTAGTGTTAAAGAATGAAAATTACCAGATCAAGGCCGCTGGCCCAACTACAAGCATCCGCGAAGAACCATACCAAGGCGAAATCATTAAACGATATGGCGTACGCGCGGTGATTGGCAAGGGTGGAATGGGCGCAAAGACATTAGCGGCGATGAACGAGTTCGGCGCAGTTTACCTAAACGCGATTGGCGGTGCAGCTCAATATTATGCCAAGTGTATTGATGAGGTAGTTGATGTGAACTTGCTCGAATTTGGCATTCCAGAAGCGATGTGGCATTTACGTGTGACCGACTTCCCCGCAATAGTCACAATGGACGCACATGGAAATTCGCTTCACGCAGATGTCGAGAAAGCCTCGGCGCTGATCCTTGAAAAGTTAGCGGAACCTGTGTTTTAGCGAACTCCGTCTTGAGAGTTACTTTGATTTGCGGCCTGACAGAGATGGTATTGACAATCAGCCTTAAGAATTTAGCTGATGAGAAAAACCAGAGTTTCAAATTAGGATCAAAAGCAAAGTGCAGCAGAACGCTGCAATTAGGCAGATTGTGATTCTGTATTACCAAACAACGCAGCGAACGCTTCACGTGCGCTCGGATTGTCTTTGCGGCTATTTAACCATTGTGTGGTGGCCTTAATCGCCTGTGTCGTCATGCTGGGTGCAGGTTTTCGATTTTGTTTTTTACCTTTTTTCCGCGTTAAAAAGTCAGCGGGAATTTCATCTTTTTTAACTAATCTCGGTTTGCTCATAGTTTACAGTCCATCAAATTTGAAATAATAACGAAATCCGCCTGAAAGAGTCGGCATCTTTACCGAAAACCAACTCAGCAAATTACTTTTTCAGAGATATGAAAAAATCCAGTTTCAGCCTAAGATTTCACGCTTGCGAGTGAAGCAACCCTATAAAGAAGGAATGGGGCTTTAAGATGTGAGCATTAGGGGCTGAAAGTCGGCGAAAGCTAACTCCAATTTTCAGTTTAACACATCTGTTTAAGATTGCAAGCAACACTTTAGAGTTTTTATTTTTCAATTTGGTTGCATCTCAATGATAAAAATGAGCGTGGATTAATTTGCAAGTGGTTTCTGCATAGATCGTAAAGAAACAGTTCTATTGATTACCCCTAAAATGCCCAGATGAACGATCACTAACACAACTCCGATAAAAACTACAAGAAAATACCCGTACACCATTGCTGCCAATGTATACAAAATAATGATCCCAAACCCAACCATCCGTGCCCAATAATTCGCCGAGGGCTGAGGCGTAGAAATCAACCTGGTTGTGGTAAAAATTAAAGTACTCACGATAAACCAACCGAGGAAGTTACGATATGGGATCCCATAATAGGGGCTGGAGTCAACCCATCTCCAAAAATTGAACGGATGGGCAGCTATAGGATCAATTACCAAATCCAGCGCCGTCATCCAGACGCTACTCAAGACAATTTCAATCCATACTGGTAGCCGTGGGAACAACATCATATTTTTGACATATGCAAATAAAACCACCCAGGCACAAAACATTACAATAGGCACTTCAAGAAAACTAGGAGCTAGAATTTCAGTGTAATAGTAACGCCCAAAAAGCCAGCCATACTGCACTCCAATAACTTCAGCAATGAATCCGATCACGCCAGCTACACATAAAGGCAAAAGACAGCGGCGTTCTGTGGCTAGAAAAATAAGGCCACCTGCAATGAATAAAAAACTAGAACTGCCAACTCCTTTTAGTGGAGCCTCACGCCAGAAGATGTGCGAAGCAACAGCACCGCATAACATCAAAATAAATGTCACAGCGAGACTCCTGACAAGGAGTTTATTCAAGTTCATATTTGCGGATAAGCTCAGCCGTAATTTTTGCAGACAAAAGTACCGTTGGAGTACCTCCTCCTGGATGAGTGCTCCCGCCAACATAGTACAATCCACGATAATTGCGGTCTTTGTTTGGTGGGCGGAAAAATGCGTGTCGCCATCCGTGCGAATGAGTCCCATAAATTGCCCCGCCAGGCATCAAATACCCAGAGGCAATTCGTTTCGGAGTCCAAACGTCCTGCACCTCAATGTCGTCATCAATTTGCGGAAACCCGCTTCGATATAAGCGATCAAAGACTCGCTTTCTAGCTTCCATAATCATTGGCTTATCCCAGACATCATCATCGTTTGCCGGCGCGTTAGCCATGATAAAAAGGGACTCGCCTTCTCCAGGCACAACAGAACGATCATTCCGGCTGGGACAATTCACATAAACCGTCGGATCGGTTGGAAAATGACGGTCATGAAATAGCTCATCAAATTCTTTGCGATAGTCCGCTGAAAAATAGATTTGATGATGTCGTAATTGAGGCAGGCTTCGCTTTACGCCTACCAAAAAAACAAGTCCCGACATTGAACGATCTGATTCCTTAAGACGACCCGATGTTCGCGCACCTAACATCCCCTCTACGTCTTGAGCCTCGCAGTTTGCAACGAGAATGTCTGCGGGAAGGCGCATGCCATCCACAAGCCGAACACCTTGTACGATCTTGTTACGATGCTCAATCAATTCAACGTTCGCATTTGTTAATAATGTGACCTCCAAGTTTCTGGCTAAATCCAAAAAACTTTCCACAAGCCGATATAACCCACCTAGCGGATACCACCCATTAAAGGCGAATTCAATATAGGGGATAATCAAGAGCGTGGCAGGGCAGTAATAAGGTGAGGACCCCACATATGTGGGGTAGCGGTTGAATAATTGCCGAAGATACGGGCTTTTAAAATGTGAGGTGATGACTTTATTGTAATTGCCCCAAGCATTTCTTAAAGGGATATTTTTGAGCGCCGAAATATCTACATTTCGCGGAGGCGTCATTGGGGGACGACTCATAAATGTACTCTTAGATAATTCATATATCCTGGCCCCAAGTCGCATAATTCGCAAAAACCCATCTACATCTTGCAGTTCAACGTTCCTAATAGTATTTAGCAAATCAGGAAGATCAGACGTATATGTCAAAGTGTACCCGTCATCGAAGGTATATTGCGACAATGGATTCATAGAAACCATTTCCAGATAGTCATCCATTCGACTTCCTGCGGCTTCAAAGACTTCTGCAAATATCCAAGGCATCGTTATAAGCGAGGGGCCAGTGTCAAACCGATAGCCTGAAATTTCCCAGCTATTCATTTTGCCGCCAAACCGACCGCTTTGTTCACATATTGTAACTTGGCAACCTTTAGCGGCGAGCCGAATTCCTGCGGCTAATCCACCAAGTCCACCTCCTATAATGACAACCTTTTTACCGCGCATAGATTAACCGTTTTGCGAATACTGACGACCTTTCCAGCTAACACCTTTCCCCATTTTGCATTGCCACCATGAAGACAGCCCAATACCGATCATAATCAACTGTCCAATTGGATGGAATAAAACACTTAGGAATGAGTGATTAAACCGATAAGCTAACAGGCTTCTGATAGTAAAAATAAAAGTGATTATTATTAAACTAAGAAACGATGGGGCAATAACAACTATTAGAAAAGGTAATAAATAAACAATAACGTGAAATAGTATAAACGCCCAAAATTTGCCTTCCCGCTCAAAGGCCAGATAAAAGTTTTTTTGAAACCCTTGGCAAATCTCAGCTAAGGACCCGTACATACGAAGATGTACAATATCCTGTCCATCTAGGCAAAGGCCTTTTCTTTTATCGGCTAACCAGCGTTGGGCAATTCTGGTATCTTCAAATATCTCAGCTTTGACTACAGAGTGGCCCCCAAAACCTTCATAACTTTTTCGCTCAAAAAGCATACAGGCCCCGTGAGCTAGACCTAATTTAGGGTTATATTGGACTTCCGGGTGTTTGATAAATTGAAATATGGCAGGGTAAATACTGAATACTACAAAGTTGAGGAACGGCATCAGTATTTTTTCAGCCACTGAGTACATGTCAATTCTAGGCCAGCATGACATAAATGTTGTTCCCTGCCGTATAGATTCAGAGAGCATTCTGTTAACTGCATTTTTTGTCAGTCGTGCGTCGGCGTCCAAAAATAGAAGCCATTCCCCTTTTGCAGCTTTCGCCATTCGGTCACACGCATGGTTCTTGCCACACCAATCGGCTGGCAACATAACAGAATCTATCAAGCTAATCTTTCCACACTTTTGCTTATATCGCTCCACTACTAGAGAGGTATTGTCTGTTGAATAATCATCGTAGACTAATATCTCTAATATCACATCCCCTTGTTCAATTATTGATTGTAAACAATCAGGAAGATTCCGTTCTTCATTTCTAGCCGGAATTAACACTGAAACATATTTAGAATATTGTTCCGATAACGGTTGCAGGCGAGGCCAAAATAGGCAATTAACCATTGTAATGATTAAGCCTATTCCGGCAAGAGAAGCAATGCATATAAGTAAGTACATGTTCTAACCCACTATTGCGATCTCACACTTTTTTGACATCTTAGAAGTATCTAAATTAGGGACAACCGTGTTAGCAATTTCGGAGAGCATCTCTACCACTTCACAACACCCAAACTGCGACTGTAAGCAAGCCTGTCCTTCGGCAATATTTTGAAGCGCAATTCTTTTTGCACCACTTACTCCATACATACTAACAAAGGTCGGGCGACTATGACGTTGATCTTGATTGAGCGGCTTCCCTAGTATTCGCGGTTCCCCTAATTCATCTAGCAAGTCATCATAAATCTGATACGCCA
>JAEUQN010000156.1 GCA_016789725.1 Blastocatellia bacterium | reverse complement strand
TTGAGCGCAATTGCGTAGGTATGAATTTGCCCGCCCGAAATCGTGCGCTCAATTTGTGTCCCCGACTCAAGGACTGTGATCACTTGTGCCTGAAGGCTGATTGGAAAGAACAAAGAAGATAAGGCAACAGATAGCAGAATTCGTGCAATGGTTTTCATAGGTCGTTCCTTAGGCCAGATTTCTAAGAGATTGTTTAGAAATTCGATGATCATAACCCGCGCAGGCGGGTGGTAGCGTAAAGCCTGGGGTGAAGGCGAGAGCCGCAACCCCAGGGCCGCGTGATCACCAGCGCCTAGCCTGTGCCACCGGCGACAGCGAATTGGCTCTCGCCCGTGGCACGGGCTGCATGATTCTTTTCACATCTACCTGGGGCTACACGCCCTAGGCTTGATGCTGCCGCTTGCTTCGCCAGCTAATTTCCAAACGCGCTCTAAACACGACGAAGAGAGTTCGCCACCGGTTTTACCGCACCGCGTTCGTCATCGTGCGACCCTCTTCGCCGCTTGGGTGTTCTAGTGAAGCGACGTTACCGCCCCTTCACTTATTACCAGCGTAATGGACAGGCGAATTCCCTCATCAACTATAAAAAATTTTGTCGGGACAAATCTCACTTCCAATTGCCAATCAAAATAAACGGTGCCCAATAGTACGGATGGGCATACGGTTTCTTCGGATCAACTTTGTACGCGGGCTGATTCGCCGTCGTGTTGGTCTCGTGAACGATCTCGCGCTTCATCAAATCAATCGTCATCACCAGATCGCCGCGCAACAGCTTCAATTGCGATTGGCGCAACGCTTCGGATTTCGTCGTATTGTTGGCTTCGCGCGATTGGTAGAAGGCTTGCATTAACTCTTTTGTGCTGCGGTCGGCGACCGGCCATAAACTCGCTACGACCGCTTTCGCCCCTTGCTTTTGTGCGAGCATCCCGAAGCCTTCGATCTCTTTGCCGTTCGCGCCGCTGCCGCCGGTCGCGGTGTTGCAAGCCGAGAGCGTTAGCAATTCGACGCCACCAAACACGTTCGGCAAGGTTTTGATGTTTGCCAAGCTCAGGAATTGTCCATCGCCAAGCAACAATGCGGAATCCGTTTCGTTGCCCGGTTGGAATTGAAAATGCGAGGCCACGTGGACAACAGACGGACGCGCGCGCAAGCCTGTTTTCATTGCCTCTAACGTGAATTGATCATCCAGTTTGATTGTGCCGGGCAGCACACCGGTTTGACTTCCTTCTTCCCGAATGATGCCGCGCATTTCGTCGGCGACCGCTGGCAAGGCCGGAATCTTGTCGCCGTGCGATTTCGTCACGCCCAAGCCGAGCGCGCGCCAATTCTTGCTGACTTCATCTTTGAGCCGCGCTTTGCTTTCGTTCGTGAACACGACATTGCGGAAGCGTTCGACCAGATATTGCTTGCCATCGTGCAGCGCGGCAATCGGCATATACCGCAACACGCCGTCCAGCGACCACATCAGTGTTTCCACTTTCGCGGCCTGCAAATCTTTGGCGAGCGGCGCGACGACAATTTTGTACAACTCCTGGGCGAGCGGCAGCGGATCAATGCGCGGATTCTGCAACGCGGCGCGAAAGTCCAAGACCTTGCGATTCAGCGCGGCAGCTTTGATCGGGTATTCATACGCCTTTTGCACATCGGACGTCGTCAGGATCACACGAAACTTTTCTTCGCCCACCAGCGTGTAGAGCGCCGCCGTGCCTTTGCCAAGCTCGCGCAAATCTTCCATCAGAGCTTGCGATTGCTGCACGTTGTAAATCTGGCTGTCGCGGTTTTTGTTTTTGCCGAGTTCAGTGCTGAGTTGGTCGAGGAATTTCTGAAACACCGTCCTGGCGACGACGAGATCCTCTTCCAGTTTGGCCAGTTGTTTTTCTTCGTCTGCCGTGCGCGATTTTTTGTCGAGCAACGCGCTACGCTCTGTGCCAATCGCCGTCAACTGATCGGCAATCTCGCGGTAGCGTTTATCAAGCGCGGCTTCTTCTGGCGTCAAGGCGGCCTTCTCCGACTTCGGCGCATTCTTATTGTCGCGGCGAATGTACTCGTAAAACTCTTCTTCCTTGAGCATCCGAATCACTTGTTCGGCTTCGGGCAAACGACCTTGTGAAATCAATAAATCCGCGAGTTCACGATAGGTTTGTTCTTTGGATTTCAGGAAGCTTTGTTGCAGGTCTTTTTCGAGATTGCGAATGCTGTGGCGCACGTCCTGATACGAATTGATCGCCTGCTTGCCGTAGAAAATGGCGACGGCGGGATTGTTCGCGGCCTTCCAGTCTTTCATCAATTGTTCGAGCACTTGCCCGACTTCCGATCTGCTGAAGGGGTATTGTTGGCTCAAGAGCAGCGCCCGCAGATGATCTTGAATCGCGCGGTTGTAATCTTTCAATTCGCGCCGCGCCGTACCCGAACCGAAATAACTGAACCATTCATAGGGTTGCGAAAGCGGGTCTTTTCCAATGTCTTTTTGCGCTGCCTCGAAATATTCCAGCGCCTTTTGGTACCGCCCGGCTTTGACGTGATCGTAGCCGAGGTTTTGCACGGCCACTAACTGAAAGGCTTTGGCATCGCTGCCCTCGATAAAATTGACGGCTTCCTCGTGCATCGCAATCGCTTTCTCTATTTGCCCGGTTTCCTGATACAGATGCCCCAGCGAGTTGAGCACTTCATACACAATGGCGAGTTTGCGTGGCGTCGCTTTGAGCGTGCGCAGGCTTTGCTCTGCGTACTCAATGGCTTTAGCTTTTTGTCCAAGATAGCCATGCAGGTTGGAGAAAAAGTACAACGTTTTCCCCTCGCCAATACGATCCTGTTGTTGTTGCGCCAGCCGCAATGCTTGATTAAGGTAATCGTTAGTTTTTTCGTATTGATGCAGATTCATCCACGCCGTGCTTAAATTGGTCAGGGAATCATTTTCGAGCGTTGGATAGCCGTGCTGCCGGGAGAGCGTGAGCGCCTGTTCACAATAGGGAATCCCTTTTTCTGGCTGTTTCAATGGATAGACATAAGCAAAACAAAACCCAGAGATGGTGCTTACCTCTTCAGCTTTGCGTCCATATTTGCGGCTGAGTGACAGACGGTCTTCCAACGAGGCGAGATATTTTTCAAACTGAGAGGTATTCAAATACGTTACGCCGACATTCGCCAACGCCGAGAGTTCCCACGCCTGATCTTTCAGTTCGCGTGCAAGCGCGAGGACGGTTTCGTACAACTTCATGGCCGTCTCGTCCAAATAATAGGAGCCATACGCACTCGCGACACGATTCGTCTCGGTCAGATCATCCATGCGATTTCCCGTCGCACGTGCTACTTGCAAAGCCTGGTTGAAATATTCGTCAGCTTTTTCACGTTGCCCGCGTATAAGATTGAGCCGCCCCAATTCGCGTAATGTATACGTGTGTGGCGGAAACATTTTTAATTCACGTAGGATCGCTAATGATTGCTCCAACCACTTTTGCGCTTCATCGTATTTCTTGAGCTGATAAGACGCCATTCCTTTGAAACGCAGGGCATTTCCCAAACTGAGGCGATCCCCAATTTCCTGCGCGATGGTTGCTTGCTGATCGTAATATTCAAACGCCTTTTCATATTCTGCCCGCCCGTAGTAATACTGACCCAAACCAAATAGCGCTGCCGCTTGAAGCTGTTTGTTGTTCATTTCACGGTTCAGCGCCAACGCTTCTTCATGGTAATTTTTGGAAGATTCTTCCTTCAGCATAGTTTTGGACAGCACCGCAAGCCTGCCCAGCATATCGGAGATGCCGAGCTTATTGCCCTGTGCGCGGTACAGCGCCAGCGCCTGTTCGTAAAATGCCTCGCTTTTATTTGCGTAAGCCAAACCTTTACTGAGATGAAACCACCCCAGATTCGCCGTGAGCATTGCTTCGCTGGCGCGGTCTTTCAGTTCACGCACGATTGCCAACGCTTGCTCCGTGAGTTCAATCGCCTTGTCGTGTTGTTTGAATTCGTTGCTGTGAACGAAGCTGATTAGGGAAAGCAGATAGGCTTCCCAATAGCGTTCACCTAACGCGCGCCAAAGCGTCAAAGCTTGTTGCGCGTTGTCCATTCGTTGCTGGGTGTTCAGCCCTTTGTACAAGCCGAACATCAATCGTTCTGCCGTGATGCGTTGTTTGTCTTGTTCGGTCGGTGTGTCGTGACGAACTATTCGCAGATGATATTGCCCCTGCATCTTGCCGATCCTGCCGACTTGCACGGTAAGCTGGTACTCGCCTTGTGTAGTGGCAATGTCGGACAGCGTTTCGGGCAAACCGTACATCGTCGTATCAACTTCGACCAGCTTTTTGCCGTCTGGCGCAATCAGCGTCAGCGCCACATCGCACGAGGTCTGTTGCACATCGAATTGCACAAATTGTCCGGCTTGGAGCGTGAGGCGATAGGTGTGCGTTTGGCCGCTGGAGATCGTTCGCTCCACTGGTTTCCCTGGTTCAAGTGGTGTGCTTTCCTGGGCCCAAATGCTGTTAGAGAAGAGGAGTGCGACGGTGAGCAAAACGCTGCGAACGGGAACCATAAAAACCTCCTGAAGCCGAGTTACAAGGCACGACAAAACGCGCCTCGCAACTGAGGTGTTTACCGCACCGTCATGAAGCGCGTTTCGTCGTGTGAGTATTCAAGCAGAGGGGCAACCTGTGTCCCTTCACTGTTAATAAGCGCAAACGAATTACTGATTCCCTCACGGGCGGAAAAAAAAGCGCAATGCCATGGCCTGAGCGTGCGCCAATCGGCTTTGTGGAGCGGGAACCGCAGGCCGCGTGTGGTCCTGTGATGGAGTGGCTTGGTGAAACTCTTTCCAGCACATCAGCGCCAGGTCGAGCAGCGTGAACAGCAAGCTCGCCAGCACCAGCGCCAACACGAAGTACAACAGCGGTTGCAGCCATTCCAGCCAGGTGGCTTGTTCCAACCAGGTCGAGAGCGGGTCAGCCCAAAATCCTTCTTTCGTGAGTTGATCGTTCATGGTGGGTCCTCCTGTGAACAAGTCGCGCGATTTGGCAAATCGCGTTACGTCATTTTTTCATGATACTGAACAGTGGTTTCCTGGGGTTCCGTTCACCAATTTACGCGGACTGACAATTGGCCGAGTCGTTGCGAAAACGCACCCTGGATTTGCCCAAAGCGGACGCTGTCGAAGACCAGCGACCCGGAACCAAAATTCACCTTATTGAAAACATTGAAAAATTCTGCCCGGAATTCCAGGTTGGCAACTTCCCGTATCCGCGTGCGTTTGATGACGCCCGCATCCATCTGAAAGAAAGTCGGTGCATTCATCGCATTGCGCGGGAAATTACCGAATTGACCGGGCGGCGGCGCACCTAAAATACCATCCTTCAACGTTGCTGTTAAGAGTTGGCCGTTCGGCGCAAGCGTAATATTCAAATAATCGGGATTGAAATAGTAAATCCCTTCGGGACGACGATACACGCCGATATTCTTTTTGAAGTCGCTTACCAATTTACCCGCAACGCCAATTGCCCAAAGCGCGACGCGAACGTACCGGTGATTTGTCCGAACCGCTGCGAATCAAAGCTCAGCGTGCCGGAACCGAAATTCACGTTGTTGAAGAGATTGAAGAACTCGGCGCGGAATTCGATGTTCGCGCGTTCTTTGAGCTTCGTTCGTTTCAGCACGCCGAAATCCATTTGAAAGAAGCTCGGCGAATTCATCGCGTTGCGTGGGAAGTTGCCGAATTGGCCGGGCGGCGGCGAACCGAGCAGCCCGTCTTTCAGCGAAGCCGCTTGCAACGTGCCGTTCGCGGCGGTCGTGATGTTCAGCAAATTCGGGTTGATGAAAAACACACCTTGTGGAGTTTTGAAGACGCCGGAATTCTTTTTGAAATCGGCAAACGTGATGCCCGTCAACTGCGCCGGATTCAGCGTCGAATAATCGTTGAAGGTCGTGCGTCCAGACAGCGCAAACGTCGGAAAGCCGGAATGCCAACTGACGATGCCTTGCGTTTGCCAGCCTTCCAGCGCCTTGCGGATGACGGCGGGGCCGCCATTGGCAAACCGTCGTCCCGGCCCGATGGGCAATTCGTAAATGTAATTGCCGACGAAGGTGTGTGGCTGGTCGTAATCGGCGCGATGCCGGTCGAGGCGCAAGTTGCGAATCGTGCGAAACGGCTCGAAATTGTTCGTGCTGCCTTCGGTGTCGGTGATGGCTTTGCTGAAAGTGTACGCGGCCTGCAACAACAAGCCGTTCGAGAAGCGGCGACGCAGCTCGACTTGTAACGAGTGGTAATTGGAAAACGCGCCGTTGCCGATCAATACTGCTTGATTGACATTCTGATTCGCGGCGAAAAAGTTGGGCGCGAGCCGCGCCAGATTCGTTTGGTAAATGGGGCTGGTGCGAATCGAAAACGCTGTGTCACCGACCCGATTTTGGGTCAGATAGTTAATGAAGGTGGTATTCGCAAAGCCTACGGCATTGGACAAGCCTGCGAACAACGTCGAGAAAATCGGCAACGGCACTGTGCCTGTGGCTCCGGGCGCAAAGCTCGCGCCGCGATTGGCCGTGAGGTTTTTCTGCGCGTTCAGAAATTCCTGCAAAAACCCGTTCTCGAAGATATTGCCCTCGTTGATGTCATAAGCGCGATAGAGTTTGACGGCACGGTTGCCAACGTAGCGCACTTCCACCGCGATCTTGCCGACCAGTTCGCGTTCGATGCCAAACGACCATTGCTGCACATACGGCGTGCGCAGCTTCGGATCATACGCATTGATCGAACTGAAATTGTTGCGCTGAAAGTTCTCGGCATCGGAGATTGGCGTCTTGAACGTTGGCACGGCGACGGGGACGCCTGCCGCCGTCAACACACCGCGCGGCGCGGTATTGACGATGGTTGCAGTGAGACCCGGATTGCTGACGAGGGCGGCGCGATGCACGCTCAAACCGTCGCGCAAATAGCTGATCGAATATCCGCCGCGAATCGAGCTTTTGCCTTCGCCGCCGAACAGTTTGTTGCGCCAGCCTTTGTCGCTGCCCGGCGAAAATCCGAAGCCGAAGTAGGGCGCGAAGTTGTTCCAATCATCGTTGTAAATGGGGCGACCTTTGTCCGCGCCCGCAAAGTCCAGCAGCGTCGGAGCCGTGCCTTTCAGCACGCCGGGTTGGAAGAGATTGCCTTCGCCCGAAATGCCGTACAGCCCGGCAATGCCGTTGACGGGCTGGAGCGTCAGGCCGTTGAGCATCTTCGGCACGCCCAACCATTCCCAGCGCACGCCAACATTGATCGTCAGGTTGCGCCGCACGCGCCAGCGATCCATCGCATACAAATTGATTTCACGTTGCTGAATCGGATACTGCGATCCGGCGTACGGCACAAAGCCCGAAGACGGACTCGTAACGTTGAAGGTTTGGCTGGCATTCGCAAGATTGCCCACGAGCAAGGCATACAGCGACCGCGCGCGATTCGCAATCGTTTGCCCGGCGGCTCCGGCAGGCAGGCTCGGAAAATTCGTGTTCAGAATGCCGTCCGGGTTCGCCGGGTTCGTCCCCAGATTGACGCTCGGATAGGTGCCGGAACTGCTGAAATTGTGATAGGTGATGGATTGTGTTTCCAGTCCGAACCGCAACGTGTGCGCGCCCTTCACCCACGAGAGATTGTCCTGCACCTGATACACCGTCGTGTTGCGCGTGTTGTAGAGCACGTTATTGATCGGATTGGTCACCAACAGCGTACTCACAAAAAACGAAACTTCGGGTGGTTTTTCAGGACCGAAAAAGTACGGCGTGCGCTGATGTCCGACGCGCACTTCGTTCGAGACGTGTTGCCCGAAGGTCGAATGAATCGCGGCGGCGGTCGCGGTCGCCTGTATGTTGTTGACGCCGTTGATGCCGCCCGGAAACGGCGCATCAATCGCGTTGCCCGTGTCTGGTGTCAGACTGGACGGCGTGCGATGAAAGACGAATTCCAAACGGTGCGAGCCGAGCCGCGATTGTTCCGCCAACACCTGATCGAAGCGACTGCTCCAGCGATCCACAATGCTCATTGCCTTCGCGCCAAAATTGAACCCGGCGGTGTTCAACCCATCGCCCACCAGCGAATTGTTGGGCAGTGGCGTCAGGTCAATGATGGGTTTCATAACTGGGTTCGCCACTTTGACGTTGCCGATGTTGAAGATGTTCACGTTTTGCATTTGCCCGTTTGCGCCGACGTAACGAAAGTTGCCCGCGCGCGCTTCCGGCGTCAGCACCGTGCGCGTGCGAATCACGGTGAAGGGTTGGCGAAACGCTTCATACGACAGGAACCAGAAACTGCGATTGCGCCCGTCATAACTGAGCGGGCCGAAGATAGATTTCGGCAGATGCACTGGCCCGTTCGCCATAAAGCCGACGCGATTTTGCAGCGAAAACGGGCGCGCCGTGTTGGTGGAATTATTGATAAAGCTGTTCGCGTTCAGCACCGAATTGCGGTGATACCAGAACAGGCCGCCGTGAAATTGATTCGTGCCGGACGGTGTGACAATGCGCACTTGCGCGACGCCGCGTCCGGCATCGGAACTGACCGTGCCGACCGACACGCTGAATTCGCCGGTCGCTTCGACGGTGGGGGCCGTCAACGCACCGAAATTCGCGGTCTTCACGAAATTGTCCATCACGTTGATGCCATCGCGTGTAACGTTGGACGTTGCCCCGCGCAATCCCGCTGCATTCGTCGCGCCTGTGCCTGTGCCAGTCACGCCCGCCTGCAACCGAACAAGCTCAATCGGATTGCGCGACGAAAGCGGCAAATCCACGATCTGACGCCGCTCGACGACGTTGTTGAGCGTGGGCGACGACGTGTTGACCAATTCCTGCACGTTCGAGACGGTGATGGCTTCGTTGATTTCGCCAACCGACAACGCCACTGCCAAACGCGCTGTCGCCGCTACTTCGATGACGACGCTTTGAATGACGAAGCGTTTGAATCCGCCAGCTTCGACCGTCAGCGCGTAATTGCCGATTGCCAGCGATGGAAACACGAATTCACCTTCGGCATTGCTGATGGTTTTGAGTTCTTCGCCGTTGGCCGGATTTTTCAGCGTGACATCGGCGTTGGACAGCACTGCACCGGTTGGATCGGTGACGCTGCCGCTCAGGCTGCCGCGCGTGATTTGCGCCAGGCTTGAGGCGGTTAGCAACAGGAAAAGGCTGAAAAACAACAGGAATCGGCTTGCTTCGGATGGGAGATGAATGTAGGTCAACATCTTGAACACTCCTTTTGGGATTTCATCGTTTGGGGTTTGGAAACCGGGCTATCCTTAATTCTTAGCCTCATGTCGTAATGTCATTTGGTTGCGAAATGTGTCAGAAAAACGGTTCGCAATCCGTGTCGCCATCGTTTCAATGGAGCGTGCGAACGTTTCGTCTGTTTCAGCGTTGCAATGCGTTTGACTAAGCTTGGATCGTATTTCAAACAAGCCGCGAAATCTTTTTCTGCGTCTTCCTGCCGACCCAATCGCAGATAAACCAATCCGCGATTGAGATACGCCGAAGCGTAGGCCGGTCTCAATTTGATGGCTTCATTGAAATCCACCAACGCTTCGGGGAAACGATCTTGTAAATAATGGGCTGCGCCACGGTCATGCCACGCTTCGGCAAAGGTGAGATCAATCTGGATGGCCCGCGTATTATCGGCAATCACGCCCTTCAGATCGTGTTGACGCAAACGTGCCACGCCGCGATAGTGGTAGGCTCTGGCATTGTACGGATTCCATCGTACGGCCCGGTTGAAATCTTTGAATGCCCGCACGAATTCCTGTTGCTCTAAATAAATCATGCCCCGTGCCAGAAACGCTTTGCTTTGCCTGGGCTGAAGCTTGATCGCGTGCGTAAAGTCTGCCAGCGCGGCCTCGTCGTCGGCTTGCAATACCCTCACCACGCCACGCCCGTACCAGGCATCCGCCAGCAATGGATTTTGTTGGAGCGCCTGATCGTAAGCGGCAAAGGCTTTTTCCAGTTCGCCTTGTTGCAGCCATTCTCTCGCTTTGAGGAGAGCTTGTTGTGCGGCTCGTTGGCGAATCGGTTTTTGCAGGGGGAACGATCCACAAAAAAACGCGAGCAGAAAAAGGGGGAAGAACCAATGCGACATAAAGTGCTCTCCTGACGATGGGCGCTAAGCGCGGGTCAAATTTGTGCTGCCAATCAAGAGAGCGGATTCCTCGCAGGAATTCCCTCAGGAAAATTCATATCGCTGTAAATATTGAGGAGGAGGCAAACGAAAAGAAGTGATGGGGGAGTTCATGGGATGTCGGAAGCCTCTTGGACACCAATCAGCGTCGGCAAAATTAGCAAAGATCGGAATCCAAAGGTTTATTTCCAATTGCCAATCAAAATAAACGGGGCCCAGTAATAAGGATGTGCGAACGGCTTTTGCGGCTCGGTTTTGAATTTCGGCAAACCTGCCGTCTTGTCTTCTTCGTGAACGATGGACCGCGTGAGCGTCGCCACAGGGACTGCCAATTCGCCCTGCAACATTTTGCGCTGTACTTGTCGCATCGCTTCCGCTTTGGTCAAGCCGGATTCACGGAGTTGGTAAAACTCCTGCATTAGGCGCATCGTGCTGCGATCTGCGACGGGCCACAAACTTGCCACCACGGCGCGTGCGCCTTGCCGTTGCGCCAGCACCCCGAAGCCCTCAACCTCTTTGCCATTCGCGCCGCTGCCACTCGTCGCCGTGTTGCACGCCGACAACGTCAACAACTCGACACCGCTGAACACATTGGGCAACGCTTTGATCTGTGCCAGGCTCAGCAATTGTCCATCGCCGAGCAGCAACGCCGAATTCGTTTCGTTGCCCGGTTGGAATTGAAAGTGGCTGGCGATATGGACAACGTTGTTGCGTTCGCGCAGGCCTGTCAACATTGATTCCTGCGTAAATTGTTCGTCCAGCTTGATCGTGCCGGGCAAGACGCCGGAAGCACTGCCTTCGGCTTTGATAATGCCGCGCATCTCCTCTTCGACACCGGGCAGCGCCGGAACGCCCTCGCCGTGCGCTTTGGTCACGCCCAAGCCGAGCGCGCGCCAGTGTTTGCTTGGCTCCAAATGCAACCGCGCATTGCTGGCCGGCGTGAACACGGCGTGGCGATAACTTTCGACCAAATACTGCTTGCCGTCGTGGAGCGCCGCCATCGGCACATAACGCAAGACGCCGTCCAGCGACCACATCAGCAACTGCGCCTGCGCCGCCCGCAAATCTTTCTCGACGGGTGCGAGCAGGATTTTGTACAACTCCTGTGCGAGTGGCAACGGATCAAGCGTCGGATTTTGTAACGCCTGTCGAAATGCGAGCACCTTGCGATTTAAGTCCGTCGCTTTGATTGGCACCTGATAGGCTTTTTGGACATCGGCAGTTGTGAGCACGATGCTGAATGTATCTTCGCCAACGACGGTGTAGAGCGCGACCGCGCCGTGACCGAGTTCGCGCAAATCATCTATCATCCCTTGTGAATCCCGAAGCTGCGAAACCTTGCCCGCGTCTTTGGTCGTCTTCAATTCGTCATTCAACTTGTCGAGGAATTTCTGGAAGGCTTGCCCTGCGACGGCGAGATCAGCTTCGATGTTTGCGAGCCGTTGGTTTTCGGCTTCCGTGCGCGACGGTTTGTTGAGCAAGGCCGCACGTTCCGCGCCAAGTTCCGCGAGCTTGTCCGCCACTTCGCGGTAGCGTTTGTCAGCGGCCTCTTCTTTCGGCGTGAGCGTTGCCTTTTCGCCTTTCGGCACATCGTTGGCACTGCCGCGAATGTACTCGAAATATTCTTCTTCCTTGAGCATGCGTAGGACTTGTTCGGCTTCGGGTAAGCGAGCTTGCGAGATCAGCAAATCGGCGAGGGTGCGATAGTGCTTCTCATTTTCGTTGATGAAGGTTTGTTGCAATTGTTGTTGGAGTTCTACTTGATCGCTTGATTTGCGAATGTTGCCGCGCAACTCTTGCAATCGGTTGATGGCACCTTTGCCGTAAAAAATAGCTAGTTCTGTATTGCCCGCTTCTTTCCAATCCAGCATCAAGCTGGTTAGAAATTGTGGCTCGCCCCAGCGCGGAAGATCATCGAAAGCAACCTCTCGTAGTATTCGTAAAGCCCGCTCGTGAATTTCGATAGCCTTGTCATATTGCTTCAGTTTGCGATACGCCGCCCCAAGCCCACGCAATGTCCACGGCTCAGATGATCGCATATTCAATTCTCTAACATTGGCCAACGACTGTTGATAATATTCAATGGCTTTAGCTGGATTGTTCGCTTCGACATGGTACGAGCCAAGCGTATTGAGCACTTGCGTGATTTGCGCCCCTTTGATGAGCCGAACATCTTGCAGGATTTTCAGCGCCTGCTCATAACATTCCAATTCTTTCGGATTCGTTCCGCGTGGTAAATAGAGCGAGCCGAGATTGAGGAGGGCAAACGCTTCGCCGATGCGGTCTTTGGATTCGCGGTAAATGGCGAGAGCCTGCCCCAACACCTCGCGGGCTTTTTCATGCTGCCCCAGCGATCTGTAAATTGATGCGAGATTGAATTCAAAGACTTCTGCTTCTTTCCGGCGATTGCCTGTTGCCTGCGCTGCCTTAATGGCCGCTTCTGCATATTCAATAGCTTTATCGAACTTCCCGATTGCCATCATCACGCCGGAAAGATTGCTTAACAGCGTCGTTTCTTGCGTTTTGTTATTTAACTCGCGGGCGATAGAAAGTGCCGATTCAAAATATTCAATCCCTTTGGCGACTTTCCCCGAATTCATCCCTACAATTTGGCCCAGCAAATTGAGAGCATCTGCCTCGGCTTCACGATCTTTGGCAGCCCGGCTGGTTGCCAGTAATTTGGTGAAAGTGACTTCTGCCTGCTCGTTTCGTTGCAGTTGCCATTGATTGTTTCCCATTCGGCGCAACTGTTTGATGGCGTCTGTTTGGTTGCCGATCTCAAATGCAATAGTAACTGCTTGTTCAAGATAGGGAATTACTTGTTCCCATCGTCCCAACCCACTGGAAAGAAAGCCGAGGTTACCTAAAATAACACCTTCACCCGCTCGATTTTTTACTTCGCGCATAATCGGCAGGACCTGTTCCATCACGGCATATCCCTTTTCTCGTTCAGTCAGTGAGTTCTGAGCGAAGCTGATGGAATTGTGCGCGAAGCCGACATAAGACAGGGCAAAGCCTTCCCAAAATCGTTCGCCTAATTCTGCCCATAGTGTCCGTGCCTGCTCGGCGATTGCCAGCTTTCTCTGCGGATCGGGTTCGTCGCGGTGTTGCCGCATCAATCGTTCGGCTTGCACTCGCTTTTTATCTGCATCATTCGCCGCGCTTTTGATCTCAGCTTTCAATTGGTACTGGCCTTTGATCTGAGGCGGGCTGACGGTTTGAATCCTGAGCTGATAGCTGCCGCTGGTGGTCGCAATCGCTGACAGCGTCTCCGGCAGGCCAAATGTTGACACATCAACTTCAGTGATTGGCTTACCATCCGGCGCGGTCAATGACATCAACACGTCAATGGATTTCTGGAAGACATCGAAATGGACGAACTGTCCGGCTTTGAGCGGTATGCGATAAATATGCGTTTGCGCGCTGGTGAGTTCGCGTTCGATGAGGGTGTTGGGCGGGAGCGGTTGCACGTCCTGCGCCGCTGCGAGATTCGACAATAAAATCAGGGCGAGCAGCCCCAGTCCACGTTGTTTGGACATCATAAATTTTCCTCCTGCTCAAGAGAGCGGATTCCTCCAGCGAAGTCCCTCACGAAAAGAAATTAAATCGCAAAAAAATGCACATTACACGTCGTAGCGAATTTATTCGCTCACGCGAAACGACGTGAGCATGAGCGAGAGTCGTGGCACGTAGTAGCAAATTATGGTCTTTGAAAATTAACTTCGGCAATGGTTCTATGTTGGTTTTCGACCCAGCGGGTCGCTTGACTGTAGGCAGGTCGTTCACGGCCTGTACAGGGGCGAACGATCATTTCACGTCCCGGCGGGACGTGTGAATCAGGCAGCGGGTCAAGCGTCCCGCTGGGACGCACGGCTCTTTGTGCTTTTGCTCACAGGCCGTGAACGACCTGCCTACCGTCAATGGCCCGTACCGGGCCGATGCCGGATTTAATTTTCAAAGACCATTATTTGCTCTCTATCATCGGTGCTTCAATTTCACCATTTGCGCCAGCACTGCCTCGCCCGAAACTTTGGTCAATTCTTTGGCTTCGTCGGCCTGGGCGGTGGTCTGTACGGCGTGTTCGTTCAAGAGGCGCAAGATGGCGGCGCTTTGGGTGGCGTCCTGGATCGTAGGTCTGGCAGTGGCTTTGACGGCTTCGATTTCGGGGATGGGATTGATGGCCCAAACAATCCAGAATCTCTCTTCGCCCTGATAATTATTAAAAACATAATTGCCTGTTTGAATCGGCTGATTGGCTGTGACAGCGGCGCTGAGATTGTTGTTGGCAGGCGTGGGGAAGAGCAGGTTCAGACTCGTCTTGCCACCCTCGGTCGGACCTTCATTGAGCAAATATAAATAGCCTGATTGCGGGCTGGTCGAATTGAATTTGTACTTTGAGCCGTTCGGGAACCAATCGCGTCCGGCAGATTGAAACGGCGCGCTTTCTGATTTGCGCTGTACCGTCAACCACCACGTTAATTCGCGTTTGGGCGCGGCAGTGACAACGGCTGGTGCAGGCGGTGGAGCGGGAGCGGTTTGTGGTTTGAAAATGTACCACGATGAAAGGCCTAAGACGCTGAGGAGTGCGAGGCCTGCTATCACGGGGCGAACGGGAAATTTTGCGGGCGCAGGAACTGGTATTGCAATCGAAGGCGGCGCGGGAAGCTCGGCCTGAGTGTGTACTTCAGGAGTCAGGCGTAACGTATCGGCTTCGGCAGTTTGGCGCAGCGTTTGTGCGTCCGTGTTTTCAAGGGGCGCCGCGTGTTTGAGTTCGGATGCAAATTCCACTTTGCGGCGTAAGGCTTTGAGATCTTCGATCAAATCCTGGATAGAGGCGTAGCGTTGCTGCGGCTCTTTGGCTAAGGTGCGTGTGATGATTGTCTGAAGTTGTTCGGGCAAATGGCTTGGTAAGGCCGCCGGTTGGCGTTCCAGAATGGCGACCATCAAATCGGCTTGCGTGTCGCCGCTGAAAGGGCGTGCGCGGGAAACCAATTCGTGCAGCACGACCCCAAGGCTCCAAATATCGGTGCGATGATCCACCTTTTGACCGCGCGCCTGTTCGGGTGACATATAACTGGGCGTGCCCATAATCAACCCGGTTTGGGTGGTGGATTCGTCGGGGTTGCTTGCTGCTTCGGTCAATTTTGCCAGGCCGAAATCGAGCACTTTCACGTAGCCATCGGGCCGGAGCATAATGTTTTCGGGCTTAATGTCGCGGTGAATGATTCCGGCTTCGTGCGCGGCAGACAGCGCGGCAGCGATTTGGATGGCGATGTCTAAGGCTTCTGTGAGCGGCAGGTTGTCGCGGGCAATGCGTTGGCGCAACGTTTCGCCTGCGATAAATTCGGTGGCAATGAAATGCGAGTCCTCGGTTTTCCCAACTTCATATACCGTCAGAATATTGGGATGATTTAAGGCGGAAGCCGCTTTGGCTTCACGCTCAAAGCGATGCACTAATTCTGGCTGCGTGGTGTAGCGAGCAGGCAGGATTTTCAAGGCTGCTTTGCGACCGAGGCTGGCGTCCGTTGCCAGATACACTTCGCCCATCCCACCCTTGCCCAGCAGCGTTCCAACTTCGTAGTGCGAAATGCGTCGCGTCGGTGGCGGCGCTTGTATTTGCGTGGCGATTTCATCGGGAAAGGACGGAATTTGCTGGATCGCGGGGGCGTTGAGAAATGCCGGGTCGGTTTCGTGCGCGGCAAGCAGGTCTTCCACTTCCTGGCGCAGTGTGGGGTCGTCCGCACACGCTTGCTGCAAAAAGATGGCACGCTCTTGAGGCGAACGCTCCATCGACTCGTGAAAGACTTCCTGAATTTTTTGCCATCTAGTCATGTAGGTTTTTCTTCACTTGCCGCTCGCCATCTATCAAATCGTTGACCACTGGCTACTGGCATAATTCCTTTTTGAGCCACGCGCGTGCAAAGGTCCAATCACGTTCGACGGTTGCGTGGGAAATGCCCAACACGTTGGCCGTTTCTTCGATAGTAAGACCACCGAAGTATCGTAGCTCGACGACCTGTGCATGTTGCGGGGAACTGCGGGCGAGATGATTCAACGCTTCATCCAGCGCGATGAGCTTAATATTGGGTTGCTCGCCGTAGCGGTCTGCTTCACTCAGGGAAAGCTCGTACTCGCCGCCGCCGCGTTTTTCTGCCCGGTGGCGACGCGCGTGATCTACCAGAATGTTGCGCATCAAGGTGGCAGCAAGGCCGAAAAATTGCGCCCGGTTTTGCCACGAAACATGTTGTTGATCCACCAGGCGCAAATAGGCTTCGTGAACCAGCGCCGTCGGTTGCAACGTATGATCTGCGCGTTCGCGGCTTAAATACTTACGGGCCAGTTTGCGCAGCTCGTCGTACACCAGCGGCAAAAGCCTCTCGCGGGCTGCAACATCGCCATCGCTCCAATTCAGCAGGAGTTGAGAGATTTCATTGGGCATAGCAACCGTTTGTCTGTGAATGAATGACCGCGCCTGATTGTAGGGCAAGATGCCGCGTGTTCCTAGTCCGAAACGGAAAGATGCTGTAACCCTAGCCCCGACTGTTGCGTTCTCATCCTCACAGAGGTATCAATTATTCTCATTTTATCAGGAGACAAAAATATGCTTATTCATCGTTTGGCAAAGCCGCTGGCTTTGCTGTTGGTCTTCAATTTGGCAATCAGTCCGGTCCTGGCTCAGAAAACCAAATCCGGCAAAGGGCAAGTCCTCGTTGAAGACCTGAAAACCTGGCTCACGTATTTATCCTCGGATGAGTTGGAAGGGCGCGCGACTTTTTCTGAAGGCCTGGGGTTGGCGGCGGCCTACATCGCCCAGCAACTGCGCGAAATGGGCGTGAAGCCCGGCGGTGACAACGGCTCGTATTTTCAACGTGTCAAAGTCCTCGGCGTCAAAAGCAGCAACCATTCGACCTTGACGGTCGAAGTCAATGGACAGACGCGAACCTTCAAAGATGGCGAAGGAATCGTCTTTCCTAAAAATGTCGGTGGCAAACGCAATTTCACGGTTGAGCAGGTTGAGTTTCTGGGCTACGGGCTGGACGCTCCGCAGGCGAACCACAACGATTTCGCAGGGAAAGATGTGAGCGGAAAAGCGGTCGTTTATCTGGGCAGTCAGGGGCCGAAAGCAATGGCTCCGCAATTTCGTCGCTTG